>JBEIFV010000056.1:0-32772 GCA_040382235.1 Burkholderiales bacterium
GTCACCGCCGTCAACGACGCTCCTTCGGGCACCAACGCCACCGTCACCACCAGCGAGGACAGCGCCTATACCTTTGTCGCAGCCGACTTCGGCTTCAGCGACACGGGGGACAGCCCGGTCAACACGCTCAGCGCGGTGCGCATCAGCACCCTGCCGGGCGCCGGCAAGCTCACCAACAACGGCGTGGCGCTGAGCGCCGGCCAGACCATCACCCTGGCCGACATCAGCCTCGGCCGCCTGGTGTTCATCCCCGTCGGTTCCGGCTATGCCAGCTTCACCTTCCAGGTGCAGGACAACGGCGGCACCGCCAATGGCGGCATCGACCTCGATGCCTCGCCCAACACCCTTACCATCAACGTCACCGCCGTCAGCATGGATGCCGCAGCCGGCGCCATGGCGCAGCCAGCATCACCTGCGAAACCCGCGGCAGCGACCACCGCACCGTCCCCACCGGCAACCACCACCTCCGCGCCACCTGCCGCGCCGGCACGCGCGGGCTCGGCCACTGATGATGGCAGCGCAAGCGCGGCCGGATCCACCGGCCCGGTCGGCGGCCTTCCGGATGCCCCCTTGCTGCAACTCGCTGCCCGCGGGGCACACAACAGCGCCGCCACCGGCTCACTGCCCGCAGAGCTGCGTCTGGAGAACACCTTGTCTGGCGAACGCACGGCCTTCTCGTTCGAATCGATCACGCTGATCGACAGCATCCTCACCTCGGCCGGACGCAGTGAAGCCACCCGCGTGAGCTCCGATCAATCCCTCGCCCCGCTGCGCTCGCAGGGCTTCATCGAGGAACTCGACCGCCTGCGCGACGAGGCGAAGAGCGAGTTCGACCTGGAGAAAAGCTTCGCCGTCACCTCCACCAACGTCACCTTTGGCCTCTCGGTGGCCTATGCACTGTGGGTGGTTCGCAGCGGTGTACTGATGGGCACCCTGTTGTCCTCGCTGCCGGCCTGGCACGTGCTCGATCCGCTGCCGGTGTTGGCGCGCGATGACGAGATGGACGAAGACGACGATGAGCTCGATGAAGCCCCGCCTGACGACGCCGACCATCCGTTGCAGCCGATGCGGGGGTATTGAATGAACAGCGGATACCCAGACAACGCAGGATCCATCGGTCATCAAGTCGCGCAAGCGCCCGGCACGGTACGGAAGGACGCAACATGAAGAAGCTCGCGACCAAGACTTACATCACCCTGGGCCTGGTGTCGGTGGTCAGCAGCGCGCTGTTGGCGGCGTCCTTCTTCGGGCTGATTCCGGACCGCGCCGAGGCGGTGCGCGGCGGCCGCGTGGCATTGGCCGAATCCGTCGCCGCCAGCAGCACCGCGATCATCAGCTCGGACGATCCGCGCCGGCTCGACAACGTGTTGCGCTTCATCATGAAGCGCAACCCCGACATCCTCTCGATCGGGGTGCGCACCCGCGACAACAAGCTGGTGACGAGCGTCGGCGACCATGCCAACACCTGGACCCCGATCGAGTCCGCCCAGGTCGGCGATTCGCAGATCGAGGTACCGGTGTGGTCCGGCGCGCAGCCCTGGGGCCGCGTCGAGTTCCGCTTCCAGCCGCTCACCTCGCCCGGCATTGCCGGCATCCTGGAGCTGCCGTGGCTGCGCCTGGCGCTGGCCTGCGCGGTGTTCTGCTTCATTGCCTTCCACCTGTATCTCGGCCGCGTGCTGCGCCATCTCGATCCGTCGTCGGCGATTCCCGGCCGGGTGCGCTCCGCGCTCGACACCCTCACGGAGGGCCTGCTGGTGATCGACCAGCAGCGCAACATCGTACTGGCCAACCAGGCGCTTGCCAGCATCCTCGGGAAGAGCCACGAACAACTCGTGGGCACGCCTGCGGCGGGCATCGCCTGGCTGGACGAGTCGGACCAGCCTCTTTCCGCCGAGCCGCCATGGATCCGCGCCCTGGCCAGCGGCGAGGTGCAGCGCGATGCGGCCCTCAAGCTTGTGGCCGCTGACGCCAGCCTGCGCACCTTCAGGGTCAACTGCTCGCCGGTACTGGGCGCAAGCGGCAAGGCGGGGGGCGTGCTGATCAGCCTGGAGGACATCACCCAGCTCGAACGTTCCAAGACCGAACTCAAGACCGCGCGTGACGAAGCCGATGCCGCCAACCGCGCCAAGAGCGAGTTCCTCGCGAACATGAGCCACGAGATCCGTACGCCGATGAATGCTATCTTGGGCTTCACCGAATTGTTGAAGCGCGGCTACAGCCGTGGTGAGCGCGAGTCGACCCGTTATCTCAACACCATCCATGCCAGCGGCCGCCACCTGCTGGAACTGATCAACGACATCCTCGACCTGTCGAAGGTGGAGGCGGGGCGGCTGGAAGTCGAAGCCGTGGCGTGCGCGCCGCACGCGATCGTGCGCCAGGCGGTACATGAGCTGGGCGTCAAGGCGCAGGAAAAAGGCATCAGCCTGACATTCGAGATGCGCCGCCCGATCCCGGCCACCGTGCAATCCGATCCGGCGCGGCTGCGCCAGATCCTGCTCAACCTGCTGTCGAACGCCATCAAGTTCACCCAGCAGGGCAGCGTGCGGGTGGTGCTGGACTTCGCCCCCTTGGACTCAGGCGGGCGCTACCTGGTCGAGGTGCACGACAGCGGCATCGGTGTGGCCGCCGACAAGCTGGAAAGCCTGTTCGATCCCTTCACCCAGGCCGACTCCTCGATCACGCGGCGTTTCGGCGGCACCGGACTGGGGCTGACCATCAGCCGCAAGTTCGCGCGCGCGCTGGGCGGCGACATCGTCGCCGTAAGCCGCCTCGGTGAAGGCAGCGTGTTCACCCTGAGCTTCGATGCGGGCCCGGTCGGCGACACGCGCCTGTTGACCCCGGCCGAGCTCGATGCGGCCGACGAAGAGCAGACGGCTAGCGCTCGCCAGCGCTGGCAGATCCCGCCGGCACGCGTGCTGGTGGTCGATGACGGCCCGGAGAATCGCGAACTGGTGGCTCTGGTGCTGGGCGAACACGGGCTGTGGGTCGACGAAGCCGAGAACGGCCAGGTGGCACTCGACAAGTTGGCCGGCGGCGGCTTCGACCTGGTGCTGATGGACATGCAGATGCCGGTGCTCGATGGTTACGGCGCCACCCGTGAACTGCGCAGACGCGGTTTTGACCGACCGATCGTGGCGCTCACCGCCAATGCGATGGCCGGCTACGAGAAGGAAGTCCTGGCCGCCGGCTGCAGCGCGTATATAACCAAGCCGGTGGATATCGACCTGCTGCTGGCGACCATCGCCGGCTATCTAGGCGGTGAGCAGATTGCCGAAGCCGGCGCCGCTGGCGCGGGCGCGTTGCCTGATGCGCCGCTGGCGCTTCAGGCAGACGCCACAGTGCCCACCGTCAGCGCCGCGGCCGCGCCAGCGGCGCTCGCCAACCCCGCAGCGCCGGCTGCGGACGCAGCGCCGCCCTTAAAGCCGATCGCCTCGCGCCTGGCCGCCAAGCCGCGCCTGGTGCCGGTGATACAGCGCTTTGCGCTGCGCCTGCAAGAGCAGAGCAGCGCCGCCCTGAAGGCGCAGCAATGCGGCGACTATGCGGCGCTGGCGCGTTTCGCGCACTGGCTTGCGGGTTCGGCCGGCACGGTGGGCTATGACGCCTTTACCGAACCGGCGCGCAGGCTCGAGCACTGCGCCTTGCGAAGCGACGCCGCCGGCAGCGCCGCGGCATGCGCGGAAGTACTCGCCATGGCGGCGCGCGTGGTGGCGCCGCAGGCGCAGCACGAAGACGCTGTCCCCGCTTGAATTCGCAGATCAACCACTTGCAGCAACCTACCTACCTGAAGGTGAAATCATGACCGACCTGTTACTTGCCCCCCCGCCCCGAGACGCCAGCGCCACGCCGGATCCGGCAGGCTGCGACGCCCGCCGCGAACAGCCGCTGGTGCTGGTGGTCGACGACGAGCCGCTGATGCGCGAAATGCTCGAGATCACTTTGGAGGACGAGGGCTTCGCGGTCGAATGCGCCGCCGACGGCGTACAGGGCCTGGCCTCGTTCGAGCGGCTGCGACCCGACCTGGTGCTGACCGATGCCAACATGCCGCTGATGAACGGCTTCGAGCTGTGCGCGGCCCTGCGCGCACACCCGCTGGGCACGCACCTACCGATCCTGATGCTCACCGCTGCCGGCGATTCGCAATCGATCCGGCGCGCATTCACCAGCGGGGCCACCGACTTCGCCACCAAGCCGCTGCAGGAAGACCTGATCGGCTATCGCCTGCGCTACCTGCTCGAAGCCAGCCGCAACATGCGCGAACTGGCGCGCAGCGAAGGCCGGCTGGCCAACGCGCAGCGCATCGGACGCATCGGTCACTTTGACCTGGAGATCGCAAGCGACCTGATGACGGTGTCCGACGAGGTGTGCCGCATCATCGGCGCCCCGCGTTTGAAAAGCCCGAGCACCGGCAAGACCTTCCTGCAGGTCGTTCATCCGGAGGACCGCGCGGCGGTGTTGCAGTGGCTGCTGGGTGTGGTCACCGGTGCCGCACCCGCCAGCATGGAGTACCGCGTCAAGCGACCGGACGGCGAGGTACGCCACGTGGTCATCCAGACCGAGGTGGTGGCCGACACCAGCGGGGGCGCCACGCGCCTTGAAGGCATCGTGCAAGACATCAGCGACCGCAAGTCAGCCGAGGAGCGCATCCACTACCTGGCGATGTACGACGGCCTGACCGGCCTGCCGAACCGGCGGCTGTGCGCCGAACAACTCGACAACGCGCTGGCGCGGGCGGCGCGCCACGCCGAGGCGCTTGCAGTGTTGATCGTCGGTCTCGACGGCTTCAAGCAGATCAATGAAGCGCGCGGCCATGCCACCGGCGACAAGCTGCTGGTCAAGGTCGGCGAGCGACTGCGACGCAGCGTGCGCGACAGTGATCAGGTCGCGCGCATGGACGACAGCCCGCAGTCGCAGGAGGGCGTGGCGCGCCTGGCCGGCGACACCTTCGCGGTGGTGTTAGGCGAGCTGGCGCGCGCCGAGGATGCCACCGGGGTTGCCGTGCGCATGCAGGAATCCCTGGCGCAGCCCTATTTCATCGACGACCATACGTTCTACATCACGGCCTGCGTGGGCATCGCGATCCACGGCATCGATGGCCACAACGTGGACGACATGCTGAAGAACGCCGAGTCGGCGATGCACGTGGCCAAGCAGAGCGGCCACAATGCGCTGCGCTATTTCACCGCGACCATGAATGCGGATGCGGCCAGGAAACTGGCGCTGGCCAACGACCTGCGCCGTGCCATCGGCAAGCAGCAGTTCAGCCTGCACTTCCAGCCCCAGGTTGATTTGCAAAGCGGCATCATCATCGGCGCCGAGGCCCTGATCCGCTGGGATCATCCGCAACTGGGGCGGATTCCGCCCTTCGACTTCATTCCGCTGGCCGAGGAACTGGGTCTGATCGTGGAGATCGGCGAGTGGGTCACCCGGACCGCCTGCGTCGCCGCGCGTGACTGGCAACGGCCGGGCATGCCGGCGGTCAGCGTGGCGGTCAATGTGTCGCCAAAACAGTTTCGCGAGCCGGGCTTTCTGCGCATGGTCGAGCGCACGCTCAGGGAGACCGGCCTGCAAGCGGGCCACCTGGAGCTGGAAGTCACCGAAGGGGTGATGGTCGGCGACCCGGAGGCCACCATCGCCAACATGCGGGCCTTGCGCGAACTGGGTGTGCAACTGTCGATCGACGATTTCGGCACCGGTTACTCGAGCCTGAGTTATTTGAAGGAGTTCCCGATCCAGCGCCTGAAGATTGACCAGGCATTCGTGCGCGGGCTCGATGTCGATGCCCAGAGCGCATCGATCGCCCATGCCGTGATCGTGTTGGGTCACGCCTTTAACCTGAAAGTGATCGCCGAAGGTGTGGAAACCGCAGCCCACCTGAAGCGCCTGGCCGAAATCGGCTGCGACGAAATCCAGGGCTACCTGGTGGCCAAACCGATGCCCGAGGCGCAGTTCGTGCAAATGCTGCATTCGGACTGGCGTCTGCCGGGTTGAGCGCAGGTGACGCGGTCGGTTCGGGCGGCGCGATCGGCGCGATCGGCCGCCCTGCTATATTGCGCGCACCCAAGATAATCCGGAGACCATTCATGCTGCATTTCAGCCTGCATACCTGCACCTCGTTGATCGCCGCGGCGGCACTTTCCTTGACGGCCACCGCCTCGCTGGCGCAAACCTGGCCCAGCCAGCCGCTCAAGATCATCGCGCCATTCCCGCCGGGAGGCACGATCGACCAGATCTCGCGCATGCTGCAACCCCATCTGCAGCAGGCGCTCGGCCAGAGCATCATCATCGAGAACCGCTCCGGCGCCTCCGGCTCGATCGGCACCGCGGTGGTCGCGAAGTCACCACCGGACGGCAATACCTGGGTCTTCGTGTTCGATACCCATGGCGTGAACCCGAGCCTGATCCCCAACATGCCCTTCGACACCCAGAAGGACTTGGCGCCGGTGATGCTGATCGGCCGCGGCGCGATGGTGATCACCGCACATTCGACCACACCCTACAAGACCTATGCCGAGATGCTGCAGGCGGCGCGCGCCAAGCCCGGCTTGATCAGCTACGGCAGCATCGGTTCGGGCAGCCTGGCGCACCTGGCGATGACGGCCCTGGGCAACCTGCAGAAAGTGGAATGGACCCATGTGCCCTACAAGGGCGGCGGGCCGCTGGCCACCGATGGCGCCGCCGGCCACGTGCCGGTCACCATGGCCACCTACGCCTTGTGGGCGCCGCACCTGGCCAGCGGCCGCATCCGCGCGCTGGCGGTCACCTCGCCCAAGCGCATGCCGCAGTTGCCGGACGTGCCGACCTTGATCGAGTCCGGCGTGCCAGGCTTCACCGCCGAGGCATGGTGGGGCGTGCTGGCACCGGCGGGCACACCGGCGCCGATCATCGCACGCATGAACGCCGAGATTGCCAAGTCGCTGAAGATTCCCGCCGTGCAGGAACGCCTGACGCAGATGGGGGTGGATGTGGCCGCCTCTTCACCAGAGGAACTCGGCAAGTTCGTCGCCGCCGAAATCAACCGCTGGGCCGCGGTGGTGCGCGACAACAAGATCAAGGCCGGCGAGTAGGCCGACACAACACGTGCTCCGGCTGGTGCGCGCGCTTTGCGCATCCGCCGATGCGCGACCACGCCGGTTGATTCAGGCCGGCGCGGCGGGCGCACCGGGCACCGCCGCATCGATGATCTGCTTGACCGTAAGCGCCATGTCGGCGGCACGCGCGGGGTCGATCACCTGGCGCGCCGCCACCCATTGGCGGGCGGCGACGAATTCGGGCGCGGCGTTGACCGCCTCGACCGCCTGCAGGGTGCCTCGCGCATCCAGGTGATAGACCGCGAAGCGGCCTCCGGCGGGGTCGCCGCGCACCACGCGCTGCGCCACATCGATCGGCAGCCCGGCGATCTGCAGGCGCACATCATACTGATCGGACCAGAACCACGGCACTTCGGGTTTGGGCGCGGGCTTGCCGCAGATCGCCGCCGCAGCCAGCTTGGCCTGCTCCAGCGCATTGGGCACGCTTTCCAGGCGCAGGCTTTGCCCATAGCGCGGCACCGGTCGCAGCGTGCAGTCGCCGATGGCATAGATCGCCGGGTCGGAGGTCAGCGCATTTTCATCCACCACCACGCCATTGCGGCATTCCAGGCCTGCCGCTGCCGCGAGCGTGTCTTCGGCCAGCGCGCCGATGCCGACCACGGCCACGTCGCAGCCGAGCACGCGGCCATCGGCCAGGCGGACTGCGCACAGATCGCCTGCGACTTCATCAAAGCCGGCAACACTGGCTCCAAGCTCAATGGCAACGCCGTGCCCGGCATGGCAGCGCCCGAAAAAGTCCGACAGGGTTTCACTGGCCACGCGCGCCAGCAGGCGCGCTTCGCGCTCGATCACCGTGACCTCGCAGCCCAGCACGCGCGCCGAGGCCGCGACCTCCAGCCCGATATAGCCACCGCCGACCACCACCAGGCGCTTGCCCGGCAGCAGACCCGCCTTGATGCGTTCGGCGTCCGCCACGCTGCGCAGCTCGCAGATGCCGCGACTGCGCACTCCCGGCACCGGAAGGGCACGCAGGCGCGAGCCGGTGGCCAGCACCAGCTTGTCGTAGTCAAGCGTCGCGCCGTTGTCGAGCGTGACGCGCCTGGCGCCACGATCGATCGCGACTGCCCGTGTGGCGAGACGCAATTCGATCGCCTTTTCCGCATAGAACGCAAGCGGGCGCAGCAACAGATCGTCTTGCCCAGCCTCGCCCTTGAGCCAGGCCTTGGACAGGGGCGGGCGCTGGTAAGGTGCGATCGCTTCGGCGCCAACCAGGGTGAGCGGATCGGCATAGCCGCCCTGGCGCAGGGCGGCTGCGAATGCGCCGGCGGCGTGGCCGGCTCCGATGACTACGACTCCGTTGCTCATTGACTGCCTGCTCCTTTGACGGTACGGCGCGATGCGGGCACCGCCATGGTTGATATGTGCACGACAAGTGACAGCGTGGTGCCGCGCAGTGCTGCCGCACGCTACGCGTAGCGTGCCGGAATCACCACCGGCATGCTGAGGAAACCGCGCACGAAATTCGATTTGGTGCGTACCGGTTCGCCCACCACCTCGATACGCGGAAAGCGCTTGAGGATCTCTTGCCACAGCACGGTCAACTGCAGTTCGGCCAGGCGATTGCCGACGCAGCGGTGAATGCCAAAGCCGAAGGACATGTGCTGGCGCGGGCGCGCGCGATCGATGATGAAGCGATCGGCATCCTCGATGGCCTCGCTGTCGCGATTGGCCGACAGGTACCACATCACCACCTTGTCGCCACGGGCAATTTTCTTGCCGGCAAGCAGGGTATCGGCAAGCGCAGTGCGCCGCATGTGCGCCAATGGCGTCTGCCAGCGGATGATCTCCGGCACCAGGGAGGTCACCAGCGCGGGATTGGCGGTGAGTTTCGCGTACTCCTGCGGATGGCGGTTCAGGGCCAGCAGGCCGCCACTGATCGAGTTGCGCGTGGTGTCGTTGCCGCCGACGATCAGGAGGATCAGGTTACCGAGGTATTCGTCCGGCCCCATGTTGCGGGTGGCCGGCGCGTGCGCCAGCATCGAGATCAGGTCGTTGCCCGGCGCGGCATTGACGCGTTCGTTCCACAGCCGGGTGAAATAGTCGCGGCATTTGCCGAGCTCGGCCAAGCGCATCTCCCACGAGGTGACCGGGCCGTTGCCATCGGGATCGCCGGTGGCCATGTCGGACCACCAGGTGAGAAGGCGCCGCTCTTCGAACGGGAAATCGAACAAGGTGGCCAGCATCTGCGTGGTCAGCTCGACCGAAACGCGCTCCACCCAGTTGAACTCGGTGCCGATCGGCAGGCCGTCCAGGATCGCGCAGGCACGCTTTCGAATCGTGGCCTCGAGCAGGGCAAGGTTGCCGGGCGCCACGATCGGGCTCACGGTCTTGCGCTGCTCGTCATGGCGCGGCGGGTCCATGGCGATGAAGCTGGGAAACATCTCCGGTGCCGGGCGTTCCGCCAGCGAAATGCCGCCAAGGCGCGAATCCGACGAGAACACCGCGTGGTTGGTATCGACCGCCATCACATCCTTGTAGCGGGTGACCGACCAGTAGGACCCATAACGCTTGCTGACCGCCAGATGCACCGGATCTTCCTGGCGCAGGCGTTCGAAATAATGACCGACGATGTCCTGTTCGAACAGGTAGCCTTTGCTGACATCGATGTCGGCCAAGGGCATCGACCAGGCGATGTCGCGCGCGGAAGGGCTGACAGTGGGCTGCATTAAAGGGGCCTTCTTGACTGTTGCGCGCTATCGCGCGACTCGCATTGGCTTGCACGTGCAGCCGGCCCGGTTTGACCATGCTGCGCAGCCCTGCATCATAGCTCGCCGTGGCGCGACAGGCGCGGCGATCAGGCCGGCAGCGCCTCGCGCAGCAGGCGTTTCATCAACTTGCCGTTGGCATTGCGCGGCAGCGGCGCGGTGCTGAAGGAAATACTCTCCGGCACCTTGTAGTCGGCCAGGCGCGCGGCGCAAAACTCGCGCAAGCCAGCCTCGCTCAAATCCGCGCCCGGCGCATGCACGACCGCATGCACCCGCTCGCCCAGCACCGGGCACGGCCGGCCCACCACCGCCGCCTCGATCACACCGGGCCAGGCCATCAGCACGTTTTCCACCTCGACGCTGTAGATCTTGTAGCCGCCGCGGTTGAGCATGTCCTTCTTGCGGTCGAACACGCGCACGTAGCCCTCGCTATCGATCGAGCCCAGGTCACCCGAATGCCAGTAGCCGGCGGTGAATTCGCGCGCGGTCGCCTCCACGTTGTCCCAGTAGCCCTTGACCACCATCGGCCCGCCGATCCACAACTCGCCGGTTGCGCCGCGCGGCACCTCGACCCCGTTGTCGTCGACCACGATCACCTGCCCGCAGGGCACCACCACGCCGACGGTATCGGCATGCGCACGCGTGTCGCCGGCCGGCATGATCGTCACCGGCGAGGTGGTCTCGGTGGCGCCGTAGGCATTGGTGAGAATCAGGTTGGGCAACTTGGCGGCCAGCAAGTCGATGGTGGCCACCGGCATCGGCGCACCACCGTAACCGCCGACGCGCCAGGCTGAAAGATCATGCTTTTCGAACTCCGGCTGCAGCAGTATCAACTGGTACATGGCTGGCACCAGGATGGTCTGCGTGACCCGTTCAGCAGCCGCCTGCGCGATATAGTCGGCCGCCTTGAATTGGCGCAGCACCAGCACCGCTCCGGCCACGTGCAGCATGGTGGCGATGATGGCGACCAGCCCGGTGACATGGCTGGCCGGCACCGCCAGCGCCGAGCGGTCGGTGTGGGTAAGGCGCATGCAGGCCTCGAAATGCATCACCGAGTGGGCGATGTTGAAATGGGTCAGCATCGCACCCTTGGGGCGGCCGGTGGTGCCGGAGGTGTAGAGAATCAGCGCGGTGTCTTCGGCTTCGACTGCGGCAGCTTGCATGAGCGCACCATGCAGAAGCAGCGCCGCGAAGCCTTCACGCGATGCGGCGTCGCCAGGCGCCACAGGTGCGACCGCTTCGCTCAACGCCACGCCGTCGTCGACGGCTATCCGGTGCAGCAGCGCCGGACAGTCCAGTGCATCCGGCACCCGCGCGGTGAGCGCGGCTTCGTGGACGATCAGCTTCGCACCGCACTGGTTGAGAATGTAGTGAAGGCCGGGCTTCTGCTCGCGCACGCTGACCGGCACCGCGACCGCGCCCAGGCGCTGCACGGCATACAGCACGAACACGAATTCCGGCACATTGCCCAACAACATGGCAACCCGGTCACCGCGCCCGACGCCGCGCGCGGCCAATCCGGCGGCGACCCGCCCCACTTCGGCATCGAGCGCGCGATACGACCAGCGCCTGCCTTCGAATACCAGCGCCTCGCCTTGCGCATTGCGTGCCAGGGCCGCTTCGAGCATGGCGTGAAAACTGTGCGGGCGCTGCACGAAACAGCGCACCAGTCGATCGCCGAAGTGCGCGTCGGTGCGGATCGCGGGCATGGGATAGCCTTTGAAATGGTCCATGTCGGCACGCGGCAATGTTGGCAAACCCTTCAGCTCGCTTGATTCGCAAGCACAGGAAGCCTGCGAATCCTCAAGCCGATTTCAGTCACAGTGACCAGAGCGCCACTGCCGATTTCCAAGCCGGCTCGCGCCAGTACGCGAAGCAATAAAGTGGCCATTGCCGGTCCCTTGAGATGTTGCATGCGAATCAGGATGACGCTCGGGCTTGATGCGCCGGCCAACGCCATCAAAGCATGAAAATCACTATCCAGAGTACACACTACTCGTCCCAGCGTTCGCGCTGTCGCAAGAATTTCCTCGTCGGTGGACTCACCCATACCAAGTTCGCTGACATGAATCGCAGCAATGACATGCTCCCTCAGCAAACGGGGAGTCGAAAACGGCAGCCCCTGATCAAGCAGAATTGCTGTCAAGCAGCTTCCAGGGTGAAATTCTCGTTGGCGACACTGAGGGCGGCAAACCGCAGCGCCTCTTCGATATCGAGGTCGGTCAAGCCCGGATATTCCGATTTGAGCTCATTGCGGTCCGGGTAGATCGCCGCCGCTTCGACTATTCGTCTGACGGAAATGCGCGTGCCACGGATGATCGGTTGGCCGTTCAAGACAGCTGGATTGATGGTGATTCTGGTGAAGCGGGTGTGAGCGTCGGTTGGCATGGGCTTTCCTCCTGCGAGAAAGTGTACAGCTTTCGGCCGCGCCGTCGGCCGACCTGCGCCACCAGAAGTGGACGGCACGGCGGGGAAGATAGACGGCACTTTGAGCAGCGCGGCGCAGGCCTTCGCCTGCGCCACGGCCTCGGCGGGATTCATAGCCGCTCTCTTGGCCCCGACCAAGGCGAGCGCCCGTCCGTGGCCGTTGCAGAGACATAGTCAGCCTTGGTCTTGTCTTGGAGGACGTACTCGAAGCGCATGGCGTTCGGATTTTGCACGTCCCAGCCCTGGTCCTTCCGCTGGGCGTCAATCTTGAAGCGTGAAAAGGCTTCGTTCGTTCCCGGCATGACGATTCCCGCGCTACGCCGGATGCGGTTGGCCGGTCAGGGCTTTTTCCGGCTTGGTCGGGAGCGTCTTGATCTCGGTGCCCGCACCTTCCTCGGCTATCCGCACGTCGTAGAGCGCCTGCAGGTTCATCCAGAACTGCGGGCTCGTGCCGAACCAGTGTGCGAGACGCAGCGCGGTGTCGCCGGTAATCGAGCGCTTGCTGTTGATGATCTGGCTGATGCGGTTTGCCGGCACCCGAATCTGCCGCGACAGTTCGGTCGGACTGACGCCGAGTTCCTCAAGTTCGTCGGCAAGAATTTCACCGGGGTGGATCGGTGTACGGGCCATGGTCAAGGTCCTTTCAATGGTAGTCCACGATTTCGACGTTCGAGGGTTCGCGCCGCCCCTCCGGCCATTCGAAACAGATCCGCCACTGCCGGTTGATACGGATGCTGTACTGGCCTTTGCGGTCGCCTTTCAGTGCCTCCAGCGCGTTCGATGGCAGCGCCTGAAGGTCTGCAAGACTGGTGGCGGCGTCAAGAATATCGAGGCGTTTTTCCGCCTGGCGGCGGAAGCCCTCGAACTCCTTGATGCGCTTGCCTTCGGCAAACTCTTGCGTGCGTTTGTCTCGATAACTTTTTATCATTACCGGATAACATATTACTGCATACGATGTACGTCAAGCGTAAATCCATCTTCCCGCCATAAACGCTCGGGCGCCGCAAATCGGCAACGACCCCATGCCCGACGCACATCGGTTCCTGGACCGGCTTGGACTGGTTTATTTGAAAAGCTCGCGTTATCGCAGTCACACTACGATAATAATTGTCAACTCAATTCAGACTGGTTTTAACTTATTGATTAAGTTAGAATAATCGTAGTATGACTACGACTTCTCCAAGCAAACTAAATACCCTCTATACCCGCCTGCCCATGGGATCCCCAATCACCTCGGTGCAGCTCGCCGAGCTCGGGGTCTCGGCCGATCTGGCGGTTCACTATGCCCGCTCAGGTTGGCTCAAGCGACTGGGACGGGGGGTCTATCGCCGCCCCGGTGAAGCCCTGTCGCTTCATCCAAGCCTCGTCGTGCTCCAGCAGCAAATCACCGGACTTCATGTCGGCGGGAAGACGGCACTGGAGTGGTACGGCGTGCGCCAATACGTGTCGCAGCAGGCTGCATTGCATTTATACGGCTGGGCGACCGCGCGCCTGCCCAATTGGTTTGGTCAGCATTTTCCGGGCGAGTATCACCGCAAGCGGCTGTTCACCGAGAAACCCGACCAGATGGCCGGCGTGGGTCGTTTCGAAAACCGCGACGGCGCACCGCTGGTCTCGACGCCGGAACGGGCGTTGCTCGAATTGCTGGACGAGGTCGGCGTCCGGCAGCCACTGCAGGAGGCCAGGGAAATCGCCGAAGGCACCTACAGCCTGCGCGCCGAGGTGCTGATGGATCTTCTCCAACGCTGCATCAGCGTCAAGACGGTCCGGCTCTGCCTGCGCCTCGGACGCGAGCTCTCCCTGCCTTGGGTCGGCAAACTCGATGAGGCCGTGCTGCCCAAGGGCAGCGCCCGGCCATGGATATCGAAGTCCAAGGATGGGTTACTGGTGCTCAAACCATGAATCAGGTCTATCTCGATACCGCGCGACTGATGATCCAGGTCGCGCCGCTGGTGTTCGCCGACAACGTGTTTGCCCTCAAGGGCGGAACCGCGATCAATCTTTTCGTGCGGGACATGCCACGCCTGTCCGTGGACCTTGATCTGGTGTTTGTCGATCACTGCCTCGGCCGGGACGAGGCGCTTGCGAGGATCAGCGACGCGATGCGGAAGGCCGTGGATCAACTCAGGAAACGCGGTTTCCAAACCTACGCGGCAACTGTGCCCGACGTTGGCGAAACAAAGCTTTTCATCCGCCGCGACAAGCTCGAAGTGAAAGTGGAAGTGAATTTCGTGCTGCGCGGGACGGTGCACCCGATTCGCTCGACAGCGCTTACTACGAAGGCGAAAGAGACGATGCAGGCCGACCTGGAACTGCCCGTTGTATCGCTCCCGGACCTCTACGGCGGAAAGCTCGTCGCCGCGCTGGATAGGCAACACCCGCGAGACCTGTTCGACGTGATGGAGCTTTTTCTCCACAGAGGAATCACGCTGGAAATCAGGCGCAGCTTCGTGGTCTATCTCGCCGCTCACAACCGACCGATCCACGAAGTGCTTTTCCCGAATCTGCGGGACATTTCCGGTGAATACGAAGGCACATTCAAGGGCATGACCACTGAGCCGGTGGAGTTGAAAGCTCTCGTATCCGCACGCGAGCGCATGATCGCCGAACTGAAAACCGGCCTCGACGCCGCCGAGCGGGAGTTCCTGTTGTCGTTCGCCCGCAACGAGCCCAATTGGGATTTGCTTGGCATCGAACACCTTGCGCAACTCCCCGGCATCCGATGGAAACTCGAAAATCTCGGCCGCCTGGCGAAGGCCAACCCGAAAAAGCTCAAGCAGCAAGCGCAGGAACTGGAAAGCCTGCTTGCGAAAGTCTGATACCGACTCAAGCAGCGCGCAGCGGCACCACGTTGTGCGTGCTCAGCGCATCAAGGCAATCAGCCCACTTCTGCAGCCAACCCGGTGCCTTTTTCGTCATGGAGATGCCGATCATAGATGGCACCTACCGCACCATCGACGTGATTGAGAATGCGGTCCTGCACGACGCGCGGGCAGCCATGAAACAGCGGCGAATGCCGCTATCATTGCAACGGTCCGGCAAAACACCGACACCAAAGCACCCACGCAAGGCCGGCCCCGGGAGACAAGATGCAGATCACCACCAGCAACCGCATCCGGCCGCTAATGGCGCTTGCCGCCTTTCGCAAGCTGATCAGGAATCCCGAGGACACTCACCAGGTGTTCATGATCGGCGAGGCGCTGCGCGGCAATTCTTTGGCGCGCGTCACCGCGCGCTTTCGCGCCACCGAACTGGGCCAGGCGGTGCTGGCCGGCCGCCATGTGCTGCTGCCGCTCCTGGCCGATCGCAGCGCGCTGGCGGCGCTGCCGGCCGGCTCGCTCGGGCGCGCCTACCTTGACTTCGTGGTGGCCGAAAGCCTGTCTGCGCAGGGCCTGGCCGAGGCGGCGCGAAAGCGCGACGAAATGTCGCAAGCCACGCCGGACGAGAAGAATTTCCGCCGCCACCTGCGCGACAGCCACGACCTGTGGCATGTGCTCACCGGCTACGGGCGCGACCCGCTCGGTGAAGTGTCACTGCTGGCCTTCACCTTCGCGCAGACCCGTCTGACCGGCCTGGGCGCCATTGCATTGCTTGGCACCTTCAGGATCGGCCGTGTGCTGCGCGGGCAACCGGTACGCGCCGCGGCGCAGGATGCCTACCGCACCGGGCGTGATGCGCAATGGCTGCCCGCGGTGGACTGGAACACCCTCTTGGGCTGTGACCTGGAGCGGGTGCGCGTCAAGCTCGGACTGCCGGCGCCGGAGCGCTACAAGCGGATCGCGCGGCAGGTGGGCGACATCGGTAGCGGCGCCAGAAACGCGGTGCAGGCGCAGTGATTTTTGTTTGTCGCACATCGAAATACCGCCTGGCCTTGACGCGCACCGGTGGACCGCAACTGCCATGAGACTCCTTGCGCTCCTTGCCTGCTTCCTGCCGCTTCTGGCCAGCGCCCAGAACTACCCCACACGGCCGATCCGCATGATCGTGCCCTTGGCCGTCGGCGGCACCGGCGACACGCTGGCGCGGGTGGTGAGCGAGGAAATGGCGAAAATCCTGGGCCAGCCCTTCGTGGTCGAGAACCGCGCCGGCTCGGGCGGCTCGATCGGCACCGAATCGGTGGCCAAGAGCCCGGCCGACGGCTACACGCTGCTGTTCGCCAGCCCGGCGCATGTGATCAACCCGCTGCTGCGACCCAACAGCTACGAGCCGGTGAAAGACTTCGAACCAATCTCGGTGATCGCCAATACGTACATGCTGCTGGTGGCGCACCCTGCCTTGGCGGCGGGCAGCATCAGCGAACTTACGGCCTACGCGAAGAAAAACCCGGGCCGGCTCAACTACGGATCGGCGGGCAGCGGCTCGGCGACACATCTCAACGCGGAGTTGTTCAAATCGATGGCCGGTGTGTTCATCACGCATATTCCGTATCGCGGCAGCACCCCGTCGCGCCAGGCCCTGTTGGCCGGCGAGATCGAACTGGCGGTCGACGGCCTGCTGCCGGCATTGCCCTTCATCAAGGCCGGAAAGCTCAAGGCGCTAGCCTTGTGCAGCAGCAAACGCTCGTCGATCGCACCGGAGATTCCCACCATGGACGAGGCCGGCATCAAGGGCTATGCCTCGGATACCTGGTACGGCCTGATGGCGCCGGCCGCCACCCCGAAAGACGTTCTCGCCGCCCTTCACGCGGCGGCTACGCGGGCGCTGGCCACACCGTCGGTGCGCGAGCGATTGCAGCAACAAGGCGCGGATCTGGTCGGCGGCTCGCCGTCGGAATTCCGCAAGTTGATTGAAAGCGAGGTAAAGACATGGACACGCATCGTCAAAGAGACCAAGGCGCGGGTGGACTGACGTTATACGAGAAAATCTGGAACGCGCATGAAGTCGCGACCGGGCCGGGCGGGCGCACGCTGCTGTATGTGGATCGGCACCTGATTCACGACGGCAGCTTCCACGTGTTCGAGGCGCTGCGCGATGCCGGCCGTTCGGTGCGGCGGCCGGATGCCTGCTTCGCCACCCCTGACCATTACGTGCCCACGCGCGATCGCTCGAATATCCCTGACCCGGTGGTGCGCGGCAAGATCGAGATCCTCGCGACCAATACCGCGGCGGCCGGCATCCGCCATTTCGGCATCAACGACGTGCGCCAGGGCATCGTCCATGTGATCGGGCCCGAGCAGGGCATCACCCTGCCGGGCGTCACCCTGGTGTGCGGCGATTCGCACACCTCGACCCATGGCGCCCTGGGCGCGATGGCCTTCGGCATCGGCGCCTCGGAAGCCACCCATGTGATGGCCACGCAAACACTGTGGGCGCGGCGCTCGAAGACGATGCGCATCAACGTGAGCGGAACGCTTGCGCCCGGCGTGCATTCGAAGGACATCATCCTGGCGGTGATCGCGAAAATCAGCGCCGCCGGCGGCGCCGGTCACGCCCTCGAATACGCAGGGCCGGCGATCCGTGCGCTGTCGATGGATGCGCGCATGACCATCTGCAACATGTCGATCGAGGCCGGCGCCCGCTGCGGCATGATCGCCCCGGACGACACCACCTTCGCCTATGTGGCGGGCAAGCCGTTCGCCCCTACCGGTGACCAATGGGAACTCGCACTGGCGCACTGGCGCACCTTGCCAAGCGATGCCGATGCGCGCTTCGACCGCGAGGTCGATCTGGACGCCAGCGTGCTGGCGCCGATGGTGACCTGGGGCACCAGCCCGGAGCACGGCGCCGGCATCGACACAGCGGTGCCCGATCCGGCGCGCGAGACCGACCCGGTGCGCCGCAAGAGCATCGAGGCGGCGCTGGAATACATGGACCTCAAGCCGGGGCAGGCGATCGAAGGCCTGGCGATGGACCGCGTGTTCATCGGCTCCTGCACCAACAGCCGACTCGAAGACCTGCGCATTGCAGCTAACGTGGTGAAGGGTCGGCGAGCGCTGATTCCGGCGATGGTGGTGCCGGGTTCGGGCCTGGTCAAGCAGGCGGCCGAGGCCGAAGGACTGGACCGCATCTTCAAGGGCGCAGGCCTCGAATGGCGCGAGCCGAGTTGCTCGATGTGCGTGGGCATGAACGGCGACTTGGTCGATGCCGGAGAGCGCTGCGCCTCCACCTCCAACCGCAACTTCGAAGGGCGCCAGGGCAAGGGCGCCCGCACCCACCTGGTGAGCCCGGCGATGGCGGCCGCCGCCGCGGTCACCGGCCGCCTGACCGACGTCCGCAAACTATTGGCGCACTGATCATGGAACCCTTCACGACTCTCTCCTCGGTGGCGGCGCCGCTGCCGATCGCCAATCTCGATACCGACCGCCTGATTCCGGCGCGCTTCCTGCGCCTGCCGCGCTCGGCGGGCTACCAGAACTACCTGTTTCACGACTTGCGCGAGCAGGGCGATTTCATCCTCGATCGCCCTGCGTACACGGGGGCGCGCATCATCGTGGGTGCCGAGAATTTCGGCTGCGGTTCGTCGCGCGAGGGCGCGGTGTGGGCGCTGGCCGGTGCCGGCTTTCGCGCCTGGATCGCGCCATCTTTCGGCGACATCTTTTTCGAAAACTCGTTCAAGAACGGCACCCTGCCGATCATGCTGCCGGCCGACCGTGTGGTGGCGCTGCGCAGCCTCCTGACCGAACAAGCCGGTGCGCAACTCACCATCGATCTGGCGGCACAGACCGTGACCCTGCCGGACGGCAGCCAGGAACGCTTCGAGGTCGACCCGTTCCGCAAGGAATGCCTGTTGAATGGCTGGGACGAGATCGATCTGACACTGCAGCATGCGCAGGCGATTGGCGATTTCGAAGCGCGGCAGCGGATCGAGAGTCCGTGGCTGATGCGTTAGAACTTGATGAACAAACCGCTGGCACCGGACGCAGCTTGGTGCAAGTGCCAGTCCATGTGCTCCAAGTTCCACTTCGCTGCGCGTCGGCGCCGCCACGGTAGCTGACAGCAGGTCGCGAAGCCTTTGCGTTCGCAGGCCTCGCGCCGTGCCGGAGCAGGGCGCATGGCCTTCACCTTGAGCCACCGCCTGGTTGCCGCCCTTGTCAGCTCTCGACCCTGGCTTCGCCGAAGCCGCTGCCCGCTTTCTTGTACTCCTCGCGCGGCGGACTGAAAACGTCCAGCACCACGCAGCCTGCAGGCCCGCCGATGATGCCGTGCACCGAGCCGCCGGGCGAACACCAGAAATCGCCGACCACGCATTCGACCTGCTCGCCATCCTGAATACGGGTGCAACTGCCTTCGAGCAGCACCCCCCACTGCTCTTCTGGGTGGCTATGGATCGAGCCCGCCGCGCCGGGGGCGATGGTCACCACCGAAAGCATCACGTTCTCGCCGGGAAACACGCGGGTTTCGAGGCCCGCGCCCAGAACTCGCGCGATGCCGCGCGGATCGTCCTTCAATTGGTACACCCATGATGCCTTGCTCATGCACGACTCCTTTGTTGGCAAACGCCTTGATCTTATCGTGTTTGAAGAGTCAGGCTGTCACGTGCTGGTCATAAGCGAACTTGCGCGACCCTATTTGATCGCTGCGCCCGCCAGTCGTGTTTCGAGGTGTCGAAGCTTCGTGGCAATGGCAGCACCGATTGCGATCTGCGGATTCGAGTATTCATGACCCATCTGCTTCTCGCGCTCGGCAATCGACACACGAGCGCGCCCGAAGGCCTCGGCGAATGAATGTGTGCGGCGCAGCTCCTCGTCAAACAAGGCGCGACCGAAATAGGTGAAGTCGGACGCGCTGCCGCAGCCAAACGAGGTGCGGGTCGCATCCGAAGCCGTCATCACCAGAGTGTTGTCATCCTTGAGCGGCTCGATATAGCCGCCCGAATAGCAGGCCGACACGATCACCACCCGCCACTTGATGCCGGCCTCGTCCAACATGATCTTGAGAGCCGCCGGCGTGATGTCATCGAGCTTCAAGGGCCAGAACTTCACGGCCAGCTCATGCCTCTCGCTGCCGTGCGTGGTCAGGTACAGCACCACCACATCCTCCTCGCGATCGATGCGGTTGCCGATGCCGCGCAGGGTGCGCGCCAGATTGGTCTTGGTCGCCAGCGGCAAGATCATCACGGTGCTGGCGTTGTTGACCAAAAGCACCGAGCGGCCGGTTCCATCGAAGCGCTCGCGCATCAGGGGCCCGATGACATCGATCTCCTTGCGGAACACATCTTCGGCGGCATAGGAGGCGAAGCCGGCGAAATACAGGTCGGTGACGCCGGGACGCTGCGGCAGCAGCTTCTGCAGCGCGCCATCGAGCAGCCCCGCCTGGGCATGGAAGGCCGCCTCGCGTTCGATCGAGGCGCGATGCGGCGGATTGGAGGCATCTTCGCGCGCTTGCCACAACGGGGCGGAAGGCAGCACTTGCGACGATACCGCGATCAGGCTCACCAATCCCCAGCCCGGCCAGTTGTAGCGAACGCCGCGGCCGGTCAGGCGCGCCAGCAACACGCAGGCACACAGCCACCAGCTGATGATCATGACCCAGTAGACCACCCACAACCAGACGGCCTGATTCTGCAAGCCAAGCACCACAACCAGGCCAAGGCAGGCGAACACCACGCTCATGCTCATCAGCGCGACCGCGAACGTCAGCGGATTCAAACCTTTCCGCGAGACCCGCGCCGCCCACCAGCCGGCCAGCAACACGAAGGGAATGTCGAACAGCGCGCCGCGCAGCGCCCATGTATTGATTTCGCCACGGGTGCCGTACAGCGCGATCTGCGTTGCCAGGGTCAGCAGCAGTTCAAGGCCTATCAGGGCGATGAACTGCCCGGTTGTCGCGGCGTAGGCAGGCGCTACCGGGCGCAGCAGAACGAGGCTGCGCGCGCCCTGGTTCAGGTTGCGGCGCAAGGCCGCGAAAAATGGAACAGATCCTTGCGCAAGCATTCTACGAACCCGGGAGAAAAGTGGTTTGAGCAACAGCGACGGCTGCCCGCAGGCGACCAGCATAAACCACCTGCCGCGTAGCGCTTGCGGACTTGCGACCCCCGACTCGTACGCAGCGCTTTGGCAGGTGCCGACGCTCAACTCGTAACTGCGATACAATTTTTGTAAACGTATCGCAATGGAGCATTTCATGCCGATTTCACTGCGCCTGCCTGTAGAAACAGAAACCATGATCGCCGACTTCGGCGCCCGTCACGGCTTGTCCAAAACAGCGGTGATCGTGCGCAGTATTCAGGAGTTTCTGGCGGCCCACGCACAGCCTTCGTCGCTGCAAATTTATGAAGGTGCGATGCGCGAGAGCGCTGTCGCCGCGTCCGCAAGCGCCTTGAGCGACGCCGCGCGTGACAATGCCGAGAAGCGCTCGCGGAAACTGGCTGTTCGTGAAGCAATCCGCCACAAACACACGCTGCGCTCGGCGCGCGCCAAGCAGGCCTTGGCCACGAGAGTTTCGACCGCAGGCCGCGGCGCCGGCAAAAAAGCGTGAACATCCTTGCCGACTCCGGGTACCTGGTGGGCCTGTTCAACCCCAAGGACCATCATCACGCGCGTTGCAAGGCATTTTTCGCAGGCTTTACCGGACAAACCACCACCACCTGGGCGGCTTTTACCGAGGTGTGCGCGCTCCTGACCCACGCCCGGCAAAAGGCGTTTTTCGCGTGGGCCGCAAAAGCCCAGGCCTTGGGCTACCTGCGGATCGAGTCACCACCTGCCAACGCGGTCGCGACCTTGTGGAACATGATGGACAAGCATGACGATCTGCCGATGGACTTCTGCGACGCCAGCCTGGTTTACCTGGCCATCAGCCTGAAAATCGACCACATCGCCACCACCGACCTGCGGGACTTCTCAGTCTATCGGCTGCCGGGCAACAAGCGCTTTACGCATGTGCTGGATCCTTGAGCGGGCTCAAGACGGTGCAAGCGATCATCATTCCGGTGACGGCAGCGCAGGGGATTGGATCGGCAGACTGGCGGCCGCGCTTCATTCGGACTTGATGCCCGCCGCCTTGATCAGCGGCCCCCACAAGTCGAGATCCTTCTTGATCAGGGCCTGCAACTCGGCAGGGGTGCTGGTGCGCACATCGAAGCCGACGGTCGCGTACTGCGCGACGACATCAGGCAGTTTCATGACCTTGCCAACCTCCAGGTTGAGTCGTTCAACCACGCGCGGCGGCGTGCCGGCGGCGGCCAGCAGTGCAACCCAGCCGAGCACCTCATCACCCGGTACGGTCCTGGACAGTGGCGGCACGCCGGGCAGCTTGTTGAGCCCAGAGTTGTTGGTCACCGCCAGCGCGCGCAGCTTGCCGGCCTGCAGGTTGGGCATCGAGTTGAGCAACACGTCGAACATGAAATTGACCCGCCCGCCGATCAGGTCGAGCATCGCCGGCGCGCTGCCGCGGTGGGGAATGTGCGTCAACTTCACGCCGGTCATCGCCGCCAAGAGTTCGCCCGAAAGGTGATTGGAGGAGCCGATGCCCGAGGAACTGTAGGCGATCTTGCCGGGGTTCTCGCGCGCCGCCTTGATCAGCTCGGCCACGCTGGCATAGGGCTCGCCGGCGTTGACCACCAGCACGTTGGCGTAGTCGGCCAAAAGCGTGATCGGTGCGAAGCTCTTCTGCGGATCGAAGCCGACCTTGGGATTCAAGTGTGGCCCGATCGACAGCGAACCGACATGGCCCAGCGCCACCGTGTAGCCGTCGCCAGGCGACTGCGCCAGGCGCGCCATGCCCACCGCACCACCGGCGCCGGCCACGTTTTCGACGACCACCGGCTGACCTAACGCATCCTGCAACTTCAAGGCGATCACACGACCGGCCTGGTCGATCGGCCCGGCCGGTGCGAACGGCGCGATCAGCTTGAGCGGGCGCGTCGGCCACGCATCCTGGGCAATGGCAGTCGCGCAAGCACTAAACAGAACGGCGGCCGCAAGCAGGGTATGCGCAAACCTTTGAAGTTTCACTGCAGTTCTCCTCGTCGATTGCGATTCATCAGACCTGATTCGCGAAGTTGTGGTGCTGGGCCACATCGATCACCTGACCCGCCGCGCCGCACCGCCATCGTCATCCCGGTCGCCCGCAGAATCGCGGACAAGGTACTTCAGCGCGGATTACCGCGCGCCGACAAGGCGCGCGACAAGCTTTCGCGCGGACTGCCGGCACTGACCGCCACTTTGGCCATGCCGCGCGACTCGGCAACCTTTCGCAGCGCCGCGAGATGGACGGCGGGTTCAGCGTCCTGTGCGGCCGCGGCCAGGTATTCGGCTGCGAAGCCGGGGTCTTGCAGTTGCTCCTTGAGCCACGCGTCGTGTTTCATGGATGCATCCTTTGCCAAGCGTGCCATGGCGCCTTGATGTCCGCCCGCTACGCACTGCATCAGCCAAGCACCTCATCGATCACTTCAACCCAGTGCTTGACCGGCGTTGCCGTCCCGCTTTGCAAATGCGTGAGGCAGCCGACATTGGCCGAGCAGATCAGGTCCGGCTTGCCGGCTTCGAGGTGCCCCAGCTTGCGCATCTTGAGCTCACCCGAAATCTCCGGATTGAGCACCGAATAGGCACCGGCCGAGCCGCAGCACAGGTGCGACTCGGCCACGGGGGTCAAGGTGAAGCCGGCATCGGTCAAAAGCTTTTCGGCATGGCCGCGAATCTGCTGGCCGTGCTGCAGGGTGCAAGGCGGGTGATAGGCGATCTTTTTCGATTGCGCCGCCCCGCCCGCGCGCAGCAGCGCGGCCGGCAGGGCGGGTTCTTCGATCACCAGTTCGGAAAGGTCGCGCGTCATCTCCGAGACCCGCTTGGCGCGCGCCGCGTAGGCCGGGTCGTGCGCCAGCAGGTGGCCGTACTCCTTGACCATCACGCCGCAGCCGGAGGCGGTCATGGCCAGCGCCTCGACCTCGCCGGCTTCGATCATGGGCCACCAGGCGTCGATGTTGCGGCGCATGTTGTCAAGCCCCGCCTCCTGGAAATCGAGGTGGTAGTTGAGCGCACCGCAGCAGCCGGCCTTGGGGGCGGATACCAGCGATACGCCCAGCCGATCGAGCACGCGCGCGGCGGCGTTGTTGATGTTGGGCAGCATGGCGTTTTGCACGCAGCCTTCGAGCAGCAGCATCTTGCGCCGGTGGCGCGGCGCCGGACGCACGCCCGCTTCCTGCTTTGGCGGCACTTTGGCCTTGAGCGAGCCCGGCACCGCCCAGCGCATCGCCTGTCCCAGGGCCATGGCCGGGGCGAACAAGGGGCTGTTCAAGCCCTTGGCCAGGAGCGTGCGCTTGAACTTGTCGCCCCCGGAGCGCCCGACCTGCTCGCCCACGATCTTGCGCCCGATGTCGACCAGCCGGCCATACTCCACGCCCGATGGGCAGGTCGATTCGCAATTGCGACAGGTCAGGCAGCGGTCCAGATGGGTTTGTGTCTTGGCCGTGGCCTTCTGCCCTTCCAGCACCTGCTTGATCAGGTAGATGCGGCCGCGCGGGCCGTCCAGCTCATCACCCAGCAACTGGTAGGTCGGGCAGGTGGCGGTGCAAAAACCGCAGTGCACGCACTTGCGCAGGATCGCTTCGGCCTCTTCACCGTCGCGCGTGCCCTTGATGAAATCGGCAAGATTGGTCTGCATCAGAATTCCGGGAACATGCGGCCGCGATTGAATATGCCCTGCGGATCGAAGGTGGCCTTGAGCCGGGCGTGAATGCGCGCCAGCACCGGGTCCAGCGAGGTGAATACGCCGGCCTGCCTGCGCATTTCATCGCTGGCGCGAAACAGGGTGGCATGGCCGCCGGCCTGCAGGGCCGCCTTGCGAATCTGCGCGGCCGGCGCGTCCGACTTGAGCCAGCGCAGCGCGCCGCCCCATTCGATCAACTGCGCGCCGGGCAGGTCAAGCGGTACCGCGGTAGACGGCAGCGACAGCCGCCACAGTGGCGTGGCGCCGGCGAAAAAAGCATCGGTGTGCTCGCGAATCCCGTTCCAGTAGCTCATGGCCTGCGTCGTATCGACACCTTCGCCGCCCAGCTTGCGCGCGGCGGCATCGACCGCCGCATGCGCCCCTTCAAGACGCAGGCAAAGATCGCCGTCGCAATACGCGCTGGCCGTCAACGGCAAGGGCAGTCCGCCCCACTGGTTGAGTTTTTCGATCGCCTGCGCCGGATGGCGAATGGTGAGCCTAAGCGTGCTGCTGGCCACGGGTTTCGGCAGGACCTTGAGCGATACTTCGGCAATCATCCCAAGCGTGCCCAGCGAGCCTGCGAGCATGCGCGACACATCGTAGCCGGCGACGTTTTTCATCACCTGGCCGCCGAAGGCGAGCACATCGCCGCGCCCGTCGACAAGCTTCACACCCAACACGAAATCGCGCACCGCGCCGAAATAGCCGTTGGTGGCGGCGCGGCGCGGCCCGGCCAGCCCGGCGGCGACCGCCCCGCCGATGGTGGCGCCAGTGCCGAAATGCGGCGGCTCGAACGGCAGCATCTGGCCGGCTTGCGCCAGGGCCATCTCTACCTCGGATAGCGGCGTGCCGCCACGCACCGTGATCACCAGTTCGGTAGGTTCATAGGCCACGATGCCGGCAAGACCGCGCGTATCGAGCACCTCGCCTGCGGGCGCCTGGCCGTAGAAATCCTTGCTGCCGCCACCACGAATGCACAAGGGGCGCGCCGCCGACGCCGCCGACCTGACGGCGTCGATCACCCCTTCAAGACTCACGAGCTTTCCTTGATGCAGTGCTCATAGATATGCCAGTGCACCGCACCGCGCATGCGCGCCGAATACATGCGCGCCGCGCACGCATTGTGCAGCTCTTCAGCGGTCGGTTTGGGCGGCGGCGCACCCTTGGTGGCGCAACCGGCCAGCGCCAGGGCCAGGCCACACAGCAGGGCGATGCGCATCAAAACCTCGGCAATTCCGGGTGCGGCAACCGGCCGCCATGCACATGCATGCCGCCGAATTCGGCGCAGCGGTGCAGGGTTGGAATGTTCTTGTCGGGATTGAGCAGGCCCTTGGCATCGAACGCGCTCTTCAATGCGCGAAACGCTGCCAGTTCCCTGGGCGCGAACTGCACGCACATCTGGTTGATCTTCTCGATGCCCACGCCGTGTTCGCCGGTGACTGTGCCGCCCAGCTCGATGCATTTCAACAGCACCTCGTTGGCGAATTCCTCGGTGCGATGCATCTGGTCAGGATCATTGGCGTCGAACAGGATCAACGGATGCAGGTTGCCGTCGCCGGCGTGAAACACGTTGGGGCACTTGAGGCCGTACTTCATTTCCATCTGCGCGATGAAGGTGAGGATGGTACCCAGCGCCTTGCGCGGAATGGTGCCGTCCATGCAGTAGTAATCCGGCGAAATGCGCCCGACCGCCGGAAACGCCGCCTTGCGCCCGGCCCAGGCCTTCAAGCGTTCGGTTTCGCTTTGCGAAACCGAGAGGCGAGTCGCCCCGGATTTTCCCAGCACATCTTTCATGCGCCCGATTTCCTCGGCCACCTCTTCAGGCGTGCCGTCGGATTCGCACAGCAGAATGGCTTCGGCCTCCAGGTCGTAGCCGGCGCGCACAAACTGCTCGACCGCGGCAGTGGCCGACTTGTCCATCATTTCCAGCCCAGCCGGGATGATGCCCGCGGCGATCACGTCAGCCACCGCGTTGCCCGCCTTCTCGACGCTGTCGAATGAGGCCAGGATCACCTGCGCCTTTTCCGGCTTGGGTACCAGCTTGACGGTGACTTCGGTGGTGACGGCCAGCATGCCTTCGCTGCCGATGATCACCGCCAGCAGGTCGTAACCCGGCGCATCGAGCGCCTCGGAGCCGAATTCGACGGCTTCGCCCTCGATGGTGAAGCCGCGCACCCGCAACACGTTGTTGACGGTGAGGCCATACTTGAGGCAATGCACGCCGCCCGAATTCTCGGCGACGTTGCCGCCGATGCTGCAGGCGATCTGCGACGACGGGTCGGGCGCGTAATACAGGCCCAGATGCGCCGCCGCCTCCGAGATCGCGGCGTTGCGCACACCCGGTTGCACCCGTGCGGTACGCGCTGCGGCATCGACCACCAGAATCCGGTTGAACTTGGCCAGCGACAACAGCACGCCATTGCCCATCGGCAAGGCGCCACCGGACAGGCCGGTGCCGGCACCACGCGGAACCACCGGCACATCCATCGCGTGGCAGGTCTTGAGTATGCGCGCGACCTGCTCCTCGGTGGCGGGCAGGGCCACGACCATCGGCAATTGCCGGTAGGCGGCCAGGCCGTCGCACTCGTAGGGGCGGGTATCCTCGGCATCGAACAGCACCTGCGCGGGCGGCATGAATTCAAGCAGTGCCGCCACCACCGCGCGCTGGCGGGCGAGATCGACGACGACTTTTTCGATCGGCGCGTTCATCTAGGACGCGACCATTCAGGCCGCCACGATCTTGCCCGGATTCATGATGTTGTGCGGGTCCATCGCCTGCTTCAAGGTGCGCATCACGTCGAGCGCGTCGCCGTGCTCGGCCTCCATGAATTCAAGCTTGCCGCAGCCGATGCCGTGCTCGCCGGTGCAGGTGCCTTCCATGGCGATGGCACGCTCCACCAGGCGGTGATTCATCTGCTCGCCCACCAGGATGTCATCGGGATTGTTGGGATCGACGATGATGCACAAGTGGAAATTGCCATCACCGATATGCCCGAGGACCGGCACCATGCGGCCTGAGGCAGCGATATCCTTTTCGGTTTCCGCCAGGCACTCGGCGAGACGCGAAATCGGCACGCAGACGTCGGTGGAAATGATGCGCGAACCGGGCTGCAACTGCAGGCAGGCCAGGTAGGCGTCGTGCCGCGCCTGCCACAACTTGCTGCGGTCTTCCGGCTTGGTGGCCCACTGGAATTCCTCTGCGCCATGCTCGGAAGCGATCGCCTGCACGGTTTCGGCCTGCTCCTTGACGCCGCTTTCGCTGCCGTGGAACTCGAAGAACACGGTAGGCTTTTCCTGGAACGTGGTCTTGCTGTGGTGATTGATCGCCTTCATGCACAGCGGATCGACGAAATCGCAGCGCGCCACCGGCACCCCCATCTGGATCGCCTGGATCACCGTATTGGCCGCCGCCACCATGTTGGGGAAGCAGCACACCGCCGCCGACAAGGCTTCCGGTTGCGGGTACAGCTTGACTGTGACTTCGGTGATCACGCCCAGCGTGCCTTCACTGCCGACGAACAGGCGCGTCAAGTCGTAACCGGCGGAGGATTTCTTGGTGCGGCGCCCGGTCTTGACGATGCGCCCGTCGGCCAGCACCACGGTGAGGGACAAGACGTTTTCCTTCATGGTGCCGTAGCGCACCGCCGCCGTGCCGGAGGCGCGGGTGGCGGCCATGCCGCCGATGGAAGCGTCCGCGCCCGGATCGATGGGGAAGAACAAGCCGGTGTCCTTGATATGCGCATTGAGTGCCTTGCGCGTGACGCCGGCCTGAACCACCGCGTCGAGATCGTCGGCATGCACCGCCAGCACCCGGTTCATGCGCGATACATCGAGCGAAACACCACCGTGGATCGCCAGGATATGGCCCTCCAGCGAGGTGCCGGTGCCGTAGGGGATCAGCGGAAACCTGTATTTGGCGCAGGCCTTGACCACCGTCGCCACTTCGCCGGTGGTTTCGGGAAACACCACCGCGTCGGGCAGGGCATCGGGGAAATGCGATTCGTCATGGCCGTGATGCGCGCGCACGGCGGCGGCTACCGACACCCGTTCGGCACCCAGCGCCGCCTTCAGCTCGTCAAGCAGGGCTTGGGGGAACTCGCGACGCAGGTATTTCGAGGCAACTGGCTGGTTCATGGCTTTTGTCTCCGGCAGGGGACCAAATTCTACCTTGTCGGCCAGGCGCCTCGCGAACAGGAAAACCCCAATCCACCAAGGGTCGGGAAGCGGGCTGATTGGCCACGCCAAGCGGCGCCCCTGAACGACAATCGACAAGCCGACCAGCCTGCGCACTGGCTTGCCGGCTCAAAAGCCCCCTGGAGACCGACTTGCAAGCCATGGGGCGTGGCGTGCGACGCGGCGTCAGCCCCATAATTCCGCTTTTGAATCCAAACTTCCAATATGAAAAGCACGCCCTACTTCAGCTCCGAACACGAGCTTTTGCGCGACTCGCTGCGCCGCTTCATTGCCGAACGCGTTCTTCCGGTGGCTGATACCTGGGAGGAGGCCGGTCGTGTGCCGCGCGCGGTTCTGGCCGAAATGGGCCGGTTGGGATTCCTGGGCATCCGCTATGCCGAGGAATACGGCGGCTCGGCGCAGGACACGCTTGCCACGGTGGTGCTGGCCGAGGAGCTCGGCCGCAGCACCTACGGCGGTTTCGCCGTGACGGTGCTGGTGCATACCGACATGGCGGCGCCGCATTTGCACCATGGCGGCACGCCGGCGCAAAAGGCCAGGTACATGCCGGCCATCATCCGCGGCGAGAAGATCGCGGCTGTGGCCATGACCGAGCCCGATGCCGGCTCCGACCTGGCCTCGATGCGCACCACCGCGCGCCGCGACGGCGATGCCTGGGTGTTGAACGGCGCCAAGATGTACATCACCAATGGCGTGCATGGCGACATTTTTTTCGTCGCCGCCAAGACCGGCGAGGCGGCCACCCGCAATCACCAGATGACGATGTTCATCGTCGAAAAAGGCACGCCCGGCTTCGCCGTGGCTCGCCCGCTCAGGAAGCACGGCTGGCTGTGCAGCGACACCGCCGAACTGGTGTTCGACAACTGCCGCATTCCAGCGGACAACCTGCTGGGCGAGGAAAACAAGGGCTTCTATGCGCTGATGAAAAACCTGCAAAACGAGCGCATCGTGCTGGGCGCCCAGGCCATGGGCGAAGCCTCAAGGGCGCTCGAGATCACGCTTGACTGGGTAACGCAGCGCCGCGCTTTCGGCGCTCCTCTGTGGGAAAAGCAGGCGATCCGCCACCGCCTGGCCATGCTGGCGGCGCGGGTCGCGGCGGCGCAGGCACTGGTCTACAACACTGCCTGGCGCGACGCGCAAGGCCACAGCGTCACCAAGGAAGTCTCGATGATCAAGGCCCTGTGCGGCGAGCTGGTCAACGAGGTGATGTACGACTGCCTGCAATTCCACGGCGGCTTCGGCTATATCCGCGAAGCGGCGATCGAGCGCATGACGCGCGATGCGCGAATCCAGTCAATCGGCGGCGGGGCGACCGAGGTGATGCTGGAGGAGGTCGCGAAGCGGATGGTTTGATGGGGGCGGGCTCCAAGTGCGGCCAAGGTGGTTCGTTCCAAAGTCGAACCATTTTGTGAGTTTGCACTTACACCCACTATCCGAAACACTTTTTCACAATCGCAGGGCTCATCGGCCCTTGGTAGTCAACGCTTTGCGGCGCTTCGGCCTGGAGACTGTTGGCTATCAACGGGCTTTGAGTTCTTGAACTTGTACCTGGATTGCGCTAACCTGCCAGCCCTTTTCGAGAAAAATTGCAGTAAGGCGGGGGGCGAGCTGCTTGATTTTGGCCGCCGCCGCGCTGTGGCCGGCGCAGACAACAACGATGCCGCGCCGGAAATTGACAAGCTCGCTGGCTTGTGAGAGCCCCGCGGGCATGTTTTCCCGATACAAGCGACGCATTGCGATCAAGTCGGCCGCCCGGCCGGTGAGTGACTCGAGGCCATCGGCGCGCGCCAGGTAGGCGCCGGCCAATTGTTGAGTCGGGTCAAATCGCATGCGCGCGCATGTCGGGCGATTCGGATATCGCCGCAAGACTCAAGGAAGGTAGGCAGGAATGCATATCATTGTCTTCGCGCATCGCCTTGCAACACCGCGCTCTGTGACCCTGAATGTACGCCATCTCGCGCTGGTCGGCGTGTTGGCCGGGGCAGCGATGCTTTCAGGCGCGGCCGCGATCTACTATTTTGGCATCAAGTACGCGGCGTCCATCAAGCTGCCGATCCTCGAATCGATGCTCAAGACCGTGCAAGCCGATGACACGCGCAAGAACGACGAGTTCATGCGCCAGAATCTCAATGCGATGGCAATCAAGCTCGGAGAAATGCAGGCCCAGCTGATGCGGCTGGATGCTCTCGGCGAGCGTGTATCCGGATTGGCCGGCCTCAGACCCCAGGAGTCGAGGGGCAGCGACCCACCCGGGCGTGGCGGCGCGGTGACGGGGCCAATGCATGATATGTCGATGCAGGAGTTCACTCGCGAGCTGGATCGACTCGCGCGCGGCCTGGAAAACCGGTCTGATCATCTCAATGTCGCCGAATCGGAACTTTTCAACGCAAAGTTGAAGTCCAAACGGCTTCCAACGGCGCTGCCGGTCAATGCCGAATTCAACGCTTCCGGCTTTGGCCGGCGCATTGATCCCATCACCGGGCAATCGGCGATGCACGAAGGGATCGACTTCATCACAAATCCGGGTGCGCCGATCGTCGCTGCCGCAGGCGGCGTTGTGATCGCGGCGGAATGGCATCATTCATTCGGCAACATGATCGAGATCGACCACGGCGGAGACATTGTCACGCGCTATGCGCATTCCTCGAGCATGCTGGTCAAGGCAGGCGACATCATCAAGCGCGGTCAGAAAATCGCCGAAGTCGGCTCCTCCGGACGATCCACCGGACCGCACTTGCATTTCGAAGTGCGTTACAAGGGGCAGGCACAAAATCCTGCCAAGTTCTTGCAGGCTGCGCAACCGATAACGCAGCCGCCACAGGCTCGCGCCTCCGGCGAAATGGCCGGGCGCACGCCCACAGCCCCTCGTTAGCCGCGCCCCGCCCTGCACGGCGCTCAGCGCGGGCACCTTCCCGCCGTCGGTGCGGCTCGAGCGCATGGTAAAATCAGCACCTTGAAGAATGGCAGCTACAGAATGGCGGCTGTATGGACGCTATCCGTTTTTGTTGCTGGCGTTATTGCGAAATTGACGTCGAACCGAGGCCCGGTCACCAGGACACTGCGGAATTCGCCGGGCCTAGGTCCCGCGCTTTCCGGCGCCCGGTTTCCCGCGGTCTGCGCTGTCCATTCCCTCCAAGCCAAAATCGCACGCGAACGCGCGCGGCCAAACGCCAAGCAAGGTCACACGATAGCTCTCCATGGTCACCGGACTACTCAAGAAGATTTTCGGCAGTCGTAACGACCGACTGCTCAAGGAATACTCGCGCAAGTTGGCGTCGATCAACGCACTGGAACCTGAACTATCCAAGTTGACCGACGCCGACCTGCGCGCCAGGACGGATGACCTGAAAACACGGGTCCAGGGCGGTACGACGCTCGATGCAGTCCTGGCCGAAGCCTTCGCCATGGTGCGCGAAGGTGGCAAGCGCGCACTGGCAATGCGCCATTTCGATGTGCAACTGGTCGGCGGCATGGCGCTGCACTACGGCAAGATCGCGGAGATGCGCACCGGCGAGGGCAAGACCCTGGTCGCGACCCTTCCAGCGTATCTCAACGCACTGTCCGGCAAAGGCGTGCATGTGGTGACGGTCAACGACTACCTTGCGCGTCGTGATGCCGAGTGGATGGGCAAGCTGTATGCCTTTCTAGGCCTTACGGTGGGCGTCAACCTGTCGGATTCGGATACCGCCGAAAAGCAGGCGGCGTACGCCTGCGACATCACTTATGGCACCAACAATGAATTCGGTTTCGACTACCTGCGCGACAACCTCGAGCAC
>JBEIFV010000057.1:0-32276 GCA_040382235.1 Burkholderiales bacterium
ACACCGGGCGCTCGGCCTGCTTGGGGATGAAGTAGTACATCATGCCGAGGAAGCCGGCGGTGAGGAAGAAGCCCACCGCGTTGTGGCCGTACCACCACTGCACCATGGCGTCCTGCACGCCGGCATAGGCCGAGTAGGATTTCCAGAAACTCACCGGCACTGCGGCGCTGTTGACGATGTGCAGCAGGGCGACGGTCAGGATGAAGGCGCCGAAGAACCAGTTGGCGACATAGATGTGCGGCACGGTGCGGCGGGCGATGGTGCCGAAGAACACGATCGCGTAGGAGACCCACACCACCGCGATCAGGATGTCGATCGGCCATTCGAGCTCCGCATATTCCTTGCCCTGGGTCATGCCCAGCGGCAGAGAGATCGCGGCCAGCAGGATCACCAGGGTCCAGCCCCAGAAGGTGAAGGCGGCCAGCTTGGGCAGGAACAGGCTGGCGTGGCAGGTACGCTGCACCACGTAGTATGAGGTGGCGAACAGGGCCGAGCCGCCGAAGGCGAAGATCACCGCATTGGTATGCAGCGGCCGCAGGCGCCCGTAGGACAGCCAAGGCAGGTCGAAGTTGAGTTCCGGGAAGGCCAACTGGGCGGCGATGATCACCCCGACCAGCATGCCGACGATGCCCCAGATCACTGTCATTATTGCGAACTGGCGAACCACCTTGTAGTCATACGTTTGTTGCGACATTGCATGCCCCGTTCAGGTTGAAACTTCGGTCACTTTAGTGGTCGCCGCAATGCGGCATTTGATCCGTATCAAGTCGCGCGCAGCTTGATCGCGCCGAGCCTGGCATGCGCGGCTGGTGCCGCGCCCGCGCGGACGGGTGAGGACAACTTCCGCGAAGGCATGCTCTGCCAGGGCCGGGATTCAGTCATCGTCGTCGAGAATCTTGCGCCCCGGGCTGTCGAGATCGTCGAACTGGCCGTCCTGCAAGGACCACCAGAACAGGCCGCCGATCAAGAGCACCAGGATCACCGACAGTGGCACCAGCAGGTAGAGGATTTCCATGCTGTCAGCCGGCCGCGGCGTGCGCGGTCATGGGCGCGGGCAGCGTGCCCGCCGCAGCCGTTGCCGCCGCGCGCGGCGCCAAGCGCAGCGAATTCGCCACCACCACCAGCGAACTGGCCGCCATGCCGATCCCGGCCATCCAGGGTGTCAACAGGCCGCTGGCGGCGAGCGGTATCGCCACCAGGTTGTAGAGCGCCGCCCAGGCGATGTTCTGCCTGACGACGCGCATCGCCTTTTTGGCCGTTGCCAGTGCGTGGGCCAGATCGGCCGGGCGGCCCGACATCAGCACCATGTCGGCGCGCGTCTGTGCCAGCGGCGCGCCGCTGCCCATGGCCACCGACACATGCGCCAGCGCCAGCACCGGCGCATCATTGATGCCGTCGCCCACCATCGCCACGGTGGCGCCGCCGGCTTGCAAAGCGGATACGAAGCGATGCTTGGCCACCGGCGCCATGGCGCCATGCACGTCGTCAATACCCAGCGCGGTCGCCGCCTCCGACACCGCCGCGAGCCGGTCACCGCTGGCCAGCGATACCTTCGATCCCTGCGCCTTGAGCGCCGCGATCATTTCGGCGGCGCCCGCGCGCACGCCGTCGCCGATCATGAACAGCGCCAACCAGCCGCCATCGCTGGCCAGTGCCGCCACGCTGCGCCCCTGGGCCAGTGCGAGGCTGTCGGCCGGCAGCGGCAGGCCATGCAGGCTGCCTGCAAATTCGAGGCTGCCGATGCGATGCCTGACACCATCGACCATCGCCTCGACGCCGCTGCCGGCGACCTCGCAAGCCGCGCTGATTTCGACTGAGCGCAGGCGCGCCACATGCGGCGCGGCTTCCATCGCCAGCGCTTGCGCGAGCGGATGCACGGCAACGCTTTCCATGCGCCCGGCCAAGGCCAGCGCGCGGCTGCGGTCAAGCGCGCCCAGCAACACGATGTCCTCGACCCGCATGCGCCCGGTCGTCAAGGTGCCGGTCTTGTCGAACACGAAGTGGCTGGCGCGCGCCAGGGTTTCGAGCGCGTGCGCGCGGGTGACCAGCACGCCGCGCCGGGCCAGGTTGCCGATGGCTGAGGAAAACGCCACCGGCGCGGCCAGTGACAATGCACACGGGCAGGTGACGATCAGGACCGCCACCGCGGCCGGCAGCGCGCGCGCCGGATCGATCAGCGCCCAGCCGAGTGCGGTGGCCGTGGCCAGCGCCAGGATGGTCCACAGGAAGGTGGCGGCATGGCGATCGACGACCTGGTTCAACCAGGGCTTGGCATCGGCCGCGCTTTCCACCAGACGCACCAGCTGCGCGAGCTGCGAGTCACCCGCCGCGGCGCTCACCCGCACCACCAGCGGCGCGCCCAGGTTGATGGCGCCGCCGGTCACCGCCGCGCCCGGGGCTTTGGCCACCGGCCGTGATTCACCGCTGATCAGCGCCTCGTCGTTCAGGCTCACGCCATCCACCACCACGCCATCAGCAGGTGCGGCGCAGCCGGCCCGCACCAGCACGATGGCGCCGGGCGCAAGACTTGCCGCATCGACCTCGCGGCCGGCCTGCGATTGCGGCCAGTCCGGCAGCAGCCAGGCGCGTGCCGGCTGCATGCGCGCCAGTTCGTCGACCGCGGCGCTGGCGCGCGTGCGTGCCAGCATTTCAAGGTAGCGACCGCCGAGCAGGAAAAAAACGAACATCGACACCGAGTCGAAGTACACCGCTCCGCGCGCGGCGCCGGGCTCCAGCATCGGCAGCACGGTGGCCCAGGCGCTGGCACCGAAAGTGACCAGGAGACCGAGCGCCGCCGGCACGTCCATGCCGATGCGCCCTTGCATGAGGTTGCGCCAGGCGCCGCCAAGAATGGGCGTTGCCGCATACGCCATCACCGGCACGGTGAGCACCAGGCTGGCGATGCGCAGCAACTGCTCGATGTCGGGCGCCATATCGCCAACACCCGCCAGGTAGGCCGGGGTCGCGTACATCATCACCTGCATCATGGAAAAGCCCGCCACGAACAGGCGCCACAGCGCCATGCGCCGCTCGCGGGAGCGTTCGATCGAGGCCAGCGCGGCCGAGACCGGCCAGGCGCGATAGCCGGCACGCGCGATCGCGGCGGTGATGTCGGCAAGACCCGCGCTGCCTTCGCGCCAGCGCACTCGCGCGCGATGGCTGATGAGCCCGACATCGACGGATTCGACGCCGCCGATCTCGCCAACGCGCATCTCGATCAGTTGCACGCAACTGGCGCAGTGAATGCCTTCGACCGCCAGCACGGCTTCCGACGTGCGTGCCGCGCCACTGGCGGCGGCGGGAATGGCGGCCTCAGGCATCGCGGTCGCCGTAGTAAGCGGTAAAACCGTTGGCGATCAGCATTTCGGCTGCGGCTGCGCAACTTGCGCAGCAAAGCGGGCGCCTTTTTCCCTCAAATTCCACCCAGTCGGCCACCGGCATGGGCAAGGGCAAGCCGCAATGAAAGCAAGTGCCCGGAACGGGTTTGTCGCAGGCCGGGGCAGGCACAGGACCACTCGTTTGCAGGCCGCTGCGAAACCAGCCAAAACCAGACATCATGGAAACCTTCGGAGAAGCCGGGCGGGATGAGGAAGGCTTGCACTGGTTCAATTTGCGGTGGGCGGGGCTACCTGCCCGGTACCCGACTCGAACCCCTGCCGCCGCTTCCTCAATATGCTTCCCGCATCGTAGCGGTGGGCGGTGTGTGCGATTTGACCCAGATCAAGCGATGATGTGGAGATTGGGCAAACATGCGCGCTACCCGCCGCCGCGCGCCCCTTCGCCTGCAAGGGTTTTCTGCCTGTCAAACCGGTCTCGCCCATGCCCCTCAATCACTATCTCGAACCTCTGTTCGCCCCGCGTAGCGTGGCGGTGGTCGGCGCCGGCACGCGCGCCGGATCGCTGGCTGCCGCGGTTTTCCACAACCTCAGAAACAGCGGCTTCAAGGGCCCGGTCCATCCGGTCAACCCCAAACACGCCGAGGTCGACGGTGTGCCCTGCGTCGAGCGGCTCTATCAGCTCACCGAAGCGGTCGATCTGGCGGTGGTGGTGACGCCGGCGCAAGCGGTGCCGCGGGTGCTCAAGGATGCGGCGCAGGCCGGCATCGAACATGCACTGGTGCTGTCGGCCGGTTTTGGCGAAGCCGGTCCCGCGGGACGTGCGCTCGAAGCAGAGATCGCGGCCATCGCGCACGCCGCGCGCATTCGCATGGTGGGGCCCAACTGCCTGGGCCTGATGCGCCCGAGCATCGGTTTCAACGCCACCTTCGCCCGCACCGGCGCCAACCCCGGCCATATCGCCCTGGTGGCGCAATCGGGCGCGGTGTGCGCGGCGCTCACCGATTGGGCCTGGTCGGCCGGCATCGGCTTTTCCAGCGTGGTGTCCTTGGGGGCCGCCACCGACCTCGATTTCGGCGAAATTCTCGACTATCTGCTGCACGACGAGGCCACCCACAGCATCCTCATGTATGTCGAGGGGATTCACGATGCGCGCGCCTTCATTGGGGGCCTGCGCGCCGCGGCCCGCACCAAACCGGTGGTGCTGCAGAAAGTCGGGCGCCACAGCGGCGGATCGCGCGCCGCCATGAGCCATACCGGTGCCATGGTCGGCAACGATGCGGTGTTCGAGGCGGCCCTGCGGCGCTGCGGGGTGGTGCGTGCACGCACCTACATGGAGCTGTTTTCCGCGGCGCGCCTCCTGGCCGCGGGACGCCTGCCCGCCGGCAACCGCCTGGCGCTGTTGACCAATGGCGGCGGTCCCGGCGTGATGGCGGCCGACTGCGCCGCCGACTACAGGGTCGAGTTGGCCAAGTTGGGCCCGGCGACCCTGGCTGCGCTCAATGACGCACTGCCTTCGCACTGGTCGCACGGCAATCCGGTCGACATCATCGGCGACGCCAGTGCCCTGCGTTTCGCCGCCGCTTTGGCGCCGCTCCTGGCCGACCCCGGAGTCGACGGCGTGCTGACCCTGTTTTGCCCGCAAATCGTCTCCACCGCCGAAGACACCGCACGTGCCATCGTCGAACAGGCGCGCCATTCCGGCAAGCCGGTGCTCACGGCCTGGCTGGGCGAGGCGGCGGTACAGTCGGGCAGCGCCGTGGTCGAGGCGGCCGGCATGCCGGCATTTCAGTCGCCGGAGTCCGGGGTGATCGGCTTTTCCGCACTGGCCGAATACTGGCACGCGCAACAATTGCTGCTGGAGACGCCGCCGCCGCTGACCGCGGACGCCAAGCATGACCTGGAGCACGCCCATGCGCTGTTCGCACGCGTGGCCGCCGGCGGCCGCAGCCTCATGAGCGAGCCTGAATCAAAGGAGTTGCTGGCTTGCTTCGGCATCCCGGTGCCGCAAACCCTGATTGCCGCGACGCTCGATGAAGCGCTCACGGCAGCCGGGCGCCTGGGCTATCCGCTGGCGCTGAAGATTCTCTCGCCCGACATTGCGCACAAGAGCGACGTCAATGGCGTCATCCTCAACGTGCGCGACGGCCCCGAGTTGGAGCGGGAATTCGCCAACTTGCTGGCCCAGGTGCGCGCCGCGCGGCCGCAGGCGCGGATCGGCGGAGTGGCGCTGCAACCGATGGTGGACAAGCGTTTCGGACGCGAACTGATGATCGGCGTGGCGCGCGACTCGGTGTTTGGCCAGGTCTTGAGCTTCGGCGCCGGCGGGGTGGCGGTGGAACTGCTCAATGACAACGCGATCGGCCTGCCGCCGCTCAACCTGCGCCTGGCCGACGATCTGATCGACCGTACCCGCATCGCGCGTCTGCTTGGACCCTATCGGCAGGTTCCGGCAGCCGACCGCGCGGCGATCATTGACATCCTGTTGCGTGTGTCCGACATGGTCTGCGCCTGTCCGTGGCTCAAGGAGCTGGACATCAACCCGCTCTCGGTGGATCAGAACGGCGCCAGCGCGCTCGATGCACGGGTGGTGATCGATGCGACGCGGCTGGCGGGCGCGACTGACCCCAAATCGACGCACCGCCGCTATGCGCACCTGGCGATCCATCCCTACCCGAGCGCGCTTGAAACCGGCGCGACCCTGCGCGACGGCACCGGCATCAGGCTGCGCCCGATCCGCCCCGAAGACGCGCGCATGGAACTGGCGTTCATGGAAGCGCTGTCCGACCATTCGCGCTACATGCGCTTTTTCAACGCCGCCCGCACCATGTCGCCGCGCCTGTTGGCGCGCATGACGCAAATCGACTACGAGCGCGAAATGGCTCTGTTGGCATTGGTCGACACGGCGATGGTCGGGGTAGCCCGTTACTCACCCATGTCCGACGGCCTGAGCTGCGAATTCGCGGTGGTGGTGGCGGACCTTTGGCACGGGCGCGGCATCGCCAGCCTGCTGATGCGCCATTTGATCGGAGCCGCGCGCGACTGCGGCTACCGGCGCATGACCGGGTCCGTGCTTGGCAACAACCACGACATGCACCGGCTGATGGCGCACCTGGGCTTTGCGGCCAGCCCCTATGCGGATGACCCCACGGTGTCCGAGTTCGCGCTCGAACTCGGATGAATTCGACTCGAGGGGGCAACGCTGCCGCAGCCGCACAGGGCATGACGACAGGAAATGCCTTACCCTAGGGGCCTATATCCAAACATGAACGAGAGAATCGCCCTATGGCCAAGCCGAACTATGCGTTTGCGAAGCGTCAGAGAGACCTCGCCAAGAAGCAGAAAAAAGACGAGAAGAAGATGAAGAAAACCGCTTCCGAGGGTGGTGAGCCGCAGACCGATGAAGACGGCGCGGCGGGCACGGCGGCTGCGGCAGGCGATGCGCCGGCACCGGGCGAAGGTCAGCCGCCGCCTTGAACTGAGTAAGCGGCAGTGCCGCGACGATCGATCTCACGGCAGCTACTGCCGTCGCGCGCGCGACCGTGGATGATTTCCCCCAGGCACCGATAACGCAAGCCCGTCAAGGCCGACCCCGTGGAGCGCGCACTTGTGCTCATTGCCTTGGCCGACCTGGTGCTGTTGCTGCATGTGCTGGTAGTGCTGTTCATCGTGGTTTCGCTTTTCCTGATCGTGCTGGGCGGCATGCGAGGCTGGCGCTGGGTGCGCAACCCGTGGTTTCGACTAGGCCACCTGCTGGCCATCGGTGTGGTGGCAGCCCAGGCATGGCTCGGCATGGTGTGCCCGCTGACCACGCTCGAAATGACCCTGCGCCTGGCAGCCGGCGAGCGCACCTATGCCGGCAGTTTCATCGCCCACTGGGTGGGCCGCCTGTTGTATTACCAGGCGCCGCTATGGGTCTTCGCGCTGGTCTACACCGCCTTCGGTGCAGCGGTGGCGGGTGCGTGGTGGCTGGTCAGGCCCGGCGTGTTGCACGCCGGGAAACAAGCGGGTCGCGACTGAAGCTGCGTGTGGCCCGCGCTCAACGCGCAAACACCGCTTCGACAAACCCCCTCACGACCTGCAGGAAGGCTTCGGGCTCTTCACGGAACGGCAGACTGCCGGCCCGGTTCAGCACATGGAACTGCGTTGCCGGCTGGCGCGCAGCGATGATCTGATATAGCGCCAGGCCTTGATCGAGCGTGCCCAGCGGATCATGCGTGCCCCAGATGATCTGTACCGGCACCGGCACACCGGCGCCGCGGCAGATTTCATACAGGCGCGCCTTCGCGGCAAACAGGCTGGGCATGAAAACTTCAGCCTGCATCGCTGTCGACAGGGCGGCAGCCGCGCTGTGCTGCGCTGCGCCGGTCGCGGCCGCCACGCAGGCATCGAGAAGCGCGCCATCGATATGCTGATGCGAATACGACACGCGCTCCAGCGCCCAAAGCTGCGCTGCCCGGCTCCACGCCGGCAGCGGCGGATGGGTGAAGCAGAGGTTGTCGACACCGTCACCGCTCGGTGCGGCCGCGGCGCCCGACACCACGCTCACGCCGTGAATGAGCGCCGGCGACTCGGCTGCCAGCAGCAATGCAATCAGGCCGGCCAGATCATGCGCCACCAGGTGACAACGAGTGATCCCGAGCGCGGCCAGGGTCGTGCGCACATGGCCAAGCAGCACATCGACGGTGAGGTCGGCGCCAGGTACTGCGGCGGCGCTGCCCAAGTCGAACGCCAGCACAGCGCGTTCGCGCGCCAAAGCATCGATGCTGTGCCCCCAGAGGTGCGGCCCGCTGCGATAAGGCGTCACTCCGGGAATGCCGCCGCTGAGCAAGACCAGCGGCGCCACGCAGTCAGGGGTGGCAAGCACGACTGTGGCGGCCCCATTGACCTGGATCGAACGGCGCATCAGCATCGCATCAGGCCGCGTGGGCGGCGACAAATTGCCCGAGCAGGGCATTGAAGCGCGCGGCATGCTCGCGAAACGGGAAATGCCCGGCCTGCGCAAACGCATGGAACTGCACGCACCGGTCATGCCGCGCGAACATGTGAAACAGTTCGAGACCGCGCGACAGCACCGCGGTGCGGTCCTCGGAGCCCCAGATCACCTGCAACGGGCGCTGCAGCCGCCCTTCATTGATCCATTGCAGGGTCTCGCGCTTTTCGCGCGCCAATGCCGGCAGGAACAGCGTCGCTCCCAGGCGCGCGCCTTCGATGCGGGCGATGCTCTCGCGATACTTGGGCAGGGCCAGCACCTCCAGCACGGCGGCCACCCAGTCGTCGGTGACCACCGCCGGATCGAAGCTGTAGTTGCGATAGATCCAGCGCACGCATTCCGCCGTGCCCTTCGGGAAGGGCGGCCGCGCCAGCACCACCTCGTTGGTGCCCACGCCGGGGCTCAAGGTACCGCTGTTGATGAGGGTCACACTCTTGACCAGATCGTGATGCATGAGCGTGAGCCGGGCCGCCGCATAGCCGCCACGCGAATGCCCGACCAGATGCACCGGCGGCAACTGCATGGCGCGCAAAAACCCGGCGGCATGGCGAACCACCGCGGCCATGGTGTACTCGTCATCCCCGGGATTGTCGGTATGCCCCTGGCCGATCTTGTCGAAGGCGATGACGCGGAAGCGGCTGGCCAGCGGCTCGAGGTTCAGGTTCCAGGTGTGGGCGCTGGACGCGGAGTCGCTGGTGCCGATGCTGCCGCCGTAAATGAAGACAATCGTCTCGCCGGACCCAGCTTCGTGGTAACGCGTGCCGATGCCGTCCACATCGATGGTGCGCGCGGCGGGCATGGGCACTCCCGTGTGCACGCCAAGACCGCCTGGGTCAGGCTGCGATGCCATCGCCGCTCAGCCTGCCTCAAGGCCAAGACGCCGGATGATCGGCACCCGGTGCCTGGTTGTACTACGGCTTTTCATCACCTTCGCGCGGCGCCACGCCACCCTTGCGTTTGAGAATTCGCTTGAACGCAGCAAGGTCGGCGCGCGATTTGCGCTCGGCAAAATAAGCGGCCGTGCTGAGCACGGCAAGCTTTTCCGCCACTGCTGTGGCAACAAACTGGTTCATGCTGGTGCCCTCGCTCTTTGCCATTTTCTCAACAGCCGCCTTGATTGAACGTGGCAGACGCAGCGGGTAGGTGGCGGTATCACTCATGATTCATCCTTTCATCAATGCCAAAACTTCGCGCGGCCGCAAAAATTCGACTCCGAATCGGCCAGCAGCAGTTCCGAAATCGCGAACGTTGAACGTGACCACAGCCTGCGCCTGGCCATTCACCGCTGCTTCGAGCACCATCTCGTCACCCGGATCCCGCAGTTGAGGGCGCCATAGGAAATGGGTTTCCACAGGTGCTACCAGTGCGGCAATGGCGTCCAAAAAGACAAGTACCTCCTTCTGGGTCAACCCTGCTGCCATCCGGTGCGCGCTTCGCGAGCACACGGCTTCATACTCCAACATCAATGCCACGTTGGCGCACAGCGTCACACGCCGCTCCAGCGCCGCCAACAGCAATGCGGCCGATGCACCGCTTGGGCTGCGCATGCCCGCGACGACAACGTCGGTATCCAGAACCAGCCGCATGAAAAAAATAATATCACATCGCGGGCGATGTTATTTAGAACTTCTCAAATCGATCCCGCGTGCGCCCGATAGTGCCCGGCACAGGCGCAAGTCTGTGAAGACATGCTGCGACGCCAGCGCCACTCAGTCCGCCTACAGGCCCAGCCGCCGGATGATCGGTACCCAGCGCTCGGTCTCGGCCTCGAGCGGCGCACCGAACTCTTCGGCACTGCCGCCGGCCAGTGTGCCGCCCAACTGGTCGACCAGGCGATCGCGCACTTCCGCCAGCGCCCGCAGCCGACCCTGCCTGATCTGCCCGATCGAGGTGGTGATCGGGTCGATGATCATCGGCACCTGGCCGCCGATGGCATCGTGGATCGCCGGGCCGCTGCCCTTGTAGGGAATGTGCACGAAACGGGTCTGGTACTCCGCATTGATCACCTGGCCAACCAGGTGCATCGAGGTGCCGCTGCCGGGCGAGGCGCAGGAAACGTCGCCACCCGGCTTCTTCGCCGCCTCCAGCAATTCCACCACGGTCTTGAATGGCTGCTTTTCATGCACCGAGATCACGAAGCCCTGCGCGGTCAGGTTGATGACCGGCGTCAGGTCGCGCAAGGCATCGTAGGGGAGTTTGGGCATCAGGCCGGGATTGGTGGCGAGCGGCGCCGATACCATCACGACCGCACCCCGGCCTGAGTGCCGATCACGGTGCTGCCACCGGGCTTGTTGTCGACAATCCCCGACTGGCCGGTGGCGTCCGACACCACCTTACCCAGGAGCCGCGCCATCAGGTCGGTGATTCCCCCCGTTGCGAGGGCACGATGATGCGCATTGGTTTGGATCGACAGGTATCCTGCGCGGCTGCGGCCGATACCGGACTGGCCGCCAGCAGCGCACTGGCGCAGCGTTGGAGCAGCTTCATCTTGCGGATCTCCTTTCGATCGCGCCCGTGGCGCCAGCGCATGCAGGCCGGGGTCGCAGCGCTACTTGAGCGCGAAATCCTGGCCGCGCACATAGGGCCCGAAACCATGGCGCTCGGGCACGCAGTACTGGCGCGCCTTGTCTTCGGACCAGGTGTAGGGCTCGGCCCGTCCGAAACGTTCGACTTCGCGCTGCTTCTCCGGCGCGGTCGGCTCGCGCTCCGCGCGCCGCGCGTCATACGCCGCCAATTCGGCATCGAAGTCGCTGCCGTCATAGTGATCCACATGTACCGTGATCGAAGGCGGCAGGCGCATCGAGAGCCGGCCGCTGTCCGCCGGATAACCGACGCACAGGCCGGCCATCGGAAACACCCCGGCGGGCAGGCGCAGCAATTCGCTGGCGCGCTCGACCTGGTTGCGGATCAGGCTGATCGGGCAGCAGCCTAAGCCCATCGATTCGGCGGCGATGATGAAGGCCTGCATCACGATGCCGGCATCGACCGCGGCATTCATGAACATGTCGAGCGTGTCGTTGGGAAACGGCTTGCCGCGCAACTCCGCGATGCGCCGCATGCGCCGGTTGTCACCGCAGAACACCAGGAATTCCGGCGCGTTGGCGATCCACGGCATCGACGGCACCAGAGCGTTGACCGCGGCACGCTGCGTGGGCTCGCGCACGATCACGATGCTGGCCTGCTGCAGGTCCGACTTGGCCGGTGAGGACAGGGCCGCGGCCAGCACGACTTCGAGGGTCTCGGCGCTCACCGCCTGCGATGTGAAGCGCCGCGTCGAGCGGTGCGACAGCATGCCGGCTACGGTGCCGGCGGCCGGCATGTCGCGGCCGGCGCTGGTGGGCAGGCCGAAGCGCGCATCGATCAGGTCGGCGATGCTGCGAGGGGTTGTGGTCATGAGGGCGGCTTCCCGAAGATTGGTGAAACACGCATTTTAGGAGCTTGTCCAGCCCTGGCTATTTCACCACGCCTGCAACGCCGGCAACTTGCCCGCATCAGGAGCGCGGTGTTGCAGTATCGCCGCCGCCTTCAGGCCGGCTGCTGCCTCCATCATGCGATCAGAAGTACCAAGCGAGTCTGGCGCCTGCCGACGACATCGCCGTGCACGTGGCGAATGAAATCACAAGACGCCTCCCGCAACATTTTTGGCCATTGACCGCCTTACTCCGGCACCACTCCGGCATCCTTCGCGACCTTCGCCCATTTGCGCATCTCGGACTGCATGAAGTCCTCGAATTGCCGCGGCGTACCGGCCGCAACCTCGATCCCGGAATTCGCCAGCCGCGCCTTCACATCGGGCGTGACCAGAATTCTGACCATGGCGCCGTTGATGGCATCGACCACGTCTCTGGGCGTGCCGGCGGGCGCCAGGATGCCGCCCCAGGAACTGGCGTCATAACCGGGCACACCGGATTCCGCGATGGTCGGAACGTCAGGAGCGATTGAAGAACGCGTCAGGGTGGTCACGGCCAGCGCACGGACCGCACCGGATTTCACTTGCGGCAGGATCGCCGTGATGGTGTCGAAGATCATCGAGGTGCGCCCGGCGATCAGGTCCGGGTGCGCGGCGGTGCTGCCCTTGTAGGGCACATGCAGGATCTGCGTGTCGGTCATCGCGCGAAACAGCTCGGCGGCGGTGCGCAGCGAGCTGCCCTGGCCACTCGACGCGTAGCTGAGCTTGTCCGGATTGGCCTTGGCATAGGCGATCAGTTCGGCAACGTTCCTGACCGGCAGGGAATTGGTCACCGCCAGCAGCAGCGGCACGGCATGGGTTTGCACGACGAAGGAAAAATCCTTGATCGAGTCGTAGGGCATCTTCTTGAACAGCACCGGATTGACCGCGTGACTGGAGGCGATGATCACCAGGTTGTAGCCGTCCGGCGGGCTCTTGGCCACCACCTCGGTGCCGATGATCTGGCTGCCGCCGGCCCTGTTTTCGACCAGCACCGACTGGTTCCATGCGGTGCCGAGGCGATCGGCCAGGAGCCGCGCGGTGATGTCGATCGCGCCGCCCGGTGGCGCTGGCACGATGATACGAACAGGCCGGTTGGGGAACGGCTGGGCAATGGCGGCGGCCACAATCCCGGCCAAACCCGCAATCAGTGCCATCGCCTGCAGAAAACGCGATGCGATCATGCCTGCCTCCTTCTTGGTTTGCGTGCAACGCGTCACGAGCGCAGGACCGCCCCCGCCATGGCGCCCGTCATGGCGCCATTCTCGTAGACGACAGTGCCGTTGACGATCGTATGGTGAATGCCCTGGGAAGGCATGACGAAGCGCCTTGCGCCGCCGGGCAGATCGAAACGCTTGACGCCGCGCTCGGCCGAGCCGACTGTGGCTGGATCGAAAATCGCGATGTCGGCCGCCAGGCCGGCGCGCAGGCGGCCACGGTCGCGGATGCCGAACAGGTCAGCCGGTTCCGAGGTGATGCGCCTGACCGCCTGTTCGAGCGACAGCGCCTGGCGCTCGCGCACCCAATGGCCCAGCAGATAGGTGGTGTAGCCGGCGTCGCACAAGACGCCCAGGTGGGCGCCGCCGTCGGACAGGCCGATCAGCGTGCGGGGGTCCTGCAGCAGCTTGGCCACGCCTTGCTGGTTGGTGTTGAGGAAGGCAACGCCGAATTCCATCTGCAGATCGTCTTCGATGGCGATGTCGAGCAATGCATCGACGCCGTCAGCACCGCGCTCACGCGCCACCGCAGCGATGCTCATGCCCTCGTAGCGTTTCAGCGCCGGATTCGACACCTCCGAGACCGCCATCAACTCCCAGTTGCCGGTGAACTGCGCGGGGCCCTTCAATTCCTCGCGAAACTGATTGCGGAATGCGATATCGCGGTAAATGGCCTTTTGTTCCTCAAGCGACTTGTTGAGCGCACGGTGCCAGGAGGCGAAGCTGAGGAATGAGTGCGGCATGCGCAAATTCATCTCACGGGTCAGCGGCCGCGGACAGATTTGCGGAAACGAGCCGCGCGCGGCCAGCGCCGCCGACATGCGCTGGCTTTCGTCGCAGGCGCCGGGGATGTCGTCGCGATACAGGAGCGCCAGCCAGGTGACCGGGCGCGCGCTTTCGGTCAACAGGGTGTCGAGCACCCGGTAGTTCTCGGCCGACATCACCGAAATCTGCTGCGTCAGTGCGATCTCGATGGCGCCCTTGCCGGCATCGCGCAGCACGTTCGCATAGGCACCCAACTCGGCCATGTCGGCATTGCGGCAGGCCAGCGGGCGGCCCTGGTAACCCATGTGGTTGGGCAACTGCGTGGTGGAAAAGCCGAACGCACCGGCGCGCATCGCCTCGGCCAGCAGGGTCGCGATGCCGGCCGTCTCCACCGGTGTCGCCGCCCTCTCGATGGCCTCGTCGCCCATCACGTGATAGCGGAACGGCGTCAGGGGTGCGAGAAAAGCCAGATTCGCAGCGGCGCCGCGCCGCTCGGCGGCGGCCATGAATTCGGGAAAGCTTTCCCAATCCCAGGTGATGCCTGCGTTGAGAACGTCGAAGGACATGCCTTCGACGTTGACCAGATCGTTCATCGCCGTCACCCGCCGCGCCGGCGTGCAGGGCGCGATACCGACGCCGCAATTGCCCATCATCACGGTGGTGACGCCGTGCCAGGGCGACGGCGAGACCGTCTGGTCCCAGCAGATCTGCGCGTCGTAATGAGTATGTGGATCGACGAAGCCGGGCGCAACCACCAGACCGTCTGCGTCGATGACGCGGGTGGCGCTGCCGCCCAACCTGCCGATGTCGACGATCTTGCCGCCTGAGACGGCGATGTCGGCGCGACGCGCAGGCGCCCCGGTGCCGTCGATCAGCGTACCGTTCTTTATCAATAGGTCGATTGCCATGGCTACCCCGTTCTTGGTGACTGGGTGCTGCACAGGAAGTTTGTCTCTTCTCCGGTGACTATCTTAGCTTGAACTGCGCAAGCGGGTTGCCAGCTTGCCAGAATTGCCAAGGCACATCGAGTCAGGAGACGAAAATCCGCAGCCTCGAGACCTTTAGGCATGCGAGGCCCGGCACACCGCGCCACGGCAACAACATCAATGTCTGAGGCTAGGCAATGGCGCGCAACTTGCTTTGATGGGTGGCTGCAGTTTCACATTGGAGCCGCACCATGCTAGTCATGCAACATCCCGTCTTCCGCCGCTTCTGGTATCCCACCGTAGCGCTCAAAGACCTGGCCGCCGGTCCGAAGCCGTTTACCCTCCTGGGCCAGAAGCTGGTGCTGTGGGCCGACGCCAACGGCGCACCCGTCGCCTTCCACGACCGTTGCCCGCACCGCGGTGTGGCATTGTCGATGGACAGCAAGGTCGTCGATGGTGCACTCCGCTGCGGCTATCACGGCTGGCGCTACGCGCCGTCGGGCGCAGTGGTCGAAATACCGCAACAGCCACCCGGCCAAAGCACCGCAGGGCACCGGCGCTTCGCCACGCGCGTTCACTGCACTGCGCGCTATGGGTATGCCTGGGTGTGCCTGGATGAGCCGATGGCGGATATCCCCAACCTGCCGCACGCAGACGACCCGGCCTTCCGCCAGATTTTCGAATTCGACGAGCCCTGGCCGGTCAATATGTTTCGCATCGTCGAAAATGCGCTCGACATCGCCCATGTCAGCTATGTGCACACCAGTACCTTCGGCAGCGAAAAAGCGCCGGTGGCGCTGCGGCTGGACATCATCGACGAGCCCGATACCCTGGGTTTTCGCTGCGATTTCCAGGTGATCAACACCCCCTGCAGCAACGGAACCTGCGCATCGCCACGGCCGAAACGTTCCGCCGCCAGCGCATCCTGACCTGGATGCCATGCGCCTTCAACATCCACATCACCTATCCGAACGGCTTGATCCATTCGATCTGCGGCTTCGCCACACCCATAGGCGATAACCAGGTGCAGCGCATCCAGTTTGTCTATCGCAACGACAGTGAAGAAGATGCACCGGGCGAAGGGGTAGCCGCCTTCGATCGCAAAGTGCAGTCCGAAGACAAGCGCCTGCTCGAAACCATGGAGGCCGATTTTCCCTTGAGCCCGCAGGCTGAAGCGCAGATGGCGATGGATCGCGCCGGTTTGATGCTGCGCGAGCGGCTGGTTGCGCTGATTCTCGAGCACGACCCGAATGCACATCTGGTGCGGGCCGAGTTGGCCTTGGCTGCCGGTGGAGAGCCGCTAAGGCTGGCGAGGTCGGCCTGAGTCACAGGTTCTTCGCACGCACCGCCCTGGTAGCACAGCAGCGCGTGATGGGCCGCGTTGTACCAAGCCCGCTTGGGTCCTGGAAGTACCTTGCCTGCTCAATCTGGTGCAGGACTTCAAAGAAGCAAGTAACGTCATTTCGACTCACGGCTGAGTTCGCGGACCCATTCGCCGGCTGATTCTCGCATTCCGCGATGCCAAGCCCTCAGTGGCCGGTGCCCGAATAATCCTGCGGCACCGAGCATCGCGCGACGCGGATCTTCTTCATCGGCGCAGGTGTATTCCTGCTGCGACCGACAAAGCGCGGCACGCCGGCGGTGACCACCGCAGCCACCGCGGCGATGTCGCCATTGCGCAGGGCATCGAGCGCGTTGTCTCTGGAGCCGCCCACGCAGGCGTCCAGAATCACCACATCGGCATCTTTGCCGGTTCGCAAAAAGCCTGAGTTGAGCTTGTAGACCACTGCATTGTTGCCGGTGGCCGCGGCAATCGCCCATTCCACCGGCATCTGCGTCAGGCTGGCCAGGTGCGTGATGGTGTACATCATGCCCAGTGGCATGATGCCGCTGCCGGTGGGCGTGTCGGTAGCGATCAGGAAGCGGTCGAATTGATGCGCCTCCATGGTCATGTTGGCCAGCAGCAGCGTGGTGCGCAGATTGCCCGCCGTGCAAACCTGCAACGCGATCGCGCTTTCATGCACCATGCGAGGGAAGTCGGCGTCCGGCATCGCCACCGGGCCGCCATTGACGTGAAACGACACATGCGGGTTCATCGCGATCAGATGGTCGGCCCAGATGCCTGACGAACCCGGTATCGAGGAGCCACCGGTGTGCACGGTGGTGATCATGCCGTGCTTGCGCGCCCAGGCCACCATCGGCACATAGTCGAAGGGGGTGGCGACCGCGCCAAAGCCGGCCTTGGCCAGCCACACGCCCTGCGCCGCGACCTCGGCGAAGTCTGCCTCGGTCAGCCCCGGCTCCATGATGATCGAGCCGGCGTAGACCTTCATGCCGCCCGGGCGGAAATCGTCGAAGCATTTTTTCGCCGCCACCGCCAGCGCCTTGACGCCGGCCGGATCCTTGGGGCGCCCCGGCACATGCACTTCCGAGGCGCTGATGCAGGTAGTGGTGCCGCCATGCACGTAGCTGTCGAGAAAGCCGACCGTCTTCTGGCGCGGCGTGTAGTCGCCGAAGGTGTTGTGCACCTGGGAGTCGATCAAGCCAGGAATCGCGGTGGCGCCATCGGCATCGATCACCACGTCGCACGCGGCCACCTCGGCCGCCGGGGCATGGCCGACAGCGACAATCCTGCCGTCGGCCATGAGGATGCTGTCACCCGGGGCGAAGGGGTCGCGCCAGTCGCCGGTGACGATGCGGCCGAGATTGACGATTGCGGTTTTCATGCAGGGCCTCTATTGATCAGATGACAGATGGAAGACTACCCGATTTGCACTGGCGCACCTCACACCAGACCATCCTCACCCTTGACGTCGCCTGCACGCAGGCCGCCGACCCGCGCGTTCAGGCGCCCGCGATTGGCGAAGCAAAAGATCAGCACGATTTCGTCGGGCGCAGGCGAATCGTGGAAAGTCAAGCTCATGCCATCGTAGTGGGAACGCACGTAGATCGCATGCTTGTGGTTCATCGGCACGTCGATCGGCGTGCCGGCGGGGCCGACCTTGGTCATCGAGGATATCCAGGCGCGGCCGCCGCCGATGGCGTCGCGCACCGGTGCGGCGAAGGCGGTGGTGAGCAGCGCATTGGCATGTTCCTGCTGGCCATTGACGCCCACGATGCCCGCCTTGCCGTAGCTTTCAGCCACATGGGGGCCCAGCGCCCTGACCGCCATGCGCCCGAGCAGTTCACCGATCTCGACACTGGCCTTGATGGCGGGATCGAGATCCTCCACGTAGCGACCGGCGAACGGGTTTTCCACCACGACGGCGACAGCCACCTTGACCAGCGGCGGTTCGGCCGGCATGCCGGCTTCGTCGACTTCACGGCTGTCGATCACGGTCATGGTCCTGCGAATCTTGAGCTTCATTCAGTTCACTCCGAATAGCGGTGCAGCCATTAGCCGCACCATGCGCAAAGCAGGCTATAGCCTGATGTGCGAACCGCCGGCCTACTTCGCCAGTTCTTCCAAAAACTCTCGCTCGTTGCGTACCCCGCCTTGCGGCCGGCCCTTCTCCTGCCCGCGCAACTCCACCCGGCGGATCTTGCCGGAGATGGTCTTGGGCAGGTCGCTGAACTCGATGCGGCGCACCAGCTTGTAGGCCGATACCCGCTCGCGCATGAAAGCGAAAATGCTGGCTGCGGTTTGTGCGTCCGGCGCATGGCCGGCGGCAAGTATCAGGTAGGCCTTGGGCACGAAACCGCGCACCGCGTCGGGCGAGGGCACCACCGCCGCCTCGGCTACCGCCGGGTGCTCGATCAGGGCGCTTTCGAGCTCGAACGGGCTGATGCGGTAACCGGATGCCTTGAACACATCGTCGGCGCGGCCGACGTAGGTGATGTATCCGTCGGCGTCGCGCGCCCCGACGTCGCCGGTGTGATAGAAGCCGTCGCGCATGACTTCTGCGTTCTTCGCCTCGTCACCGGCATAGCCGTTCATCAGCGGCAGCGGCCGGCGCGACAAATCGATGCAGATCTCGCCTTCCTCGGCGGGCGCGCCATCGGGGTCGAGCAGAGCCACTTGATAGCCAGGCAGCGGCCGGCCCATTGATCCGGGCTTGAGCGCCTGCGCTGGCGAATTGCCGATCATCGCGGTGGTCTCGGTCTGGCCGAAGCCGTCGCGAATGGTCAGTCCCCAGGCGGCACGCACCTGCTCGATCACTTCCGGGTTGAGCGGCTCGCCGGCGGAGATCAGTTCGCGCAGCCTGACCGGCCAGCCCTTGAGATTCTCCTGGATCAGCATGCGCCACACGGTGGGCGGCGCGCAGAGCGTCTGCACGCCGTTCTTGACCAGCACATCAAGGATCGCCGGGCCGTTGAAGCGGGTGTAGTTGTAGATGAAGATCGTGGCCTGTGCATTGAGCGGTGCGAACACGCAGCTCCACGCATGCTTGGCCCAGCCCGGCGAGCTGATGGTCCAGTGCACATCGCCCTTTTTCAGGCCCAGCCAATACATGGTCGACAGGTGGCCGACCGGGTAGCTCACTTGCGTGTGCTGCACCAGCTTGGGCTTGGAGGTGGTGCCGGAGGTGAAGTATTCGAGCAGGGGGTCGCTTGCGCCCGGTCGCCAGGCCGGCGTGAAGGTCGCAGCTTCGGCAGCGGTGCCGCCATAGTCGGTCCAGCCAGCGCGCGCCCCGCCGATATGGATGCGATGAATGCCCGCGAGAGCGGCTGCCGCCAGGTCGTCGAACTTGGCCGCGCCCGCCGGATTGGTGATGACGAACGCCACCTTGCCGCGCTCCAGGCGATCCAGCAGGTCGGCGCCGGAAAGCAGGGTCGTCGCCGGAATCACCACCACACCCAGCTTGATCGCCGCCAGCATCGTTTCCCACAGCGGAATCTCGTTGCCCAGCATGAGCAGCAGGCGATCCCCTTTCTTCGCGCCATTGCGCAGCAGGAAATTCGCCACCTGGTTCGATCGCGTAGCCAACTGCGCGTAGCTGAGCGACGCTTCGACACCGGACTCCTCGAGAATACGCAGCGCTGGCGCATGGTTGTCGCGCGCGATGTGGTCGAAGAAGTCAAGCGCCCAATTGAAGTGTTCGAGTGCGGGCCACTGAAACTCAGTCGCAGCGCGCGAGTAGTCGGTCGAATGGGTTTGCAGGAAATCGCGGGCGGCGAGGAAACGGTCGAGTTCGGTCATGGCGATGGAATCGGAAGGAAACTGTTCAAACCGCACTTTAGCGCAAGCGTTCCTTCGCCCGGCAAGCGAGCGCCGCGGTTCGTTCCGGATTCGAAGGCAAGGCCTATCGTTGTGTCACAGGCATGTCGGCGCCTCGGCGAACCCCAACCCACAGACCTGCTCAATCGAGACCGCAGGCGCAGCTATGCCTGCGGAAAAATCCGGTAAAACTTCTCGACCGCTTCGCCGCTGCCGCATATGTACACCGCGTCGCCGGCTTGGAAAGAAAAACCGGACCTGAACTCAACCAGAAGATCATCGCCACGCTCGACGGCAACCACGCTGCAGCCGGTCTCTTCCAGCAGCCCGGCTTGTTTCGGATGATAGAGCGCAAGACCGCGCGCGCCGACCTTGACCACGCTGAGCTTCGCATCGACCGCAACCGATTCGCGCCCGAGCAGGCGCCAGGCCAGCAACTGCCCCGACACCTGCGCGATCGACAGCGCGAAATCGGCGCCGGCGACGTAAATTCGCTCCAGATTTTCCGCCAGATTGACGCGCGCGATGACCGGCACATCGGGCGCCTGATCCTTGATGATGACCGCACTAAAGAGGGTGGTGGCGTCAGTGCTGAGCGCGAGGATCACCGCCTGCGCCTCCTTGAGTCCGGCCGCGTCCAGCACTTGCGTGTCGAGCACATTGCCGACCAGGTCCACCCCGGGTCCGCTGTGGCGGTCGATGACAAAGGTTTTCTCGCCGCAATCGTTAAGCAGTTGCGCCACCTTGCGCCCGACCTCGCCGCCGCCGGCGATGACGAACGGACCGTCGCGTCGCAAGCGGCGCGCCCCCGCGCACAGCGTCATGAAGTCATGGATGCATTCATCGCTGCCAACCAGCACCAGGATGCCGCCGGGTTCGAGGCGCATCGAAGGTGCGGGCGGTGCGATCAGTTTGCCACCCACCCATTGACCGATCACCGATACGCCAGCATGCCCGCCGAGCCCGGCTTCGGCCAGGGTCTTGCCGGCGAGAGCGCTGTCGCGCGCGATGCGGACTTCGGCCACTTGCAAGCGGTGACCCAGGTGCGCGATGCCGGCCACGGTGGGGCTGACCTTGTGGCTGGCGCGCGCCGCCAGTTCCGCGCCAAGCACATGGCGCGGCGTGAACGCACCGCTTGCGCCTGCCAGAATCATCGGTTGCCGGTGATAGGGTTCCTCCACCAGCGCCAGGATCTCGCCCTTGAAGCCCAGCTGGCGTGCGGTCAGGATGGCGGCTGCATTGCGGTCGTCGCTGCCATTGACGATCAGCGCACGCGCCTGGCCGAGATTGGATTTCGTCAATACCCCTTCATCGAGATTGCCGTGAACCACGCGATGGCCCTGTTCGAGCAGGCGCCGCGCCTCGACTTCGTCTTCATCGATGATCACGGTGGTGATGCTCGCCTGCTCAAGCTCGGTGATCAGGGTCGCCACCGCCGGGCCGTAGTGGAAGATGACCACATGGGCGCGCGCATTGGCCGACTCCTGCGGCAACTTTGTTTCGAAGCGCTCCTCAAGCAGGGGAATCAGGAACATCGGCAACACCAGGAAGATCATCGTCACACCCATGAACTGGGCGAACACGACAAACAGGACCATCACCGGATGCTGCCAGGACGTATCCACGCTGTAGCCGGTGGTCGAGGTGGTGCCGGCCGCCCATTGCAAGGCCTGCCAGAAGCTGCGCGACTTGCCTTCGAGATGCTGCATGCCCAGCATGTAGAGCAGGGACAGCACGGTCAGGACCACGATCAGCACGCCGATCAAGGGCAGGAAGCGGTTGTATGAGCGGAGCATGGGGTCTTGCGATCAGTGATGGATGCAACCGAGGCGTAGTCGCCGGAAATCGACGGAAACCGGGGCATCGGAACAGCCTCTGTCGGCATCTCGCCCGACCGCTTCATGCCCTACTTTACCAGCCAGCCTGTCACCGGCTTGCGCAACAGCGACGCGGCTGGTGACTTCCGGGATCTTCTGAATGAGATTGCCAAGCGATATTGCAGTGGATTCTTGAGTCCTGCTCCCGCGCAGCGGCGAGCATCGCTTTTCTCGTTCTGGCCGAAATCGGTGCGGCGACAGCGACCTTGCGTCAAGGCACCCACAGCAAGACCAAGGCCCCAGGGATGGCGGTCGCCACGCTGACCCAGGGCGGCGGGGGCGATTCAAACTTGCCGCCCGAAGGCAAGCGGCCTACACTTGCTCCATGCGCATCGTCGGCGATCAAAATCGTTCGGAAATCGAGCTTGACCCGGTCAAGGCCCATCGGCGCGGGCAATTTCTTGACGCCATGATGCGCGGCACGATGCCGCCAGTGGTGCGCGGCGTCACGCGGGGCACACACGAATTCTTCAATCGCATCGATGCCGCGCGCCAACTCGAGGCGGCGCGCGCCCTCAACGCGGCATGAGCTCCGGTAACCCGCTGGTTCAACTTCTGTCGCGCTTTCGCGACCACGGTGTCGAGTATGTCCTGGTGGGCGGGCAGGCGGTCCGCCTCAATGGCTATCTGCGTGCGACCGAGGACATCGACGTGCTGGTCAAGCCCACCCGCGTGAATGGCGAAAGGATCATTCGCGCGCTCGATTTCTTGCCATCCTCCAGGGACCTGAACCCCGATTGGTTTGTTCCACCGGCAGATGGCGCGGTCGAGAACATCCGCATTGCCGACGATCTTCTGGTGGACTTGCTGTTCGCGGCCAATGGCGAAACCTACGAATCCGTGCAGCCGTATATTCGAGAGCTGCTGATCGACGGAACGTCGGTGCGCGTGCTCAACATCGACGGCTTGATCAAGACCAAAACCGACTTTCGCGAGAAGGACTTGCTGGACAAGCGTGTGCTTGAACGTATCCGGGATGGGTTGAAGAATGGCAAATCGGGTACTGCGCCAGCGCGCAACGATTGAGAGTCGCTTCTCTGTCAGCCCGGCGCAAGACTACCCTGCGACATCGCATATGGAATCTTCCAGCGGGGCTTTGCCATGTCCATTCGCTATTTCGGTAGCGCTGTCTCGACACTCGCCCTCAATAGCGTCGCCTCCGCCACAGAGCTCCTGGTGCCTGCCTATTTCCACCCTTCATTCGATCCGGCGCAGAACTACTGGAACGACCTGACCGCCGCGGCGGCCACAGGTGCGCGCGTCACCGCGATCATGAATCCGGGCAATGGTCCTGCGACCTCCCCAACAGCGACTACGCAAGCGCGATCTCCGGCTTTCGCGCCGCCGGCGGCAAGGTGCTGGGCTACGTGTACACCTGTTACGGCGGCACCAGTTGCGTGAGCGGCCTGCCGCCCTCGCGTACCACCGCTGATGTGCTGGCCGACGCGCGGCGTTATACCGACTGGTACAGCGTGGACGGCATTTTTCTGGATGAAATGTCCAACCAGTTGGCTGCGTTGCCGTTTTACCAGACCGTGGCGCAGGGCTTGCGCGCGGCGCGGCCGGGCGGGCTGATCGTGGGCAACCCCGGCACCTCGGCACCGATCGAATACCTGGGCGTCGCCGACACCCTGGTGACGCTCGAAAACGGCAGCGGCACCTATGCCGGCGCGGCGAGCGAACCCTGGATGGCGACGGCGGCTGCGCAACGGCAGGCGAGCCTCTTCTACAACGTTGCAAGCGCCGACGCCATGCGTGCCCTGGTGGGTGAGGCAAAGGCCCGCAATATCGGCTATGTCTATGTGACCGATGACCGCCATGTGCCCGGTGCCCCCTCCGCGCCCAATCCATGGGACCGCCTGCCAAGCTACTGGCCGGCCGAACTGACCGCGGTCGCCAGCGTATCCGAACCTTCGGTGCGCTCGATGATGCTGGCCGGTTCGCTGTTGATGGGACTGCGACGCTTCATGCGCTGAGATCAGGGCTGCCCGGTTGTGGCACAGGAAAGCGCTTGTGCGGCCCGCGCGGCGGCGCATGCCGCGACGCCCATGGCGATTCGCATCGCGCCACAAAACGCGGCGGCCATCGGCGCCGCAGCCACGAGCGCGCCCTCCGCGCATAGAATGCGTGTTTCACCATGGGAGCGTCATCGAGATGAGCGACACAAACGAATACACACCGCCAAAGGTCTGGGTCTGGAACAAGGAAAGCGGCGGCCGCTTCGCCAAGATCAACCGTCCCATTGCCGGCGCCACGTTTGACAAGGAACTGCCGGTCGGCCGCCACCCGCTGCAGCTCTATTCGCTGGCCACGCCCAATGGCGTGAAGGTCACGGTGATGCTGGAGGAACTGCTGGCCGCGGGGCACACCGGCGCCGAGTACGACGCCTGGCTCACCCAGATCAATGAAGGCGACCAGTTCAGCTCCGGCTTCGTAGCGGTGAACCCGAATTCGAAAATCCCCGCGTTGCTCGACCGCAGCACGGCCACGCCCACGAGGGTGTTCGAATCCGGTGCGATTCTGATGTATCTGGCCGAGAAATTTGACAGCGCCTTTCTGCCCAAGCAGGGGCCTAAGCGCGCCGAATGCCTGTCGTGGCTGTTCTGGCAAATGGGCGCGGCACCGTATCTTGGCGGCGGCTTCGGCCACTTCTACGCCTACGCGCCGATCAAGATCGAATACGCGATCGATCGCTTCGCGATGGAAGTCAAGCGCCAGCTAGACGTGCTCGAGCGCCAGCTGGCCGAACATGAATACATCGCGGGCGCCGACTACACCATCGCCGACATGGCGATCTGGCCCTGGTATGGCGCGCTGGTGAAGGGCCTGGTCTACGGAGCGGCCGAATTTCTGTCGGTGCACGAGTACAAGAATGTAGAGCGCTGGACTGACGCCATCGCCAAGCGCCCCGCGGTGCAGCGCGGTCGCCGCGTCAACCGCGTCATCGGCGACCCGGCGAACCAATTGCGGGAGCGGCATGACGCCAAGGATTTCGATGCCGTCCAGCCGCCAGGCTAAGTTGACGGACTGCCGGTGCCCCTGCCACCAGGATTGGCCCGCGCTGCCCGCATGCCCCTCAAGAGGGCAAAAACAGCGATCGTGAAGCCGGATACGGAAGCCGGCGCTGGCGCCCGGCCTATCAGCGGGCGCCGCGCCGATCAGCCGATGTGCGCCGTTGAGGCGATCTCCACCAGAAATTCCGGCCGCACCAGGTCGGCACGAATGCAATAGCGCGCCGGCGGGTTGTCTGGAAAGTATTCGCGATACACCTCGTTCATCGCGGCGTAGTCGCTTAAGTCCTTGAGAAAGATCTGGTTGAACGCAATGTCGGTCATGGCACCGCCAGCGGCGACGACGACCGACTTGATGCTTTCGAGCACATGGCGGGTCTGGGCGCGCACGTCACCGACGCCGACAGTCTTGCCGGTGACGTCCATTGCCAGCGTCCCGGATACATAGAGTGTGTTTCCCGCTTTTGCCCCGGGCGAATAAGGCGCCAAAGGCGGCGCGGATCCCACCGGTACAATCACTTTGAACGCCATGTTCAAGTCCTCTGCGACAGGTTGGCTGAATATGTGAATGTATCAAAAGCGGCGAGATGCGGCGCGACACTCGGACCTGACGCCGTCTTCCGTCGCGACTCGTTGCAACTTCATTGAAGGAAAGACGCGATGCCAAAGGTGACCTTCGACGAGTGCGAGTTCCACTACGAAATCCACGGCGACGGCCCGCCGCTGCTGCTGATCGCCGGGCTCGGCGGCGCCTCTTCCTACTGGGGACCGCAAGTCGAGCCGCTCAGCCGGCATTTCAAGGTGATCATGTATGACCACCGCGGCACCGGGCGCAGCACCCACCACGAGACCACATACACCGTTGACGGCATGGCCAAGGACGCGGTCGGTCTGCTCGACGCGCTGAACATCGACAACGTGCACCTGGTCGGCCATTCGACCGGCGGCGCCATCGGCCAGATTCTCGGTGCCGAAGCGCCGCAGCGCCTGCGCAGCATGGTCATGTATGCGAGCTGGACCAAATCCGACCCGTTCATGCGCCGGCAGTTCGAGGCGCGCAAGGCAGCGCTGCTGGGCGGCGGCGCGATGGGCTATATGCGGGCCACCCCGGTGTTCCTGCATCCGGACTGGTGGGTCAACGCGAACGCGCAGAAGCTGGAGGAAATGGAACGCAACACCGTCGCGCTGTTTCCGCCGCCGGAGATCGCGATCAGCCGGATGGAAGCGGTGCTCGCGTTCGACCGCACCGCCGACCTGCACCGGATCCGCGTGCCGACGCTGGTGCTGTGTGCCGAAGACGACCTGCTGACGCCGCTGCGCTTCTCGCAGCAACTGGCTGCGGCGATCCCGGGCGCGCGTCTGGTGGCGATGCAGAAGGGTGGTCATGCCGCCTCGCAGACCATGCCCGAGGAGTTCAACCGCATCGTGACCCACTACGTGCTCGATCAGGAAAAACGATACGCCGCTTGACGCGACTAGGAACCTGAGAAGCTGATTCAATCGGCGCGGACTGAACCGGCCGCCGTACCGGCCGCGCCGGCCTCAATCGCCACACCGCTTCGCCCCTTGGCGTTGTGCGGATGGCACCTGAAGCCCGCTCGCCCGCTACACCTCGACGCGAATTTCCTCAGTCAGCTGCGCCTTCATCCGGACCAATTCCGGCGTGGTCTTCACCGAATAGCCGCGCAGATGCTCGATCGGTACAACCAGGTCGCATTTGATGCGGCCGGGGCGTGCGCTCATCACCATCACGCGGTTGCCCATGAAGATCGCCTCGTCGATGTCATGGGTGACAAACAGCACCGTCGCCTGCTCCGCCTCCCAGATGCCGTGCAGGACCTGCCGCATCAACTCGCGGGTCTGGTGGTCGATTGCGCCAAACGGCTCGTCCATCAGCAGGATGCGCGGATTGTTGGCCAATGCCCGCGCCAGCGCGGTACGTTGCTGCATGCCCCCGAGAGCGGCTTGGGAAAATGGTTCCCCAAAATCCGCAAGCCCCACCTTGGCCATGAACTGGCGCGCGATAGACTGCTGCTCCGCCGGCGCCAAGCCTTTTTCACGCAGGCCGACGCACACGCTTTGCAGCACGGTCGGCCAGGGGAAAAGCGTGTAGCTCTGGAACACCATGCCGTGGTCGGCGCCCGGGCGGCTGACGGGTTGGCCATCAAGCGCGATCTGCCCGGAACTTGGCATTTCCAGGCCCGCCACCCTGCGCAGGAGCGTGCTCTTGCCACGGCCCGAGGGCCCCAGAATAGAGATAAAGTCATTCTCGCTCACGCTGAACTCGGTGGATTGCAATGCGAGCGTGCCAACATTGGAACCGGGGAAGGTTTTCGATACCTGGGAGACATCGAGGATGTTCATTTGCCGTCCCCGCGCGCCGGCAGGCCGCCGCGCGCCGAGCGGCTCTTGCCGGCATCGCGCAAAGTGCTGGCGATCGCCCAGCGCATATCAACAGCATGCCGTCGGGCGACAATTTCATTCATCCGGAACCGACCGCCACGCGCAGCGACGGACTCGCGCGCGGCAGCGTTGCGCACGGATGTTGCATGCCGGTGTCAGTTCGTCAGCGTCCACGCCCGAGGTTTGGCGGGGAGCGGCGCATGCCCGGTGTGGAGGTCATCCAAGAAGAGGATCGCCCGAGGGCAAGGCAATTAAGCTTGGGCGATGCTGTTTCGGGTAACAGGATTGGCCGGAAGCCGACATTCAGCTTGCGCGCATTGCTCGGCACTTGCCTTGCAAGGGTAAGATGTTCCCGTTCCACGGCTCTATCAGCGGGGATTTTTCGGCAACATGGACCTCAAGCAAAGACTGGCGGCAATCCTGGCTGCTGACGCCGTTGGATATTCGCGCCTGATGTCGCTTGACGAACGCACGACGGTCGCGGCGCTGGATGCCGCGCACGCCGTATTCCGCGCCCGGATCGAGGCCCAGCAGGGCCGCGTCATCGACATGGCGGGGGACTCGGTGCTGGCAGTGTTTGGCACGGCGGGTGGAGCAGTGGCTGCGGCGTTGGCAATTCAGGCGCAGCGGAACTTGTTGGCGGAGGTGGTGCCGGACCAGCGCTGCATGCGTTTTCGCGTCGGTGTGCATCTGGGCGATGTGACTGAGAAGGCGGATGGCACGGTATACGGCGACGGCAAGTCGGGGCAGACCACCACCATGCTGCGCCAATGCTATTTCGACGTGGTGCGCGGCAACGTGCCGGATCATGCGGAATGGCGCACCCTGGTCTGATTTCGCGGCCATCACACAAGCACAGAGGACCATCAATATGCAAATCACGCACCAAACCCTGGAGCTGTCACGGGTCAGGTTGCATGTCGCCAGCCTTGGCAACGGCGTTCCGCTGGTGCTGCTGCACGGCTGGCCGCAGACCTGGCACGAGTGGCGCAAGCTGATGCCGCTGTTGAGCGGGCGCTATCGGCTGATCATGCCGGATCTGCCGGGTCTTGGCGACAGTTCCCGGCCTGCGGACGGCTATGACAAGAAAACCATTGCCGGCGATCTGGTGGAAATGTGCAAGGCACTCGGGCTGGAGCGCTTCCACCTGCTGGGCCACGATTGGGGCGGGCCCACCGCATTCGCGCTCGCCTGCGCGCTCCCTGCCGAGGTACGCACACTCACCATTCTGGATGTGACCGTTCCCGGCATCGGACCGGATATCTCGCAGGGCGGCCGCCGCTGGCATCACGCTTTTCACATGACACCCGACCTGCCCGAGGCCTTGGTCGAAGGGCGCGAGCGCCTCTACCTCAGTTGGTTTTACCGCGAGTTCTGCTGGCAAAAGGATGCCATCAGCAGCGCCGACATCGACGAATACGTCCGCTGCTACAGCCAGCCAGGCGCGTTACGCGCGGGCTTCGGCTATTACCGCAACATCCCGCAGGACCAGGCCGACAACCGCGCGCTGCTGGCGTCCGGCTTCCGCCTGCCGATGCCGGTACTCGCGCTGGGCGGCGCGCGTGCCGAGGCGCGCGGGCGCGGGGAAGAACCGCTCGAATCGTTGCGCGCCATCGCACTCGATGTGCGCGGCGGCGCAATTCCGGATTGCGGGCATTTCATCCCCGAAGAGCAACCCGCACTGCTGGCAGAACGCCTGCTGGCCTTCCTCGCCGAATTCCCGGATTGAGCGCTCAGCGCGCGACCATTTCTTCGCCTTCTTCCTGCTGCAGCGCGAAGATCGAGGTGTAACCCTTCGACCAGTCCGGCGGAATCAGGCATGGGCGCGGGTCATGGTGGGCAAACAGCGCGCGCTTGCCGCGCAGGATCGCCTGGTCATGCTTCGGCTTGATCGGGTTCACGGTGTACGGAAACGCGTCGGCGGAGGTCATGGTGTTGAGCAGCAGCGGTCGGCCGAGATCCGAATCGTTGGGCGCCGAATAGTGCAGCGTGCGGCAATTGTGGATGGTCAGTGAACCCGCCGGACCCGGCAGGCTCACCGCCTTCGACAAATCCAGCTTCGCGCAATCGGCCGCGGACAGGCAGCCGGTCCAATGGCCGTCGGCGCCGTACTGCGACAGCATGGGGTCGATCAGATGGCTCCTTGGCAGCACCGCCAGCGGGCCCTGTTCCATGCCGCAATCGTACAAATAGGTGCCCACGGTCAGCGGCGAGTAGTTGGTGTGCGGCCAGAAGCTGATGTCGTAGTGCCACTTCACCTCTTCACCGCCATTGGCCCATTTGAAGTTGAGCTTGGAGTGGTGAAACTTGACATCCGGCCCGACCAGGTCCGCCACGATGTCGGGCATCGGCGACTTGAGGCAGTACTCCCAGTAGACCGCATGCTGCTCGACCGGATTGGACACCCGGCGCAGGCGCGGCGCATCGGATCGATGCCCGGGTTCGAGATCGAAGATCATGCCTGATTTGGTCACCGCGCGACTGCGCTCGACCAGTTCGTCAGTTGCCGCGCGCAGCCGGGCGAGCCAGTCGTCGCCGATCGCCCGTTCGAGACAAATATAGCCCTCGTTGAAGTAGAACTCGCGCTGCGCCTGGGTCAGGACCCTGGGCGGGATATTGAGGATTTGTTCCGGTGTCATGTCCTGCCTCCCTTACGAAAAGTCACTGCATTTCCGGCAAGCGCGCGGCCGCGACAGCCCGACCATCCGGAATCCAGCCACCATCTGCGCCCCATGGTTGCGTGCTCGATATCCCGGCGCAGCGGCAAACCCGCCGATCGGAACCGCAAGCCGCCGTGTCAGGCATGAACATCAAATAGCGCGACAATTCTCCCCGGTCACCATGAGATGTGCTAAAAAATCCCGGTTCCCGAAAATGTGAAGGATACACACCATGCCCAAGCTTCTGTCGCAAGCCGCTGTCGAGGCCTACCGGCGCGATGGCTTCTACTCGCCAGTGCGCGTGATGTCCGCCGAAGACGCGCGCCATTATCGCAATGCCTTGGAATCGCATGAGGCAGAAGCCGGCCAGCCGCTGCAGGGCAACATGCGACACAAGACCCACCTGCTGTTCACCTGGGCCGACGAACTGGTGCACCACCCGAAGATCCTGGATGCGGTCGAAGATGCGATCGGACCGAACATCCTGTGCTGGAACACCAATTTCTTCATCAAGGAAGCGCACAGCCCAGGCTTCGTTTCCTGGCACCAGGATTCGACCTACTGGGGCCTGGACCCGGATGAAGTGATCACCGCCTGGGTGGCGTTCACCGATGTGACACCCGAGAACGGCTACATGCAGGTGATTCCCGGCAGCCACAAGATCGACCAGTTGCCGCACGTGGATACCTTCCACCGGGACAACCTGTTGTCGCGTGGCCAGGAAATCGCGGTCGAGGTGGACAAGCGCAAGGCCGTCGGCCTGGCCATGCGGGCTGGCGAAATGTCTCTGCACCATATCAAGCTGGTGCATGGTTCGGACGCAAACCATACCAATGACCGCCGCATCGGCCTGGCGATTCGCTATATCCCGACTTACGTGAAGCAGACCAAGGTACGCGACGCGGCGATGCTGGTGCGCGGCACCGACAAGTTCCACAATTTCGACTACGAGGCCAGGCCTCTTGCGGACCTCGATCAGGGCGCGCTCGCCACGCATGCCGATTCAATGGCGCGCCAGGTCAAGGCACTGTATCAAGGTACCGAGAAGACCGCGTTTCGCGCCTGAGCGGCACTCGGCACCGGAAAGCCGGCAAGCGCGGCGCTGCGTGAACGGCAGCGCCTCGAGACTGAAGGTCTGATCGCATCGCATTCGGCGCGCGCTATGTTGTAATGCTGCGCAATCGGCCGCGAGTCGAGCCGTCTTGATCGGTGCACCTGGCCTTGGGGAGAACCTGTTGACGCTGACCGCTGTCATAGCGGGAATAACTCACTGGCATGCGCCGCGTTATGTGCGGATTCTTGGCGCGCGCGGCGTTCGGCTTCTGGGTGCCTCCGACGCCGACCCGATGCTCGGGCGTGCCGCTGCCGACCGCTACGGCATCTCATTTGTACCGGACACCACCTGCCTGTTGGAGAAGACACGTCCGGACCTCGCGTTGGTCCTGCCGCGCCATGACCTCGCCACCGCAGAGATCACCGCGGTCGCCGCGCGCGGCGTGGCCATGCTGGTCGAGAAGCCGATGGGGCGCAACGGGCGCGAGGCCGCCGCCTCCGCCGCGGCGGTGCGCAATGCCGGAATCTTCGCGGCGGTTTGCCTGCCGAACCGTCACCTGCGCATCTGGGACGCGTATCGGGCACTTGTCGCGGACGACGCCTTGGGCACGCTGCTGCATGCCCACTTTCGCACCATCAACGGACCGCCGTCACGCTACATCGAGTATGGCGTGCCATGGATGCTCGACCCGGATCTTTCCGGCGGCGGCGCGCTGCGCAACCTCGGTATCCATGGCGCGGATGCGATCTGCCAGTTGACGGCGGGGCAGCCCCTGATATTGGCTGGAGCACGCGTCCGCCATGGCGGCCGCACCGAGGACTTCGCCACAGCCGTGTGCGGCACCGCGGAAGGCTTCACCGCCACGCTCGAGGCCGGCTATACCTACGCCAACCAGCAGGAAGGCGGCGACTACGAATGGCGCATCGCTGCCAGCGGTGCTTACCTGCACGAGTGCAACGGCCGGTTGCGGGTGCATCGGCGCGGCGCCAGCATCGAGGAACATGCGGTGCCCACACCACACCTGGCGTATGAAATCATGGCGGGCGCGGCGCTCGATGCGTTCGAGGCGGGCGCGACGCCACCGGCAACAGTGGATGATTGCGTGCGTGCTGTCGATTTGCAAGACCGTATTTACGCGGCGGCAGCCATGCCGCGCATGCCAGGCTGAATTTCGCCTTGCCACAGATGGAAATCTCATGTTCAAGGAGTCAATCATGAAGTCGGCCATTCTCGGATGCCAGCGTCGCTTCCTGCCGCTGATGTGCGGCCTGCTGACCCTCGCAGCCACCGCTCAAGCGCTTGCCCAGGACAACTTTCCTTCCAAACCTGTGCGACTGGTGGTGCCTTACCCGCCCGGTGGCATCGGCGATTTCGTCGCCCGCCTGATCGCGCCCAAGTGGGGCGAGACGCTCAAGCAGCAGATCGTGGT
>JBEIFV010000058.1:0-32222 GCA_040382235.1 Burkholderiales bacterium
CGCGGCTTGTGGCTGCACCTGGATCCCCGGCGCACCGGACAACCGGTGCGCCCAGCGGTTCTCGCGCGCACCAGGCAGGCGCGGCAATTCGACCACCAGCGCCCCGCCCGGCCGGCTTGCCAACTCGTCGAGAAACCCTTCAACGGCTGAAACATCGGCGAAGCGATGCAGGCGTTCGCAGCCGATGCGCAGTTCGCCTACCGTTTGCGGCCCACGCAACATCAGCACCGTGAGCAAGGCGGCGGATTGCGTCGGCACCTGCAAAACCCGGCCCAGGTTGTGCTCGTAGCGCGCCACCCGCCCGCCGCTGGACTCGATCACCAGGCTCATGCCCTTGAGGCTGTCGAGCGCACCTTGCACTTCGCTATCGGACGCCTCGATCACCGGCGCACGACTGGTTTTCTGATTGCACCCGGACACCAGTGCGTTGAGGGTCAGCGGATAGGTGTCGGGAACCGTGTGTTGCTTCTCGACCAATACGCCAAGCACGCGGGTTTCAAGCAGGGACAATGCAGGGAGCGGATGGGTCATTGCGGCGGCCTTGCGCGGAAAACCTTGTACGGCGTCATGCCAGGTTGGTGCCGGTCGCGGCACTTGCGGCCAGCGGGGTCACATGCCATGCATCGGCACGCCGATCGAATCGCAGAGGCTGGGCATTGCCAAGCAGGGTTCTCTCGACCGCCAGCCCGAGCAGCCCGGCCAGGGCGTAGAGCGTGCCACCATGCGCCACCAAAAGTACCGGTGCCGGCTGTGCCAATGCTTCGGCCAGGCCGGCGCGGCTGCGATCGATAAACAGCTCCAGCGTTTCCCCGGCCTCGGGCTCGCAGCCCCAGTCGATGTCGCGTGATGAAGTACCGATCAGCTTGCCGAAATTGCGCTCGCGCAAGCCGCTATTGAGTATTGGCGCGAGCAGATGCCGCGCCGCCACCGTCTCGGCGGTATCGCGCGCGCGGCGCACGTCGCTTGCAACGATGCTGGCAATGCGTTGATCCGCAAGCAGGCTGGCAGCGCGCTGCGCCTGGGACAGGCCAGTGGCATTGAGAGGTTCGCTGGTCGCCTGGAAAATGCGTTGCGCGTTGCACTCGGTCTGGCCGTGACGCAAGAAGAAAAAGTGATCGCAGGCAAGGGTGAGCGGCTGCGCTGCCGCGAGTTGGAACAGGCGCTCAAGCCCGGAGGTCAGGTTTGGCGCAACGGAGGCTTGACTCATTGGTTGCGGTCTCGGAGGGTGTAATGTGTGGATTCAAACGTCTCAAGCGCCAAGTGTATCCGCTGCCGACAGGCTCGCAATTGAAGGCGTGCCTGGAACGAACATTCGCGTCGCAGGGACTTTTTCAGTCTTTTCCAATAGCCTCAAGACCGGGAGAACCAGCATGGCCATAAAAGGCATGAACCACTTCACGATCCTGACCGATGATGTCGAAGCGACCCGCGACTTCTACTGCGGGTTGCTCGACCTCAAGGTCGGCTGGCGGCCGAATTTCAACTTTCCCGGCTTGTGGTTGTATGCCGGCAAGACCGCGATCCTGCATGTGATCGGCGGCAAGACGCGCGCCGAACTTCGCGCTGGCGTGATCGACCACATGGCGTTTACCGCCACGGATTTGCCAGGCACGGCAAAAAGCCTGAAGGAACGCGGCATCGAGTACGATCTGCGGCGCCTGGCCAATAACGCCGACGGCCAGTGGCAACTGTTCTGTCACGACCCCAACGGCGCGCGCGTCGAACTCGATTTCGATGCTGCCGAAGCCGCGCCGGCTTGAACCAGTGCGCGACCTCATGCCCCAGATGCAAAAAGCCCGGCTCACGCCGGGCTTTTTTCAGACAAACACTTGACGCCGTGATTTATTCGGCTTCGCGAATGTTCGATGCCTGCTTGCCCTTGGGGCCGGCGGTGACATCGAAGCTGACCTTCTGGTTTTCCTTGAGGCTCTTGAAGCCCGCGCCCTGGATCGCCGAAAAATGCGCGAAAAGATCTTCGCCGCCATCTTCAGGGGTGATGAAACCGAAACCCTTGGCGTCGTTGAACCACTTCACTGTACCTGTTGCCATGTCTTGTACTTCCTTGAATGAACAAAAAACGGGGAATGCCCCCGGGAGGGCGAAGGTCAAGACGGCGGGATGATGAAGGGAGGAATACCGGACAGCGAGAGGAGGTACTTGAACCACACAACAACAAAACACTACTTGAAAATCGCAGGCGTGGACTATGCGCCTCAATTGGCGGATGTGCAAGGCATTTCGCATGGCACCGCGTTATCTTCCCCGGAATGGCGGGCGACACGCAGCCCGGTACCACCCGAAGTTCGCGCAAAATGCGAAGGGTCAGGCAGGTTTCGTGCAAGGGGCGACCACAGCCACCGCCTGGCGCGCACCAAGGCAACGTCCGGCATTCACACAACCTATGGGTAATCCGCATCATGAAGAAGTTCACCACCCGCATGCCGCAGCTGTTGGGCCTGTCGATTCGCCTGCTGGCGATACCGGCCGCGCGGGCGCTCGACGCCACCATGGCGCGCATCAAGAAAAGCGGCACCATCGTGATGGGCCATCGCGATGCGGCTGTACCCTTTTCCTGTGTCGATGCCGGCATGGTCAAGGGCTACTCGATCGACCTGTGCACGGCGGTGGCTGACACCGTGCGGCGCGAGCTCGGGCTCAAGGACCTCAAGATCAAATGGGTGGCAGTGGATGCGCAGAGCAGATTCGCAGCCGTCGAAAGCGGCAAGATCGATATCGAATGCGGCGTCACCACCAACACCCTGGGCCGGCAGAAGGTAGTCGATTTCAGCCCGATGACTTTTGTCGACGGTGCCAACATCCTGGTGAAAAACGAAAGCAGCATCAAGAGCGTGCTTGACTTAGGGGGAAAAGCGTCGCCGTGGCCGGCGGCACCACCACCGAGAAAGCGCTCAAGCAGGGATTCGAGCGGCGCCGGATCGATGGCCGCATCGTGGTCGTGCGTGACCATGTCGACGGCATTGCCGCGCTGATGTCCGGCAAGGTGGACGCCTACGCGGCGGATCAGTCGGTGCCGATCGGTCTGGCACTGGCGACCGGCGGCGACCGGCGGCGACCGGCGGCGGCACGGCGCTGCGCATGCCGACCGAAAAATTCACCTACGAGCCCTACGGCCTGATGTTTCGCCGCGGCCAGGCGGACTTTCGAACCAGCGTGACGCGCGCTCTGGCGCTGGTGTACCGCTCGCCACAGTTGCCGGGCTTGTTTGCTCGCCGGTTCGCGGCCATCGGCGGCAAGCCTTCACCAATGCTGGAAACCATGTTCATTCTCAATGGGCTGGCTGATTGATTTGACGCACGCCATCATGCCCTGCTGCCGCCCCTGAAATGACCAGTCGATTCGCGCGACGCTGCAGCGCAGTGGTTGCAGCGGGATAGCGGGATGAATCTCGCACATAAGCTGCTCGGCGCGACTGCGCTCTTCATCTGCGCCGGCTACGCTGAAGCACAGGTGGCAGGCATGGTCGAGATTCCCGCCGGCAGCTTCACCATGGGGCGCGATGACGGGCCGGAGGACGAGCGCCCGGCCCACCGCGTCCTGCTCGGCCGTTTCCTGATCGACCGCCTGCCGGTGACCCATGCCGATTTCGCCGCCTTCCTTCAGGCACGGGGATGGGAAGGCGAACACGACGGGCGGCGCTACCGGCGCTTCGACCACGACGACGCCGACGCGCGCGTGCACCTCGTCGATGGCCGCTGGCGTGCCGACGCCGGGCTCGAAACGCACCCGGTAAACGAAGTCACCTGGACCGGTGCGCGCGACTACTGCGCCTGGCGCGGTGCGCGCCTGCCGACTGAAGCGGAATGGGAAAAAGCCGCACGCGGCACTGACGGACGACGTTACCCTTGGGGCGATGAATCGCCGGACGAGCGCCGCGCGAGATTCGGCGCCGGCTGGACCCGGACCGCGGCGGCGGACGCGTATCCCGCCGGCGCCAGCCCCTACGGCGTGCTGGACCTGGCCGGCAACCAGTGGGAATGGGTGTCCAGCCTGTACCGGCCATACCCGTATCGCGCCGATGACGGGCGCGAAGATGCCGCAAGTGACGGTGTGCGCGGCACCCGCGGCGGCGGCCATGATTCACCGGCCGAGGAACTGACCACCACGCAACGTGGCCGCACGCTGTCGCGCGCCCCGCGCGCCGGGCATCACAACATCGGCTTTCGCTGCGCGCGCTGAAATCGGTGTGGCACGCGCCCGCCGGCGAGCACCTCAAGCACCTACTCGCTGGCGATTTTCCTCGGCCCTTCCCAATCGCCGCCCAGCGCCTTGATCAGGAACACTGAAACCAGCAAACGCTGCCCGGCCAGTTGGGCAGCCAGGCGCTCGCTGGCCAGCAGGCTCTGCTCGGCGGTGATCAGGTCGAGAATGCTGGCTACACCGCCCTCATAGCGCGCCGTCGCGATATCGAGCACCCGGGTGGCGCTGGCCACCGCAACCTGCGCCTGCCGGTGCGCGCGTTCGAGCGCCGCCGAACCGATGATGCCGTCCTCCGCCTCCTGCATGGCGCCAAGCACGACGCGCCGGTAATTGGCCACCGTGGCGTCGTAGCCGGCTTGCGCGAAATCGGCATTGGCACGAATGCGACCACCGTCGATCAAAGGCTGTGCCAGCGTCAGGCCGAGCGACCAGATGCCGCTGGCGGTATTGAACAGCAAGCGCTCCAGGCGGCTCTGGGTGCCGATCAGCGCGCCCAAGGAAATGCTCGGGTAGAAGGCCGCATTGGCCACGCCGATCTGCGCGTTGGCCGCCGCCATCGCACGCTCGGCCGCGGCCACATCCGGCCGGCGCTCCAGCAAGTCCGACGGCAGGCCGATCGGCACCACCGGCGGCTGCACCACACGGCTGTCGCGCGCCAGGGAAAACAGCGGTGCCGGTGTGCCGGTCAGGGTGGCGATCGCATGTTCAAACTGCGCGCGCTGACGGCGCAGCACATCGACTTGCGTGAGCGTACTGTCGATCAGCGCCTGCGGTTGCGCCACATCCAGGCCCGAGGCCGCGCCGAGCTCGCGGCGCGTGGTCGCCAGCGCCAGCGAGCGGCGCTGCAGGTTGATCGCCCGCGCCAGCACATCGAGTTCGACGTCGACCGCGCGCAGGTTGAAATAGGCGGTTGCAAGATCGGCGGTCAGCACCAGGCGGATGTTCTCGAAATCGGCCGCCGATTGCTCGGCCGTGGCGCGTGCGCCGGCGACCACGCTGTCGACGCGCCCGAACAAATCCGGCTCGTAACTGGCCGACAGCGCGAACACCATGTCGGTCTGCGTGGTGCTGAAGTTGGGTGCAATATTGTTGGACAGCGGCCGATTGGCGGAAATCCGGCTGCGCACATCGCGTGCGGTGACACCGACCTGCGGATAGGTCGCCGCGCCGGCCGCTTCCAGCCCGGCACGCGCCTGGGCCAGGCGCGCGCCGGCCAGCGCCAGGGTCGGGCTGCCGGCCACCGCCTTGGCAGCCAGTTCGTTGAGCTGCGGGTCACCGAAGCGTAGCCACCATGGGCCCTTGGGGGCGCCGTCATTGGGCGTACCGATACGAAAAGGCTCCTCGACCTTCCACGCCACCGGCATGTCGAGCGCCGGCTTCTTGTAGTCCGGCGCGGTCATGCAGGCGCCAAGCGACAGGCATAGCAAAAGGAGCGCTGCGCGTGCGCCGCGCGTGCGCCTGCGCGAGGCTGCGACGCTCACGACTTTTCCTTCTTGTCCGTGGCCGCCTTGCCGGGTGCCGCATCCTTGGCGACCGGTTTTTCCACCACCACGCTCACGCGGTCGCCTTCGGTGAGTGAGTCCGACGGATTGAGCACCAGCTGATCCTTGGCCGTCACGCCTTCGATCAACTCCATCGACTCGCCGTAATTGCGGCCGATCTTGACGCTGCGCAGGCGCACCACACCGCCGGCGTCGACTACCGCCACGCGCATGCCCTCACCGCGAATCATCAGCGCGTTGGCGGGAATGGTCAGCGCCTGGCTGGCGATCAGTGGCAGCGCCACCTGCACGTAGGCTCCAGGCAACAACAGCCCCTCCTTGTTGGGCAGCGAGACTTCGACCTGCATGGTGCGGGTGGCGGTGTCGATCGCCCCGGAAGTACGCGCGATTTCGCCGCGAAAGCTCTGGCCACGCAGTTCCGCCTGGGTCACCGTCACCGGCTGCCCGACCTTGATCAGTTGCGAATACGCCTGCGGCACGCTGACATAGATGCGCAGCGGATCGGTCTGCGCCAGCAGAAACAGTGGGCGGCTGCCGCCGGCGTCGATCAGGTCGCCCACATCGACATTGCGGCGCGTGATGACACCCGAAAACGGTGCCACGATGCGCTTGAAACTGGCCAGCTGGCGCAGGCGATCGACATTGGCGTCCGCCGCCGCGAGGTTGGCGCGCGCCTGCGCGTCGTTGCTGCGCCGCTCGTCCAATTCCTGCTGCGACACCGCGTCCTTCTTGCGCAAGGCTTCCCAGCGTTCCATGGTGCTGTTGGCCAGCGCCAGGCTCGCTGCCGCCTGCGCGCGCGCCGCCGCGCCTTGCGCAAGTTGCTGATCGAGCTCCGGCGTTTCGATCTCTGCCAGCAATTCCCCCTTGGCCACACGGCTGCCGATATCCTTGGTCCAACGCTTGACATAGCCGTTGGCACGGGCGGCGACCGGCGACTGCACAAAGCCCTGCAGCGTGCCGGGCAGGGAAAGCGTCTGGCCCGCGCCCGCCTTGGGATAGGCGGTGCGTACATACAGCACCGCGCGCTCGCCGGTGCCGCCTTCGAGTACCTTGGCGTTCGCCGCCCGGGCCCACAGCGTACGTCCGGCGCCCACTCCCAGCAGCAGCAGCGCGATCAGTGTCACAAACCAGGCGCGGCGCACGATCTGGCGGCGCCTCAGCAGCTCAGTGCCCTCGGCAGGATGAACGGGGTGAATGGCCAATTCTGAATGGCGTTGCTCGGTCATGACTTTCAGGACTCCTGCTGCGAAACACCGATCGGTGCGTTGGGTTCTTGCGGATGAGCCCGCGCGGCGCGGCGGCGTGCCAGGCGTTGATGCACGCCGGCGAACAGCACCGGCACGAACAACAGGGTCGAGACCGTGGCGAAAACCAGACCGCCAATGACGGCCCGACCGAGCGGCGCGTTTTGCTCGCCGCCTTCGCCCAGGCCGATGGCCATCGGAATCATGCCGATGATCATGGCCAGCGCCGTCATCAGCACCGGCCGGATGCGGGTGGCCCCGGCTTCGAGCGCGGCCGACAGCGCCGGCACGCCCTGCTCCATCCGCTCGCGCGCGAATGACACCAGCAAGATGCTGTTGGCGGTGGCCACACCCATGGTCATGATGGCCCCGGTGAGCGCCGGCACCGACAGCGTGGTGCCGGTGATGAAGAGCATCCAGGCGATGCCGGCCAAGGCCGCCGGCAACGCGGCCACGATGATCGCCGCGTCGATCCACGACTGGAAATTGACCACGATCAGCAGGTAGACCAGCACGATCGCCATCGCCAGGCCGACGCCCAGGCCCACGAAGGACTCCTGCATGGTCTGCACCTGGCCGCGCATGGTCACCTGGCTGCCACGCGGCAGCTTGGGGCGAATCTCGTCAATGCGCTGCTGCACCTGCGCGGCGACGCTGGCCAGGTCGGTACCCTGCACGCTGACATAGACGTCGACCACCGGGGAAATGTTGTAGCGCGTCACCACCGCCGGACTGCGCCCGGCTTTGGCCTCGACCAGATTGCCCAGCAACTGGGTGGTGCCGGACGCGTTGCCGGTTCCTGCCGCACCGGCCTGGGCCGCGACCGGGATGCCGAGCAGGGCATCGAGTGAATCGACGCGATACTGCGGTGTCGAGATTGCCAGGTTGTAGACCACCCCGTTTTGCGGATTGAGCCAGAAAGCAGGCGAGGTCTGGGTGCTTCCGGACAAGGAAATCAGCACATTTTGCGCGACGTTGGCCGCGGACAGGCCCATTTGCTGTACGCGGGTGCGATCCATTTCAAGGTTGATCGCCGGGTTGTCCAGGCGCTGGTGCACATGAACGTCAACCGCACCGGGAATCTGCTTGATCGACTTCACCAGTTCGGCCGCCAGTTCGGCGTTTTTCGCCATGTTCGCCCCGGAAAACTGCACATCGATCGCCGCCGGCAGGCCGAAATTGAGAATCTGGGTCACGATATCGGCAGGCTGGAAAAAGAACTCGATGCCGGGAAAGCGCTTCGGCAATTCGCCGCGCAGCAGGGTGACAATCTCCTCGCTCGGCCGATGGCCGCGACGCAGCGAGAGAAATATCTCGGCATCGAAGGTGCCGATGGTGCCGGCATTGCTGTAGGAGAGATTGAGGCCGCTGTTGGGTACCCCGATATTGTCGAGGATGGTTTCGAGTTCCGTCGGCGGCACCAGTTCGCGTATCACCGTCTCGACCGCATCGGCGATGCGCGCGGTTTCCTCGATGCGGGTACCGGTCGGCGCGCGCAGGTGCAGGCGCACCTGGCCGGTATCCGAACTCGGAAAGAAATCGCGCCCGAGGAAGGGATAGAGCAGGCATGACACTGCGCAGAACGCCAGGAACATCAGCGAGAAAGGGCGGCGCCGGCCAAGGATGACCGACAGCAGCAGCGCATAGGCGCGTCGCACCCGCTCGAACTGCGCATCGAAAGCGCGATACAGCCGCTGCAACAACCCGCCGCCGCCGGCGTCGGCACCGGTTTGCGTGCCGCGCATCAGCAGCATCACCAGCGTCGGCACCAGCGTGCGCGACAGGATGTAGGAGGCGATCATGGCGAATACCACCGCCTCGGCCAGCGGCACGAACAGGAAACGCGCCACGCCTGAGAGAAAAAACATCGGCACGAACACGATGCAGATGCACACCGTGGCCACGAAGGCCGGCACGCCGATCTCTTCGGCGCCGATCAGGATCGCCTCCTCGAGCGGCCGACCCAGATGCAAATGGCGCTCGATGTTCTCGATGGTGACGATTGCCTGATCGACCAATATGCCGACCGACAAGGCCAGCCCGCCCAGGGTCATCAGGTTGAGCGTCTCGCCGACCATCCTGAGCACCAGCACCGAGGCCATGATGGAAAGCGGAATGGTGAGCGCGATGATCAGGGTGCTGCGCCAGTTGCCGAGGAACAGGAGCACCATCAACGCGGTGAGCCCGGCGGCGATCAGGGCCTCCAGCACCACGCCCATCACCGCCGCCTTGACGAATACCGACTGGTCGAACAACGTGGTCACCTTGATGTCCGCCGGCAGGATCTGCGTAGCTACCGGCAGGCGTTCGCGCAGGTTCTTCACAATATCCAGGGTGGAGGCGCCGCCGTTCTTGAGGATCGACAGCAGCACGCCGCGCTCGCCGTCCTGCCGCACGACATTGGTCTGCGGCGAGAAGCCGTCGCGCACTTGCGCCACATCGCGCACAAAGGTGGTGGCGCCGCCGGCGGAGCGCACCGGCAGGTCGTTCAGGCCGCGGATGGCGTCCGGTGAGGCATTCATCCTCACGCTGTATTCAGTCTCACCGAATTTGGCCGTGCCTGAAGGCAATATCAGGTTTTGCGCGTTGATGGCATTGACCACATCGGCCGGCGCCAGGCCGCGCGCCTGCATCGCCGGCAGATCGAGATCGACCGAGATCACGCGGATCTTGCCGCCATACGGGAACGGGATCGCGACGCCCGGAATGGTCACCAGTTGCGGGCGCAACTGGTTGACCGCGGCGTCGAACACCGCGTTTTCCGGCAGGGTCGGGCTCGACATGGCAACCTGCATCACCGGGATGCTGGACGCCGAATACTTGATCACCAAGGGTGGGGTGATGCCGGGTGGCAGCTGGCGAACCTGCGGCTGCATGGCCGCGACCACCTGGGCGATCGCGGTCTGGATGTTCGCGCCCGGCTGGAAAAACACCTTGATGACGGTGATGCCCGCCAGCGAGCGCGATTCGATGTGCTCGATGTCGTTGACCGTGGTGGACAGGCCGCGCTCGCTCTGCCCGGCGATGCGCTGCCCCATCTCCTGCGCCGACAGGCCGCCGAAGTTCCAGATGATGCTGATCACCGGAATGTCGATTTCCGGAAAGATGTCGGTGGCCACGTTGCGCAAGGCGAAAGGCGTGGCCAGCATGATGAGCATGGCCATCACGATGAAGGTGTACGGCCGGCGCAATGCCAGTGCAACCATCGAAAGCGGTGAAGCCGTTTTGAGCGTGAGGGAGGACATGGCTCTTTCGACGGGTCATGCGCAGTTGCATGCGACGACAAACGCGACACTCGACGATGCCATTGACATAGGAGCGCGCATTGATCGCACGATAAACCTCAAGTATACGAAGAATCGCGGCGGGCTTAAACGCCGTTGCGGCTTAGGGAAACACTGAATAAGTCCGTAGGTTGAGAAAGCCGATTCTGCAGCGAGTTGAATTGAAACGAGCCTCGGTTCGATAGTCCGCATTCCAGGGACTTATTCAGGGTTTTCTTGGCGCTTACCGTCGGGTTTGGCGCGCAGCAGAAACAGGGAGCCCACCGCCAGCAGCGAAAGCCCGGCCGAGATCGCCAGGGCGACCCGCCCGCCGAATACATCAAGCACCAGCCCGAAGGCATAGGGCGCGCTGGCCTGCATCAGGCGCGCGCCGACACCCAGCCAGCCCTGCGTGAGGCCGTAACCCGCCGCACCGAACAAGGCCAGCGGCAAGGTGCCCTTGGCGATGGTGATCATGCCGTTGCCGGCGCCATGCAGTAGCGCAAAGGCGGCGGCGAATCCAAGCGGGCCACCAAATACGCCGAGAATCAGGCAAGCCAGCGGATGCAGTGCGGTGGCCACGCGCGCGGTTGTAAGCGCGTGCACCCGATAGCGGCTGATAACGCCGAATTCCACCAGACGCGCTGCAACCTGGGCCGGACCCAGCAGGGCTGCGGCCAGCACCGCCCCAGCGGCGCCGGCGCCCATCGCGCCAAGCAGGCCCGGCAGATGCGAGGCATATGCCGAGGTGACAAAGGCGGTAGTGGCGAAATACACCGCCAGCAGGGCAAAGCTTCGACGCCGCGCACCGGTATCAGTCGCAGTGTCCGCCTCCGCATCTGCCTGGCCCGCCGCAGGCGCGCCCTTGATTGGCTTGGGATGGGCATCGGCCACTGCCGGAATCAGGCGCCAGTTCATCGGCAGCGCAACCAGTAAATGCAAGCCGGCCCACACGAAACACGCACCACGCCAGCCGATCTGCGCATCCATGAAGGCCGACAGCGGCCAGCCGACGGTACTGGCGAAGCCGGCGATGAGTGTGATGCCGGTGATCGGCTTTCTCGCATCGACGCCGTAGAGGCGGACCAGCGCAGCGAACGCGGCGTCGTACAAACCCATGGCCATGCCGGCGCCGAGAATGCACCAGGCAACGAACAACACGGCCACATGATTGGCCGCGCCCAGCATGGCAAGCCCGCCCGCCAACACCAGGTTCGACCACATCAGCATGTGACGCCCGCCGGCACGGTCGATCGCACGCCCTACCATTGGCCCGGCCGCGGCCATCACCAGGAGCGACACCGAGAACGCACCGAACACCGTGGCGCGCGAAATACCCAGGTCGCGCGCAATCGGCGCCGCCAGAATCGCCGGCAGATAGGTCGATGAGGCCCAGGCCAGGGTTTGCGTCGCGCCCAGCGCGCAAACCACGCCGAGCGAACCTTTGGTGGAAAGTGGGGTCGCCGTCACAGGAGCGGAAGCATACCCGGCATTGTCGCCACGATCGGAGACTGGCTTGCGATTGCCAACGCGCCTGCCTGGACCGAATGAGAACGCCACGCATGCCGCCTCTCACGTCCGACCGGTCCCACCCTTGCTCGCGGAATAGCGCAAAGGCAAGGTCCATCTAAACACGAAAAACGTTGATCCACTCCGCTTTTCCCAGCTTGATGAGCCGCCTTCAGCCAGCCTAAAAAAAAGGAAAATCGCACGGCCAGTGCAAGGGTAACTGTGGGGATGCCGGGCACGATTGCACCAACATAATCGAATGATCGATCCAAGCGAGGATGCCATGACCTCAATCACCATCGAGTTGCCGGACGACGTTGCGCAACGCGCCGAGTCGCTTGGGCTGTTTACACCTGAAAAAATCCGGGCATGGCTGGAGTTTGAAACACGGCGCATCGCCGTCACCAATCTTGCCACTGCTCTCGAACAGATCAGGAGCATGCCCGGCGACACAATGTCGGATGGCGAAGTCGCAGAGTATTTGGCGCGCAGCCGTGGCTGATGCGCCTGATTCTTGACACAAACGTCGTCATTTCGGGCTTGCTCTGGCGCGGTCCATCGGCGCGCCTGATCGATTTGGCCAATGAGCAGGCGGTGACAATCTGTATGAACCCGTTTCTGGCCCATGGGTTGGCCGAAAAGATCGACATGCCGAACTTCGCGTCGCGCGTCGCCGCAGGCCGATTGACGCCTGAAAAATTGTGCGAGCAGTACCTCCCGCTCTGCGAAAAATTCCCGGCGTTGATGATCGCACGTACCTGCCGCGATGCGCACGCTTTGTTCCAGCCCTCGCACGGCAGTGCGCCGCAATTGGCCGGCCGCAACATCGCCAATGCGCTCGCCATGATCCTCTCTGCCGCCATGATGCTGGATTGGCTGGGCGAGAAGCATGGCGATGCGGCGGCATCGGTGGCAGCGCGGCACATTGAAGCTGCGGTTGAGCATGTCTTGCAGGCAGGTCAACACCTGACAGTCGATCGCGGTGGCAGCGCCGGTACCGATACAGCGGCCATGGCGGTGACCGCCGCCTTGCCTGGCAGATACTGGAAACCGGCCGAAACGGACTACAATTGCGTACCTTTTTGTTGACCGAGATATGCTATGGACTATGTGACCGTTCGCGAGTTGCGGGCCGAATCCGGCAAGGTTTGGGAGCGCATCGAGGCCGGCGAGGAAATCGTCGTCACGCGCAACGGCAAGCCGTTCGCGTTGCTTTTGCATACCGAACCGGGCGAGGTCGAGGAAGCCTTGCGCGTGCATCGCGCCGCGCGCTTCGGCGCTGTGCTCGAACGTATTCAAGCCCATGTCAAGACTCAAGGCGGGAAGCGCCTCAGCGCGAAAGAGATCGACGCTGAAATCGCCGCGTCGCGCAAAGGACGCAACAGCGCCAATGCCAAGCCCGGCCGTCGTTGACACCAATGTGCTGGTGTCGGCCTTGCTAGGCTCTACCGGACCGCCTGGCGCGGTCGCACAAGCGATCCGCCATGGCTTGTTGCAACCGATGGTATGCGCCGAAATCGTCGAAGAATATCTCGACGTATTGCACCGGCCGCGGCTGGCACTGCCGCGGCGCGAGGTTGATGAACTCGTCGCGCTGCTGGCGGCGCAGGCGCAATGGGTACGCATTACGCCTTACTTGCCGGCGTTGAAACTGCCCGATCGAGGTGACTGGCCCTTCATCGCGGTCGCGATTGCCGGGAACTGCCCGGTGATCACGGGAAACACGCGGCATTTTCCGCAACGCCTGGGAATCGATGTGGTTGCGCCACGCGCGTGGCTGGACCGTCTTGGATAGAAGAGGATGTGCTCACCGATGTCGCATGACAAACCATGTGGCCTCCCCTAAACTGCGACGATGATCGAAATTCGCGGCATCGGCAAAACTTTTCGCTCAGGCACGCGCAGCACCACAGCGTTGGCTCCGATGGACCTCACCATCGAAGACGGCGAGTTCGTTTCCTTCATCGGCCCCTCGGGTTGCGGCAAGTCGACGCTCCTGAATCTGGTGGCCGGCATCGTCGCGCCATCCTGCGGCACCATCCTTCACGACGGCCGTGAAGTGACCGGCCCCAACACCGCCACCGGCTACATGACGCAGCAGGACAGCCTCCTGCCGTGGCGTACGGCTGCGGCCAACATCGCCCTGCCGCTGCTCTTGCGCGGGTCGCCGAAGGCCGCCATCGACGCGCGGGTGGAGGCAATGCTGGCGCTGGTGGGACTCAAGAATTTCGGCGGGCATTATCCGGGCGAGCTTTCCGGCGGCATGAAAAAACGCGTATCGCTGGCGCAGATCTTGAGCTACGACCCGGCCACGCTGTTGATGGATGAGCCTTTTGGCGCGCTCGACGCGCAACTGAAGCTGTTGATGCAGGCTGAACTCATGCGCATCTGGGAAGGCGCCAGGAAGACCATCATTTTCGTTACCCATGACCTGGCGGAAGCCATCACGATGTCGGACCGGGTGGTGGTGTTTTCCAGCCGGCCGGGCAGCATCAAGGCGGTGCACGCGATCGACCTGCCGCGCCCGCGCGACCCGCTGAAAATCCAGTTCGACCCCGCCTACCGGGTGATCCATCAGACCCTGTGGGACCTGCTGGCGCCGGAGATCGAAGCCAGTCGCGCCGAGGCTTTCGCATGAGCGTCCTGACCACCAACGTGGCCGGCACCACCGCTGAAGCGGCCGAAGCGCTGGCGCTGCCGATCGGCGCCGCCGGCGACACCCGGCACGACCTGGCGATTCGCGCCGGGCAGGTGGCCATCGCTGCGGCGATTCTTGCAATCTGGCATCTGGTATCTGGGCGGCTGATCGATCCTTTCTTTATCAGCTCGCCGGCCGCGGTGGCGATCAAACTCTGGAACTGGAGCATCGATGGCACCCTGTGGCACGCCTTCACCTACACTTTCAAGGCGATGATCATCGGCTTCCTGATCGGCAGCCTGGCCGGCTTTATCACCGGCTTCGTGCTCGGTCGTTCCGACATCCTGGCGCGCCTGTTCGACCCCTTCATCACGGCGATTTATTGCATGCCCAAGATCGCGCTGGCACCACTGCTGATCCTGTGGTTCGGCATCGGCATCGAATCGAAAGTGGCGATGTCGGCGCTGATCGTTTTTTTCCTGGTGTTCCTGAACACTTTCTCGGGCGTGCGCGACGTCAACCCGCTTTATCTTCAGGTCACCAGCATCATGGGCGCCACGCCCCTGCAGCAGTTGCGCCATGTGGTGTTTCCCTCGGCCGCAGCCTGGGTGCTGACCGGCCTCAAGGTTTCAGTACCCTATGCACTGATCGGCGCGGTGGTGGGCGAGCTGATCTCGTCGAACCGCGGCATTGGCTTTCTGATCGGCCAGGCTTCCGGCCTGTTCGATACGGCGGGTGTATTCGCCGGCCTGGCGGTGCTGGCGGCCACCGGTATCATTCTCAACGCCGGCCTTAAAAAACTCGAATCGCGCCTCTTGCGTTGGCGCGGACAAAGGTAGAGCCATGTACGACCTGAAAATCGAAGGCGGCACCCTCATCGACGGCAGCGGCGCGCCACGCAGCATGGGCGACGTCGGTATCAGCGGCGGCAGGATCGTGGCGCTTGGGGATGCGCCGGACAGCGCGCGCCAGACCATCGATGCGCGCGGCCGCGTGGTGTGCCCGGGCTTTGTCGACATCCACACCCACTACGACGCACAGGTGCTATGGGATCCGATGATGACCGTCTCGCCATGGCATGGCGTGACCACCGCCGTGATGGGCTCCTGCGGCTTCGGCATCGCCCCCACCCGCCCCGCGGGGCGCAGCCTGATCCTGCGCACCCTGGAGCGGGTCGAGGCCATGAGCCTGGCAGCACTCGAAGCCGGCATCGGCCCGGACTGGCCGTTCGAAACCTTCCCGCAATACTTGGACGCGATCGAGGCGCGCGGCACCGCGATCAATACCGCGGTGATGATCGGCCATACGCCGACCCGGCTCTACGTCATGGGCGAGCAGGCGGTGGAACGCGAAGCCACGCCTGACGAGATCGCGTCGATGCGCGCCATCGTGGCCGAAGGCATCCAGGCCGGCGCCATCGCTTTCGCCACCTCGGTTTCGCAGGTACATGTGGGCTTCGACGGCAAACCTGTACCCAGCCGCATGGCTTCGAAGGATGAGTTGATCGAAATGGCGCGCGGCGTGCGCGATGCCGGCAGCGGCATCATTCACTACAACCTGTTGCGCGAACCGGACTTCGCGGCCTTCGAGACAATGCAGCGTGAAAGCGGGGCCACCGTGTGCTGGACCGCGCTCTTGGCCGGCCAGCGTGGCCCCGGCGGGCATCGCGACACGCTGGCCAAAAGCGCCGCGCTGATCGCGCGCGGCCTGCCGATCTATCCGCAAACCGCGTGCCGGCCGATCGTCATCGAGTATGACTTTCGCTCACCGGTGGTCTACGACACCTGGAAACTGTTCGAGCCGGTGCGCAAGGCGGGCAGCGCCGCCGAACGTGCACGCATCTATGCCGACCCGGAGTTTCGCCGCCAGATGCGCGAGGAAGTCGCGGGCCGCGGCGGGCGCGACCAGTATTTCTCCGCCGGCGCGGCCGAAGGCGAGTCGCGTCGCGCCAGCTGGCGCCTGACAGAAATCTCTTTTTGCGCATCCGAGCCGCAGCTCAGCGGGCGCCGCGTCGAAGACGTTGCGCGTGAACGCGGCATGCACCCGGCCGACCTGTTACTTGACCTTGCCGCGCAGATGGATCCGCCGGCGCGCTTTCGCGTGCCGGTGGTCAATTTCGACGAGAACGAAGTCGAGGAATTGCTCAAGGACCCGAACGTCGTGCTGGGCCTGGGCGATGGCGGCGCCCACTTGTCGCAATTGTGCGACGCCTGCTATTCAACCTATCTGCTGGGCCACTGGGTGCGCGAGCGCCAGGCCCTGACCCTGGAGCGCGCGATCCACATGCTGACCGCGCGCACCGCGCAGGTGTTCGGCATTCGCGATCGCGGCCTGCTGGCCGTCGGTCGCCCGGCCGACGTGGTGGTGTTCGATCCCGACACCGTGGGCGCCGGGCCGCTTGAACGCGTGCACGACTTGCCGGCTGGCGCCGACCGCCTGATCTCGAAACCGCGCGGCATTGATGCGGTAGTGGTCAACGGCATGGTGTTGCCGGCGCCCGGCGCGCCATGGCCTGACGGTGAACCTTACCCCGGCAGGCTGTTGCGCAATGGTCTTGCACGCTAGGCCGCCTTCGATTGCACCGTTTCCCCAATCACCGAAGGCCGTTGATGTCGGCAGGGCCAGGACAGTTTTCTCATCCAAGCCTTTCCTCGTACACAAGCATTGCGCGCAGATAACCCGGAGAACCCCTGATGAACCGTGATCTTGAACGTCGCCTGATCCTGAAGGGCATCGCCAGCGCATCGATGCTGGGCGCGGCACCGCGCGCCTTTGCGCAAACCGCGGCAAAACCGAAGCTGACCTCGATTCGCTCCACCGCGCGCTCCTGGCTGTGGAGCCCGGAAGACTACGCCAGCAATACCGGCCTGTACGACAAGGCCGGTCTTACAGTCGAACTGGCGGCCACCAACCGCGGCGTCAACCAGGATGCGCTGTTGTCCGGCGCGGCCGACATTCTGCTGGGCGCACCGACCCAGAACATGCGCGTGCAAATGCGCAAGCAACCGGTGAAGATGATCTGCGGCTTTGTCAACAAGTACGCCTCGAACATCGTGGTCAAGAAGAATTTCGCCGACAAGGCCGGGGTCACCGAGGCCTCACCGGTGGCGGCCAAGGCAGCGGTGCTCAAGGGCCTGAAGATCGGCACCACCGGCCCCGGCGCCGGCCCCGATCAACTCACGCGCTACATGATGAACATCGCCAAAATCAATCCGGACCGCGAAGCCCAACTGGTGCCCATCCAGGGCGGTCCGGCGGCGATGATCGCGGCCTTCGACCGCGGCCAGATCGACGGCTTCTGCCTCTCCTCGCCCACGTCCGACGTGGCAGTGGCGAAGTTCGGCGGCACCTACCTCTTCAACATGGTCAACAATCCGCCGCCCGACCTGGCCGACTACCTCTACATCACAGCTTCAGTGACCGAGAAAACCATCAAGGACAAACCGAAGGAATTGGTCGCCTATTGCCGCGGCATTGCCCTGGCATTGCGCGCGATCCACGGCGACCGCGCCGCATTCCGCAAATGGGCGCGCGCGTATTTCAAGGATCTCGAAGACGACCTGTTCGAGCGCGCCTTTGCCAACAATGCCGCGATGTACATGAAGACCCCGGTACCGACGCGCCCGCAATTCCAGCGCAATGTCGAATTTCTCGACGCCGAACTGAAGCTGCTCAATCAGCCCGGTGTGCCGGGCGGGTTCCGCTTCGACGACGCCTGGGATTTGAGCTTCGTTGAAAAGGGCATGGCCGGGCTGTAGGCAACCTGCGGGCGCCGGGCGCCTTCCCGGAGGCCATGGCGCTCAAGGCGTGCTGCCTGGGCTCACTGGGCCTTGGCGCCCGATTCGCGCGCGACCACACTCCATTTGCGCACCTCTGCCGCCATGAACGCTCCGAGTTCCTCGGCGCTTGCCGGCACGGCGGTCGCCCCCTGCGCCACCAGACTCTCCTGCACCGCCGGTTTGGCAAGCATCGCCTTGAGGGCGGCGTCAAGCCGCGCGATGATCGCCGGCGACGTGCCGGCCGGGGCCAGTACGAAAAGCCGCGGCGATGCGTCGAAGCCCGGGAAGGTATCGGCCAGTGCCGGCCACTCCGGCGCACCGGCAAGCTTGACCGGGCTGGTCAGCGCGATTGCCTTGAGCTTGCCGGCGCGGGCCTGCGCCAGCGCCGGCGGCGCAGAGAGGATCGCCAGCGGAATCTGGCCGCCGATCAGATCGGGAATGATCGGCGCCGCGCCCTTGTAGGGCACATGCACGAAATCGAAACCACCCTGCTTTCGGAACAGTTCCATCGCCAGGTGATGCACCGTGCCCACGCCGGGCGAGGCATAGCTGTACTTGCCGGGGTTGGCCTTGAGCAGGGCCACGAGCTCAGCGGTGTTTTTCGCTGGCACCGAAGGATTGGCCACCACCACCATCGGCAGCGCGCACACCGAACCTACCGGCGCGAAGCTCTTGATCGGGTCAAACGGCACCGAGGCATACACCGCCGGTGCGATCAGGAGGCCGGTTTCTCCAAACAGCAGGGTGTAGCCGTCGGCCGGCGCCTTGGCCACCGCGTCGGCGGCCAGCGTACCGCCGGCACCCGCGCGGTTTTCCACCAGCACCTGCTGGCCCAGGGCTTCGGCCAAATGCGTGGCGGTCAGGCGCGCCAGGGCGTCGGCACCGCCGCCGGCGGCATAGCCCACCAGCATGCGCACCGGTTTGGTTGGATAGGCTTGGGACCACACTAGCCCACTGCCAAGTGCAAGCACGCTGGCCAACACTGTGATGATCGATTTCATTTTTGTCTCCGTTTTGTGAAGTTCAGGCTTTGCCCTTACCGTGCGAGGTCGGTAGCTTGGCCAGTTCCCGCACCCGTTCCGGGTTGGGTGCGAAGCCCAGGCCCGGCGTCTCGGGCAGCTTGAGCCAGCCCTGGTGCGGCGCGGGCAGGCCGTCGAAAATCTTCTGCAGCACCAGCACTGCCACATAGTGGTACTCCACCAGCCCGCCGTTGGCGACGCCGGCATGCAGGTGCATGTTGTGAAACGGCCAGGCGCCGCCGTTGTCGATCGGCACGTTGAAGGCCTGCGCCATGCCGGCGATTTTCAGCACCTGTGAATAGCCGCCCGAAATCGTCACATTGGGCTGCAGCACATCGACCGCGTTGTGGGTCAAGAGGTCGCGAAAGCGAAACGCCAGGCCCTCGTTCTGCCCGGCCGCCAGCGGGATGCCGGTACGCCGGCGCAACTCCGCCATGCCCGGCACGTCGTTCTGCGTCAGCGGTTCCTCGAAAAACGTGATGTCGTAGGGCTCGATATCGCGCGCAAGCCTGGTCGCATGAAACAGGTCGAGCCCGCAATTGGCATCCACATACAGCTTGACCCCGGGGCCCACCGCTTCACGCACCGCGGCGACGCGCCGCACATCTTCGGTGATCACGTCATCGAGCGGCCGCGGCTCGTCGCGCCGCGCCAGCGCATGCTGCCCGACGGTCATCTTGAGGCGCTTGAAGCCGCGCGCCACCCACAGCTTTGCCGCCGCCGCCAGCTGCTCGCGATCGAGAAAGCCGAAACCAAAGGTGGCGTAGAGCGGCACCTGCGCACGCGCCCCGCCCAGCAGGCGCCACAAGGGCAGGCCCAGGGCACGGGCCTTGATATCCCACAGCGCGATATCGAGCGCGGCGATGGCGTGGCTGGCGTAGCCGGTCTGGCCGCGCGGCGACAACAGCCAGTAGAGCTTGTCCCACAGTTGCTCGGTGGCGAGAGGATCGCAACCGATCAATGCCGGTCCCGCTACTTCGCGAATCACCGCTGCGATGACTTCCTCCTCGGTGATCGCCGTCATGCCGTGACCGATCAGGCCGGTATCGGTTTCGATCTCGGTCAGGCAGAGCGAAAGCGTGGTCTCCTTGTTGAGGCCGACGATATCGACTGTGACCGGTACATTGAGCGGCGTGGCGGTGACGCGAATGATTTTCAAATGAACTCCCGGGTGAAGGATGGCATTCTCGGGTGTTGCCCGCGCTCGAGCAATCATGCGGTGGGCGAGGCCGGCTTCGTGTTTGGCGAAGGCTAGCGACGGCTGCCTCGGGCCCGACCCAGATGGCGCACCCGCAAGGCGACGCCGGCACGCGCTCAGGCTTGCGCGATGCGCTTGCTGGCTGCCGCCAGGGCCAGGTCGAGCCGGGCCGCTCCGGCGCTGACGCTGCCGGCCTCGGCCACCTCCAAGAACAGTCGAAACGAGGTGAGGTCGGCGTGCACTCGAAAGCCGGCTTTAGTCCAGCGCGGCGATGACCTCGACTTAGATCATCATGTCGGGGTGGACCAGCGAGGTTACCCCGACCATGGTGGACGCCGGGTAAGGGCCGTCGCCGAAATTGCGATTGCGCACAACGCGCACCGCGGCTGCCTTCTCCGGCGTCAGGTCGACCACATAGGTCACCATCTTGAAGACGTTGGCGAACGTGGCACCGGTCGCGCCCAGCGCCGCGCCGAGGTTGGCATATACCTGCCCGGCCTGGGCCGCCAGATCATCTTTACCTACGAGCTGGCCCTGCGCGTTCAAGGCTACCTGGCCCGAAACATATACCTGGCGACCGGCCGGCACGATGGTCACATGGGAATAGCCGGTAGGCTTTGACAAGGCCGGCGGGTTGATGGCTTGTACGGTCATGGAAATTCTCTCGAGTGGTTGGAGGAGCCTCGCATATTAGCGCCGCGCGGGCGGCGGCGGCACACGGGTTTTCGGCAATGCGGGCTTATCCGGGGTCGGCACGGTGCAGGGGCCCAATCGTCGCGCCGCCCGGGTTCACGCAGACTCTCAAGCGCCGCAAGCATTCGACATGGCCAATTGGTAGACTGCCTTTCCAACAACAAGGGGACACGCCTGTGACCATCCAGCACACCGCGGCAAAGCCGGACTACGCGCGTCCCTATGCGGGCCTCAAGGTGCTCGACGTGTCGCAGGGCATCGCCGGTCCCTATTGCGGCATGCTGCTGGCACAGTACGGCGCGGACGTCACCAAGGTCGAGCCATTCGCCGGCGACTGGGGGCGCGTGCTGGGCAAGCGGCTCGGCTCGCACAGCGCACTCGACCTGACGGCCAATCGCGGCAAACGCTCGATCGCGCTTGACTTGAAGTTGCCCGCCGGCCGCACGCTGCTGGCGCGCATGGCGGAGCGTTGCGACGTGCTAATCGAGAATTTCCGCCCCGGCGTGATGGAACGACTGGGCGTCGGCTACGACGCGGTGCGCAGTGCCAATCCGCGCGTGCTGTATCTCTCGGTCAGCGGCTTCGGCCAGGACGGGCCGGCGCGCGACCTGCCTGCTTCCGATACCGTGGCGCAGGCTTTCGCGGGGATGATGATGGCCAACCGCGATGCCGCCGGCACGCCGCGGCCGACCGGTTTCCTGTCGGCCGATTACACCACCGCGTTGTATGCATTCCAGGCGCTGGCGGCGGCGTTGGCGGCGCGACCGTTCGAGACCGCAGGGCGCCACATCGATGTCTCGCTGATGCATGCCACCGGCGCCTTCATGGCGATGAAGCTGATCGAGCAACGACTCGAAGGCGGCCCGGCGCCCAAGCTCAATGCGCCGGCCGGCAGTTATCGCACCAGCGACGGCTGGATCGCCATCACTCTCACCAAGGAAGCGCATTTTCCGGCGATTTGCAATGCGCTCGGCGTGCCAATGCTCGCCAGCGACCCGCGCTTCAGCGATTTCGCGCAGCGGTCGGCCAATCTCGCGGCGCTGCTTCCGCTGTTGCAAGAACCCTTGCTTGCCCGCAGCACCGAAGAGTGGCTGGCGGTCTTTCATGCGGCCGACGTGCTGGCCAGCCGCATCCATGACTTCGCCTCATGGCCGCAGGATCCGCAGGTTGTTGCAACCGGCGTCGTGGCGGAAGCGGCGCCGGACGGCGTGACGTCGGTGCCATGGGTGCGAGTACCGGGCGCCTTGCATCCCGCCGCCGGCGATGCCCGCCTGCACTGGCCGGACGTCGGCGAACACTCGGATGCCGTATTGCGCGACATGCTCGGCATGGATCGTGCGGAAATCGCGCGGTTGCGCGCTGATGGCGTACTCGAGCCCGTTGGCGACGAGCGCTCCAAGTAAAATCTCGGAAGGTCGCAATCGTCAGGCAAGCTCGTCTGGCGCTGGCAGGCTTGGGTTGCTCAAGCGGAAATCCGGCGCCCTTCCCCACGAGACAGCTGGTTCCCCGCTTTCGCGGGGACGACGAATGCTTGATGATTGCGCCACTCCAATCCCGATCTCGTGATCGAGACACGGAATCAGCCAGGCTGCATGCGTATTCAGTTCAATCGCACATACTCGTAATCCACCGGCAGGTTATTGATGCCACGGTCCGGCGGCGCGATCCAGGCCGCCATCTTGCCGGGCTCGACCACCCGCTGCTGCAGGCTCTTGACAAAGCGACGGTCATCTTCCGATGGCAGGGCTGATTTGCACACCTCCGCATAAGCCTCCTTGCCAACCGGATTGCCGGCCAGGTCGGTGCCGATGCCGGCCCAGGCGCCGATGGTGCGATGGAAACGATCGGACGGCAGCTTGAGCTCGAAGCTGAAACCGGCGCGCTCGATCAGCTTGTTCCAGCGCTTGAAGCCGATTTCGCAATCCTTGATGTACTCATTGCGGGTCACCGCGTTCATCGCGTTGCGCATCGCGATTTCTTCCGTCTTGACCCCACCGGCGCCGTCGGGCGCCTGGAAACTGTAGGTGGTATCGATTTCGCGATGGTCGCTGAACTTCGCCTCGTCCGGACGGCCCTTGATGCCGTTGGCGAAATACGATCCTGCATTCGACGAAGACTCCGAGCCGAACAGGTCGAGCGCGGAGGAAAACCAGAAATTCATGTACCTCTGAACCGTGGCCAAATCGATCGCGCCGGCGCGCCGCACCGCAGCCGGATCATCGGACCCGAGTTCCTTCATCACTTCCAGCGCACGCCGCACCACGCGGCCGATGCCGGTTTCGCCGACGAACATGTGATGCGCCTCTTCGGTGAGCATGAAACGGGTGGTGCGCGCGAGCGGATCGAAGGCCGATTCGGCCAGGCTTTTCAGCTGGTACTTGCCGTCACGATCGGTGAAATAGGTGAACATGAAGAATGACAACCAGTCATCGATCGGCTCGTTGAAAGTGCCCAGGATGCGCGGCTTGTCGGCATCACCCGAATGGCGCATCAGCAGCTCCTCGGCTTCCTCGCGCCCATCGCGCCCGAAGTGGGCATGCAGCAGGTAGACCATGGCCCACAGATGGCGCCCTTCTTCCACATTGACCTGGAACAGGTTGCGCAGGTCGTACAGCGAAGGGCAGGTATGGCCCAGGAGGCGCTGCTGTTCGACCGACGCCGGTTCGGTGTCGCCCTGGGTGACGATCAGGCGCCGGAAGGTCGAGCGGTACTCGCCCGGCACCTGCTGCCACACCGGCTCGCCCATGTGATCGCCAAAACCGATGGTGCGCCCCGCTTCCGGGTCGGCCATGAAAATCCCCCAGCGATAGTCAGGCATCTTGACCGTGCCGTAACTGGCCCAACCGGCGGCATCCACCCCGGTGGCGGTACGCAGGTACACGTCGGAGGAAAGGAAATCGGACGGTCCCATATCCTTCCACCAGTCGAGGAAGGCTGGCTGCCAATGCTCCAGCGCGCGCTGCAGCGTGCGGTCGTCCGCCAGGTTGACGTTGTTGGGAATGCGGGCGTTCAAATCGATTGTGCTCATGTCATCTCTTCTCAGTGAGTTCAAACTCGTTGCCAGTCAAATTTCGCTTTTCGCCCGCTACCGAATACCTTGAGCGCGCCATCACCACCGACCGCGTTGGGTCGCTGGAAAATCCAGTTCTGCCAGGCCGACAAACGGCTGAAGATGCGCGTTTCCATGGTTTCGGGCCCGCCGAAGCGCAGGCTCGCCTCCATGCCGGTCAAGGCGTCCGGTGACAGCGATGCGCGCTCTTCGATCACCATGCGGATCTCGTCTGCCCAGTCGATGTCATCCGGCGCCACCGTGATCAGGCCCGCATCGGCGGCGGCGCGCGCGAAAATGGCCTGGCCCTGCATCGACCTGGCCACGCCGACTTCATGCTCGTCACCGGCGAAGCGGGTCTGGATGCGCGTCAAGCCGTTGACCATCGGATAGGCGCCGAAATTCAGCGACGTCAACTCGATCGCCGGCGAGCCATCGCCGTCGGCCAGGTCGAGCATGTAGCTGCGATCGGCGGCCAGGGCCAGTTCGAGCAAGGTGCCGGCGAAACACGAGCCTTCGTCGATCACCGCGATCAGGCTGCGCGAGGTCACGTCCAGGCGCGCCAGGGTGCGGCGCAAGAGGCCGGTGGTTTCGCGCACCAGCCAATCAGCGCCCTGGGCTTGCAACACCGCATCCATCGCCAGAATGCTGGTAGCCGGACCGCGAGTCTTGAGCACCCAGGTGCCGATGTCGAGATCGGTGGTCCGCAGCATGAGAATCGCATCATCGAGTTCGCGCGCGAATTTCAAGGGCCACCAATCGGCACCGGCGGCGTGAATGGCAGCCGATTCGGATTGCGGCGCGATCGCAGGTGCCGTCACGGTCAAGGTGGCGACACGCGCGGCGCGATCGATGATGACATCGACCGTTTCGTAGTGGTAGCCGGTGTCATCGATCGTCTTTTTCAGCGGTGCCAGAGCGATGCCCGACGCGCCCGTTGGACGCAGGCTGCCTTGCGCCAGTTCGGCCGCGCGTTCGCCGATGTAGGCAGCGAACTGTGCCGGTTTGGCGTGGCCGTCAATCAGCTTCCACTTGAGCGCACGATCCGCACGCACGCCTTCGGAGGTGGTGCAGAAGATGTCCGCCAGGTCACGCCGCACGCGCCGCTTGTCGATCAGGCGGGTCAGGCCGCCGGTACCGGGCAGCACACCCAGCAGCGGCACCTCGGGCAGCGATACCGTCGAGGAGCGATCATCGACCAGGTAGATGCGGTCGCAGGCCAGCGCGACTTCATAGCCGCCGCCGGCGCAGGCGCCGTTGACCGCGGCGATGAACTTCAGGCCGTCGTGGCGCGACGAGTCCTCCATGCCATTGCGGGTTTCGTTGGTGAACTTGCAGAAGTTGACTTTCCACTGATGGGTCGACAAACCCAGCATGTAGATATTGGCGCCCGAGCAGAAAATGCGGTCCTTGCCCGAGCCCAGGATCACGGTCTTGACATTGGGATGCTCGAAGCGGATGCGGTTCAAGGCATCGTTCAATTCGATGTCCACGCCGAGGTCATAGGAGTTGAGCTTCAACTGGTAGCCGGGCCGGATGCCGCCGTCTTCGCGAATATCGAGGGTCAGGCGCGCGATGTCGCCGTCGGCCTCGAGCTTCCAGTGCTGGTAGCGCGAGGGGTGGGTTTCGAAGCTCACCGGGGCTTCGTTGGCTACGGGTTTCAATACGGCATTCATGGTTCATCTTCCTCTACGTTTTCGCGAGTGCCGCAAGTTCATCGAGGCTGGCACCCTGCACCCGGCCCGAGGTATCGACCACCGCGTCCGCGCGGCCATACAAGGGGGCGCGCGTCAGCAGAATGCGGCGCAGATCATCCATCGCTTCGCGATTGCCCTTCATCGGCCGCGTATCACCCTGGGCCAACACGCGCGCCATGTGTTCCTCGGGTTGCGCCTTGAGCCACACGGTATAGCAGCCCGCGAGCAGCAGATCGTAGGTCTCGGGTTCGGAGACGATCGAGCCACCGGTGGCGATCACGGCGCGCTCATGCAGGGCCAGCACACGCGCCAGCGCGGCGCGCTCGTGGCGGCGGTAACCGGCCTGGCCGTAAAGCATGAAAATCTCGTTCAACGAGGTGTCGGCTTCGCGTTCGACTTCGCGATCGAGCTCGATGAAAGGTGCCTTGATGCGCCGGGCCAGCGCCAGCCCCAACGAGGACTTGCCGGCACCGCGCAGCCCCACCAAGGCGATGCGCCGCATGCGCGCCTTGACGTCGGCGTCGAACTCGCGCGCCAGCAGGTCGTGCGCGGCCTTCTGTTGCGCCGGCGTCAGGCGCTTCGTCAGGTTCTGCAACTGCTCGAATTCAGGCGCGACTCGGCGCTCTTCGCGCAGCAAGTCGGTGACCGTGACATGCAGTGCCGCGGCCACTTTGGCCAGCAAGAGTATCGAGCCATTGCCGACACCGGACTCGAGTTGCGCCAGGTAACGCTCGGACACACCGGAATCGCGCGCCAGTATCTTGCGCGTCATGCCACGCTGGGCGCGCAGGTCGCGTACGCGTTCGCCCAGTGTCGCCAGCAGGCCGGCTTGCGCTTCGGCTGCCTCAGCGCTGCTGTCGTCGTCGTAGGTTGGCATGGGTGACACTGCAAAATCTCCGGGCGCTCGGGGTGTGGCTTGCGGCTAACGGGGGCTCTTGTGGCCAGGCCGTCACTGCAAGTAGCTGCGCGGCTGCCAAAACATGTTTATTGCATTATAATTCTTTCAATAATCGATAAATGCAATATAATTCATATTAACAAGCGGTATGAACCTGTGTCAAGCGCTTTATCACGGAGCAAGCAATGCCTTTAGAGGTCACCATCCTGGTCGGCACGATGACCAACACTGCGCAACTGGTCGCCCAAGAGATCGAACTGTCGTGCGACGATGAAGACACCCGGGTGAATGTCCAGGTCATGGATGGCCTGGACGCAACGGCGATCAAACCCGGGCATCTGTACCTGATCTGCTCGTCCACCTACGGCCAGGGTGATGTGCCCGACAATGCGCGTGACTTCTTCGAGTCTTTGGGCTCCGTGCGACCGAACTTGGCGAGCGTGCATTACGGCGTGATCGCGCTCGGCGACCGCACCTACCTGCAGACCTTCTGCTACGGTGGCAAGAGGTTCGATGCGCTGTTCGCCGAGCTAGGCGCACAACGCATCGGTGAGGTCTGCCTGCACGATGCCAGCGCCGGCACCATGCCCGAAGAAGTGTGCGTGGGGTGGGCGCAGCATTGGATCGAGCAAGCGCGCAGCGAACTGGCCGCGGCCTGAACAGGGCGCCGCGTCATCTGTACGAAATCGGCTCAGGCTGCCGATTCGAAAAAAAGTTGCCGTCAAGGGAGACACGATATGGCAAGCCTTTCCAGCGCAGACCACAGCACAAGCCCGCCGCGCATGCACATTCCCCGCGGCTACAACGCCGCACACGACCTGCTGCAACGCAATGCCGGGCGCGCGAGCAAGGCCGCCTACATCGACGGCAGCGGCAGCCATAGCTACGGTCAACTCACATTACGCGCAGTGCGCGCACAAAGCGCGCTTGCGTCGCTGGGTCTTGCACGTGAAGACCGCATCATGCTGGCACTCCTCGACACGGTGGATTTTCCGGCGGTGTTCCTGGGCGCGATTCGCGGCGGCATGGTGCCGATCGCCGCCAATACGCTGCTCACCAGCACCGATTTCGAGTTCATGCTGCTCGATTCGCGCGCCAAGGCGCTGGTGGTCTCGGCGCCCCTGCTGCCGGTATTCGCACCGTTGCTGGAGCGCATCGAATCCCTCAAGCTGGTGATTGTGGCCGGCGGCGACGCGCACGGGCATGCGAGCCTCGATGCCTTGATCGACGCCGCCGGCGATGCGGCCGCGGTGGCCGACACATCGGCCGATGACCCCTGCTTCTGGCTCTACTCGAGCGGCTCCACCGGCGCCCCGAAAGGCACGGTGCATCTGCACTCGCACCTGATATTCACGGCCGAACTGTACGGCCGCGCGGTGCTGGGGATCCGCGAGGATGATGTGGTGTTTTCCGCGGCCAAGCTGTTCTTCGCCTACGGCCTGGGCAACGGCCTGACGTTTCCGATGAGCGTGGGCGCGACCACCGTGTTGCTGGGCGGCAGGCCGACGCCGGAAGCCGTGTTCGACCTGCTCGTCAAGCACCGGCCGACCATCTTCTATGGCGTGCCCACGCTGTATGCGGCGATGCTGGCCGACCCCAAGGCGCCGCGCCGCGACGCCCTGAATCTGCGCGTGTGCACCTCCGCCGGCGAAGCGTTGCCGGCCGACATCGGCCGCCGCTTCAATGAGAAGTACGGAGTCGGAATCCTGGACGGCATCGGCTCCACCGAGATGCTGCACATCTTCATTTCCAACCGCCCCGGCGACGTGCGCTACGGCAGCACCGGCCGACCGGTACCGGGCTACGCGATCCGCCTGCTGGACGAAAGCGGCCGGCCGGTGGCCACAGGCGAGATCGGCGAGATGCAGGTCAGCGGCCCGACCTCGGCCCTGATGTACTGGAACAACCGCGAGAAAACCAAGAACACCTTCCTGGGCCCGTGGACGCGCTCGGGCGACAAGTACCTGTGCGATGCCGATGGCTACTACACCTACTGCGGCCGCAACGACGACATGCTGAAGGTGGGCGGCAACTACGTCTCGCCCTTCGAAGTGGAGGCCGCGCTGCAAACCCATCCCGCGGTGCTGGAAGCGGCGGTGGTGGCGCAGGAAGACGAAGAGCATCTGGTCAAGCCCAAGGCGTACGTCGTTTTCAAGCAAGGCGCCAGCGCCAGCGACGACGAACTCAAGGCCCACGTGAAAGCACAGCTAGCGCCCTACAAGTACCCGCGCTGGATCGAGATCGTGCCGGAGCTACCCAAGACCGCGACCGGTAAAATCCAGCGCTTCAAGCTGCGGCTAGTCAGCAAGTAGCAAACCCGCGCGAACCGGATTTTTCCTGGCCCTTCAGCTTGCGATGCGTCGGGCTTCGCCTGCGAATCGCAACCGGACAAGCCGGAAAAAAGTAGGTGTGCACTTTTTTCCGCTCTTCATTTATGCCCTTCATCGACATCCACGGCAGCACGCTCGAATACCAACGCTTTCCCGGCGCCGCCAACCGCGCTTCGATCGTCATGCTGCACGAGGGGCTGGGCTCGGTTTCGATGTGGCGCGACTTCCCGGCGCGTGTCGCGGCCACCACGGCGCATTCGGTGGTGGTCTATTCACGCCAGGGCTACGGCGCTTCCGAAGCATTGCCCGATGGCAACGATGCACTGGGACCACGGCGCAATCTGCGCAAGCCCGACTTCATGCAGCGCGAAGCCTTCGACACGCTGCCCGCGCTGTTGCAGGCGCTCGAGATCGAACGCCCGGTGCTGTTCGGACATTCCGATGGCGGCTCGATCGCGCTCCTGTACGCCAGCGGCCACGCAGCCACCGGCGTGATCGTGATGGCGCCGCATGTGGTGATCGAGGAGATTTCGATCGCCAGCATCAACGAAGCGCGCAGCGCGTGGGAATCCGGCGACCTCAAGACCCGGCTGGCCAAACATCACGACGACCCGGAAGGTGCCTTCCGCGGCTGGAACGATGTGTGGCTGTCGGCGGAATTTCGCGATTGGCGCATCGAGGCGGAACTACCCTTGATCAAGGCACCGATTCTGGCGATCCAGGGCGAGGACGACCGGTACGGCACCCTGTACCAGATCGAGGAGATCGCGCGCCGCAACCCGCGCACCCGCCTGTTCAAGATTCCGCAATGCGGGCACTCGCCGCAGCGCGATCATCCGGACATCGTGCTGGGCGCGGTGCAGTCGTTTCTGGCGACGCTGCCGGAGATCAGGAAAGCGTGAGCGTTCGGCCGCACCCGTGCAAGCACGCGGTGGTGGACCTTCAATGAACCGTCAGCGTTTGGTCGCCCAGGCGATCTGTACCTTCCTGTGCTGCATCACACAGTCTCTCAGGTAGAGGTTGATCAGGCTCGGATAAGGCAGGCCTGCTTGCGTCGCCATGCGCTTGAAGTAGTCGACCACGTCTTCGGAGAGCCTGATGGAGACCGGCTTCTTGAGTTTCGCTGCGTAAGGATTGCGGCGCGATTGGAGTTTCGAGAGGTCGTATTCGGCTTTCATGGACGATCCTGTCTGCAGAAGCCGGCTTCGGTTCGCGCGGCTTTGCGGGCGGAGATGATCCTGATCGTTTCGCTCTCCTCATTTTCAAAATGACAAACAAGAAGCAGGTTCGCACCCGAACTCATGCCAAGCATGAGAAAACGGTCTTCCGACGTGGAATGTGCATGATCGAAAAATTGCACTGCGAATTCATCGTCGAAAATCGACTGCGCTTCCTTGAAGGAAACGCCATGTTTCCTGAGATTGAGTACGGCCTTGGCCGCATCCCGCTCGAAATCTATCGTCCATACTTTGTATGGGAATCTGATTGCCGGTCAAGTCCGCCTGCATGCATCGCCAATGGGTATTTCAGGTACGGCGAGCACCTGTCGAACCGGAGGATCAACCGCCGGAGCCAAATGCCGCGCGGCGCAGGCGATCGTTGACACCGTCCCAGGCGGCTCCGGCCGGCGGCCGTTCCACCAGCAACAAATCGCAACCCGCGGCATCGAGTTCACGCAGGCTGGCGTACAGCGCATGCGCGTAGTCCTGCGCCTGCAATGAAGCGGTGATCCGACGCTGCGCCGGATGCGCATCGGTGAACGCCAGCAAGGCCACGCGTTTGCCGGCATGGTGCTTGAGCGCATCGGCCAAGTCCTCTGGCGCGACCAGCAGAGTCGGTGTGCGCGGCGCATAGTGCGCCTCGAGGCTGCCCGAAACGCGAGGGGTCGATGCATCGGCAGGAGCAACAGAGCCCGCATGTCCGAGCACCGCGGCTACCTGTTCGCGCGTGATCGCACCTGGACGAAGTATGCGTGGCGAATCGGCGGTGCAGTCGACGATGGTCGATTCAATCCCCACCACGCTCGAGCCGCCGTCGAGCACAAGGTCGACGGCGGCACCGAATTCCTCGCGCACATGTTGCGCCGTGGTCGCACTGACGCGGCCGAACTTGTTGGCCGACGGTGCGGCGATGCCGGCCGGATGCCCCGCGCGTGCCTGTGCGAACGCGGCCAGCACCGCATGCGCCAACGGGTCGGACGGCACCCGCAGGCCTACCGTCGCCTGCCCGCCGGTCACCGCATCCAGGACATGCGCCGCGCGCTTGAGAATCAGCGTCATGGGGCCCGGCCAGAATGCCGCCGCCAGGCGACGCGCCGACTGCGGAACTTCGATGGCCCAGTCATCCATCTGTGCGGCGTCGGCCAGGTGCACGATTACCGGATGGTCGACCGGGCGGCCCTTGGCGGCGAAGATCCTGGCCACCGCGGTGGCGCTTGATGCGTCGGCCGCCAAGCCGTAAACGGTCTCGGTGGGCAGCCCGATGAGCCCGCCCGCATCCAACACCGCCACCGCACGGGCGACTTCCGAAGCCACGTTCACGGCTTCAAGATTGCGCGGATCGCCGCCGCCGAGGTGAGCGCAGCGCCGAGGGTCGTGCCAAGCACTGTGACATGACCCATCTTGCGCCCGGGGCGTGCCTGCGTCTTGCCATACAGGTGCAGCTTGGCCGAGCCGTGCGCCAGAACATCCTCCCAATCGGGCGCCTCGGCCGCATGCGGACCGGTCCAGCTCTCGCCCAGGATGTTCAGCATCACCGCCGGCGTATGCTGGCGCGTATCGCCCAGCGGCAGCCCGGCCAGCACCCGTACCTGCTGCTCGAACTGGCTGGTGACGCAGGCATCGATGCTGTAGTGCCCGCTGTTGTGCGGGCGCGGCGCCAGTTCGTTGACCAGCAGCGTGTCGTCTTCGAGCACGAAGAATTCCACGCACAGGACGCCTACGTAATCGAGCGCGGAGGCGATGCGCAGTGTCGCACTGCGCGCCGCTTCGGCCAATTGCTTGCTGATGCGCGCGGGCACCATGCTGTTGTCGAGAATGCCGCCCTTGTGCTCGTTCTCTGCAACCGCATAGGTGACGACGCTGGCGTCGCGCGCGCGCGCCACCACCACCGAAATTTCGCTCTTCAGGGGCAACAGCTTTTCCAGCACGCACGGCACACCGCCGAAGGAGTGAAAGGCGGCCTGC
>JBEIFV010000059.1:0-32033 GCA_040382235.1 Burkholderiales bacterium
CATGTGCTTCTTCCGATGGTGGGTGAAGAGTTTTCGGGCTTGTACAGCCATGTCATGCGAGGCCCGATGTCACTGGTAGCGCGCGACGGACTTGCGTGACCATACCTTGAGTGCGCAGTGCTTTGCCGCATGGACGAAATCCTCATCGGTGGTCAGAAGCGTCAAGTCATTGCGCATGCATAGCTGCGCGATCAGTGCATCGACCGTACCGAGTTGAACGCCGGCCCGCCGACATCTGTTTCTGACCTCGGCAGCCGCGATGTGGTCATCCCGGCTGGGCGACAGGTAGGCAATCGCACTGAATCGCCCTGCGATCGCAGCGCTCGCTTTCGGTCCGTTGAAACCTTGCAGCAGCTCCTGAATGATGAAGCCGGTGGGAACGATCATTTCCGAACCCGCCAGCGCATCACCCAGTGCCTGAACCTCCGGCTGCGCAGCCGGCGCATCGCGACGCAGGGCGAGCGACCACACACTGGTATCGACCAGCAAGGTCACTTGCGCGACCGCTCCGTTTTGTAGTCGTATGCCGGATCCCAGTCGAGCTTGCCCATGAGATCGAGCACGCGACGCTGTTCCCTGCGAGCAATGAATTCCTGCAGGGCCTTGGTAACCGCCGCCTTCTTGGTCCGTTCACCACTGACTTCAAGGGCGCGGTCGAGCAGATCCGGGTCGATGGCGAGATTGGTGGCCATGTGTGACTCCTTGTGCAAGAGTTTACACAATCCGCGTCAACCCGGCGTTGCCTAGCGCCCCTTGGTCTCGCCACTTCCGCGCCGCGGACGCTTAGCTTGCGCAGCCCAGGCCGAGCTTTTCCAGCTGCGCAACTTGTTCCGGCGCGAATCCCCAATCGGCCAGCGCCGGCCGACCATTCTGCCCACGTTCCGGCGCGGCACTGCTGATCGCGCCCGGCGTGCGCGAAAAGCGAGGTGCGGGGGCGGGTTGCGTCATGCCGTTCGCATCGACGAACGTGCCGCGCACTTTGTTGTGCGGAAACTCGCGCGCCTCGCTGAAGGTGAGCACCGGCGCCACGCAGGCGTCCGCGCCGGCGAACACCTGCGCCCAATGCTCGCGCGTGTTCGACTTGAAAGCGGCACCGATGCGAGCGCGCAGTTCAGGCCATCCGGCTCGATCGTTCTGCTTCGGCAACCGGGCATCCGCGAGTCCCAGTCCGGCCAGCAGTTCGGCATAGAACTTCGGTTCGATCGCGCCCACCGACATGTGCTTGCCATCGCTGGTTTCGTAGGTGTCGTACCAGGGGCAGCCGGTATCGAGGATGTTCTCGCCGCGTGCTTCGCTCCAGTGGCCGCTGGCCATCATGCCGGAGAACATCGCGGCCAGCATCGAGGCGCCGTCGACCATGGCGGCATCGACCACCTGACCCTTGCCCGAGCGTTGCGCCTCGATGATGCCGCAAGCGATACCGAAGGCCAGAAACATGCCACCGCCGCCGAAGTCGCCCACCAGGTTGAGCGGCGGCACCGGGGCCTCGCCCTTGCGGCCAATGGCGTGCAACACCCCGGAGAGCGCAATGTAGTTGATGTCATGGCCGGCACGCGGCGCCATCGGGCCCGCCTGGCCCCAGCCGGTCATGCGCCCGTAGACCAGCTTCGGGTTGGCGGCCAACAGCACGTCTGGACCGAGCCCCAGGCGCTCCATCACACCGGGGCGAAAGCCTTCGATGATGGCATCGGCCTTGGCTGCCAGTTGGATCGCGGCGGCGACGCCGTTCTTCGACTTCAGGTCCAGGGTCACCGAGCGGCGGCCGCGCAGCATGACGTCGAATTTGCGGCCGCGCGCGATGCCCAAACCGGATTCACCGGGCCTGTCCACCACCAGCACGTCGGCGCCCATGTCGGCCAGCATCATGCCGCAGAAGGGGCCGGGGCCGATGGCTTCGAACTCGAGGATCTTGAGACCGGAGAGGGAGCCGGATTTCTTGCTCATGACGTGTCTTTCTGGTTTGTGCTTTTTCGCAGGGTGAAAGTTTATTCCTGTGGGCCCGGTCTCAGGCGCCAACGAACTTCGGCTTGCGCTTCTCGACAAACGCGCGCACCGCTTCATTGTGATCGGCGCTGGCTGAACACGTCACTATGCGGATGGCCTCGTGATCCAGGGCGGTCTCAAAATCGATACGTGCGGCCTCGTCGAGATTTTCCTTCATCGCCGCCAGCGCCAGCCGCGGCCCCTCGGCCAGCGCGCGCGCCAAAGCGAACGCTTCCTCTTGCAGGCTCGCATCCGGAACCACGCGATTGACCAGGCCCACGCGCTCGCAACGCGCCGCATCGACCCGCTCGCCGGTGAACATGAGTTCACGCGCGCGCGCCGAACCGACCGCGCGCGTCATCAGCCAGGCGATGCCATAGTCACCCGACAGGCCCACACGCGCGTAGCCGGTGGCCACGAAGGCACTTTCAGCGGCGATGCGGATATCGCAGGCCAGCGCGATCGCCAGTCCGGCGCCGGCCGCCGCACCGGGCAGGGCCGCGATGGTCGGCTTTTTCACGGCCATCAAGGCACCAGTCAGTAAGCGCTGGCGCAGCTTGAGGTCGGCAATGCGCTCGTCAGGCGACATGGATTTCTTCGAACTGTTGTCGCCCATGTCCTTGACATCGCCGCCGGCGCAAAAAGCGGTGCCCGCACCGGTGATCAGGAGCGCGCCCACGCTGGTGTCGTCGCCGCGCTCCTTGATCATGCGCCGCAAGGCCGGGGTCAGCTGGTCCGACAGCGCATTGCGCGCCTCCGGCCGATTCAGTGTGATGACGGCAACGCCATCGCGCACCGAGCACAGGAGCTGGCTGGTGCCGGTATCGATCTCCACCTGATGCATGTTGTATTCGCCCTTCTCAAGTTCGCTCCCGCATTATCGCGCGGCGCCAGGCCGCGCACGATGCGCGCCACCACGCGCGTGGCCAGGGTAGCGGGGCGCCGGTGGTCACCATAAGCCCGGTTTTATGCTCAATCGTGGGCCTGATATGGCACAGGATCGTGAACTTGTCACCGCAATGTTCGCGCAGAGCGAAGTGTGGCGACGCCAGAGTTGCCAACCCGGCGTTGGCAACCCCATCACGGATCAGCGCAGGTGAGCCGGCTTCAAGCACCACCTCAATGGTCGAACGCTCGGCTGCAAGGGCCGAATGACACCGCCTTCTGCGTCACGCTCACGCTTTTGCCGCCCTCACGCCTGCGGCATCATCGCCTACGGATTGGCTCGCGCCTGCAGTGATGTCAGTGGAAGTACGCCCCGCCATCGATCACCAGGGTCTGCCCGGTGATGAAGCCGCAATCCGGGCCGGCGAAGAATACCGCCGCGCCCACCAGGTCGGCCGGATACATGTCGCGCGCCAAAGCGCGCCCGGCGATCGACGGGCCGCGCACCATGCTCATCAGCGCGTCATTGCTCTCGACGTTTTCCGATAGCGTGAAGCCAGGCGCGATGGCGTTGACCAGGATGTTGTGCGGGCCCAGTTCGCGCGCCAGCGCGCGGGTCATCGACAGAATGGCGCCCTTGCTGGCCACATAGTGCAGATACAGGGCATTGCCCTTGAAGGCAACCCCGGAACACAGATTGATGATGCGCGGCGCCGGCGATTGCTTGAGCAGCGGCAACGCCGCCTTGGTCACCATAAACACGCCGAGCGTGTTCACATCCATCACCTGGCGCCACTCGGCGGCGCTGATTTGTTCCAGTGGCTTGGGCATCAGGGTGGAGAAAATGGCGGCGTTGTTGACCACGATGTCGAGGCCGCCGAAGCGCTCGGCGGCAACTTCCGCCATGCGGGCGACGTCCTCCTCGCTGGTGACATCCATGGTCACGCCATGGGCATCGATGCCAGCGGCGACCATCTCGGCGGCGCTGGCCTCCGCGTTGGAGCGATCGGCGATCAGGATGCGAGCGCCTTCGCGCCCCAGGGCGGTGGCGATGGCGCGGCCGATGCCGTTGCCGGCGCCGGTGACCAGTGCAGTGCGTTGGGCAAGTTTCATGGGGCGGGTTCGAGGCTGGTGGATAATCGGGATTGAAGTAAACGCCACGTGAGCATCTGCTACGCGGCATGAAACCGCTTGCCGGGCCGGCCGCGCCGTTCGCTACTGCCCTTGCGCTTTGCGGGTTGCACGAGTGTACATGTGCTGATTGACATACCGATACCGCATTCACCGCCACCATTTGCAACAACCTCATCCGGAATGAAAACCATGCCATTGCAGTTGTCCGACCGCATTCTCCATGCGAACGCAGAACTTGAGGCCCTGTGCGCCACCCTGGTGACCATTCCCAGCGAAAATCCGCCAGGTGACACGCAAGCGCTGGCCTCCGGCGTCGAGAGTTTTTTGACTTCGATTCCCGGCATGGAAGTCAAGCGAGTGATCGGGCGCGCGCCGGCGGTCAACATCATCGCCCGCCTGGCCGGCGCCAAACCCGGCCGCCGCCTGCTGTTCAATGGCCACCTCGATACCTTTCCGGCGGGCGATGCCGCGGCATGGAACGGCTCGCCGTTCTCGGCCCGCATCGAAGACGGCCGCCTCTATGGCCGCGGCGCCTGCGACATGAAAGCCGGCCTGGCTGCGGCGATGATGACGGCCAAGCTGCTGGCCGGGGACCGCGCATCGCTCTGCGGCGAACTTGTGCTCACCTTCGTGAGTGACGAGGAAACCGGCGGTACCTGGGGCACGCAATACGTGCTGGCGAATGTGCCCGAGGCGCGCGGCGACGCCATGATCTCGGCCGATGCCGGCAGCCCGCGGGTGGTGCGTTTCGGCGAAGAGGGACAACTATGGGTCGAACTCACAGCGCGCGGCCGCTCCAATCACGGCGCCCATGTGCATCTGGGCGACAACGCGATCGTGCACCTGATCGAGGCACTGTCCGACCTGAAAGCGATGGCGGCGATGCCCTGCCCGGTGCCGGCCGATGTGATGGCGGCGATGCGCGAGGCGCAGCCGGTCTCCGAGCCGATTTCCGGCGTCGGTGAATTCAATACCTTGTCGACGCTCACGGTCAATATCGGCACGGTGGCCGGCGGCATCGCGGTCAACATCATTCCCGATCGCGCCACCGCGCGCCTGGATTTTCGCTTTCCGCCCGGGCTGACCCTGGGCGTGGTCGAAGCGGAGATCGGCCGCCGCATGCAGGCTCACCGCCACGTCGAATGGCAGGTGCTGAGCTCGCATGAACCCAACGTGACCGTGCCGGGCAGCGAGATCGTGCAGACGGTGTTACGCCATGCGCAAACCGGCAGCGATGGCCCGGTGGTGGCCAACATGCGGCCCGGGTTTTCGGACTCGCGCTTTTACCGCGCCGCCGGCATTCCGGCGGTGGTGTACGGCCCGGCGCCCAACAACATGGGCGGCGCCGACGAGTATGTGCTGTTAGACGACCTGCGCGCGGTGTTCCGTGTGCATGTGCTGGCGGCCGCCCAGTATCTCGGCCATCCGGGACCGTTTTGAAAGCGGTACGGCAGGCAGGCGCCGCACTGCCGCCCTCGATCTCGCGCAAGGCCCTGTTGGTGGGCGGCAACGACCTGGCGTTCCGCCGCGCGGTGGACGACCTGGTGCGACTGGCGGCACGCTTGCAGGAGGTGCGCGGCGGCCTGGCGGCCCGCATCGGCATCACCCCGCCGCAATACAACATCGTCATGCACCTGGCGCGCCACGCACCGGCCGAGGGACTGCGCTTGGGGCTGGTGGCGGAGGCGCTCGGCGTCAGCCTGTCGTTCGTGGTGGCCGAGGCGCGGCGCCTGCAGAAAAACGGCCTGCTGCTGACGCGCCGCGACCCCAGGGACGGCCGCGCCATGCTGGCACGCCTGAGCACCGCCGGCAGCCGCGCCCTGGCGCAGGCGGCACCGCTGATGCAACAGGTCAACGACCGCCTGTTCGCCGCCCTGTCGCGCTCCGAACTGCAGGAGCTCGGGCGGCTCGCCGCCCTGGTCCATGCCGACAGCGAGGCTGCGCTGGCCGAACTGCGAGCGGCCCGCGACCCCGGATAATTGGTGAAGTAACTTCACCTTTACAGCAGGCCTGATTCGGTGCATGATCGCGACATCGGACGGGTGCGCCGCTTGGAAACATCGCCGCGCGCCTGCCGCTTCCTTTGGCGAGATGAGGCGAACAAGATGATCAAGAACGGCCAAGACCACCTGAAAAGCATTCGCGACGCGCGCACCATCCTGATCGAAGGCAAGCGCGTCAGCGATGTTGCAGCGCATCCGGCATTCCGCCAGTCGGCGCAAACCGTCGCCAGCCTGTACGACTATCAGGCCGAAAACCCCGAGTTGATGACCTTCGACATCGGCGGTGGCCGGCGCGCCAACCGTGCCTGGCAGTTGCCGCGCAGTTACGCCGAATTGGTCGATCGCCGCAAGGCGCTCACCGCCTGGTGCGAGCAGCATGCGGGCTTCATGGGCCGCTCGCCCGATCATGTGGCCTCCTGCATCTCGGCCATGGCGATGCGCGCCGACGTGTTCGAGGCGCACGGCAAGGGTCGCGGCCAGGCGGTGCTCGACTACTACCGACATGCGCGCGACAACGATCTGTACCTGGCCTATGTGATCATCGATCCGCAGGCCGACCGATCGAAAGCCACCGGCGAGCAGGCCGATCCCTTCGTCACCGCCGCGATCTGCGATGAGGATGCCGAAGGCATCACCATCAAGGGCGCGAAGATGCTCGGCACCTCGGCGGTATTCGCCAACGAGTTGCTGGTGGCGTCACTCCGGCCGGTGCGCGATGGCGACGACGGCTACGCGTTCACCGCCATGGTGCCGATCGGCGCGCCCGGCGTGAAGCTGCTGTCGCGCCGCTCCTACGAGCAGGGCGCGGTGTCGAAATTCGACTATCCGCTTTCCTCCGCCTATGACGAAAACGATTCGATCGTCTATTTCGACGAGGTCAAGGTGTCGTGGGACCGCGTGTTCGTGCACCGCAACCCGGCGATGTCGTTCGCGCAGTTTCATACCGCACCCGCGCACGTGTACCAGAACTACCAGGCGCAGATCCGCCTGGCGGTGAAGCTGCGCTATCTGACCGGGCTGGCACGACGCGTTTGCGAAACCATCGGCACGGTGGATTTTCCGCAGGTGCGCGAGAACCTGGGCCTGTTGGCGGCGCAGGCCGGCATGATCGACGGCCTGGTGCATGCGATGGAAGCCAAGGGGCGCATGGAAGGCGGCAGCGGGCCGCTCGCCCAGGGTGAATTCTTCATCCCCGACCGTGCAATGCTCTACAGCGCCAATGTGCTGGCGCAGCGCCTCTACCCGCAGGTGATCGAGATGATCCGTGACCTGGCCGGCGGCGGCATGATCATGCTGCCTTCCTCGGCCCAGGATTTCGGCAATCCGGAAATCGCTTCACTGATCGGCAAGACCCAGCATTCGCCGGTGACCGACGCCCACGGCCGGGTCAAGATGTTCAAGCTGGCATGGGACAGCGTCGGTTCCGAATTCGCTTCGCGCCATACGCAGTACGAGATGTTCTACAGCGGCCCGAAGATGTTCACCGCCGGCCACCAGTACCGCACCTACGACTGGAACGACGCCACCCGTCTGGTCGACAGCCTGCTCGATACCTACGACCTGCAGGCCGACACCACCGTGCGCCAGGCCGCCTGACCAACGGAGCTATCTGCCCATGCAAGCGATCAAGACCTTCCCTGTCGGCCCCTTGAGCGCCGGCCCCTTGAACGCCGCGCCCGGCACCGTGGTGCGCGGCCAGATGGGCCTGGTGGAATTGGCCGACGGCACGCCGGTGCGCTTTCCGCTGGTGATAGTCAATGGCGCCAAGCCGGGCCCGCGCCTGTATCTGGGCGCCGCGATTCATGGCGACGAAGTCAACGGCATCGCCATCCTGGCCAAGGTGATCGCCGCCATCGATCCGACGCAACTCGCCGGCAGCATCGTCTGCGTGCCGGTGCAGCACCCGCTGGCCTTCTACGCCGACCACCGCTTTCCGGTATCGCAGTTCATGAAGTCGCCGCTGGATCAGGCGCCGATCGACGCCTGGACCGTATTTCCCGGTGACGTCAAGGGCAACCTGGCTCAGATCGTCGCCGGCAAACTGTTTGCCCTGATGCGCGAATGTTCCTGCGCGATCGACATCCACACGCCCACCCGCGGCGGGCGCTATGTGCCGATCGCGATCCTGCCCTCGATGAATCTCGGCCCATCGGCCGAACGAGCACTGTGGCTGGCCGAGCAGTGCGCCACCGGCTTCATTGTGCGCGGCGAGCGCGGCATGTATGTCAGTCGCGGCATCTCCTGCGTCGAAGCCACCGCCGTCGGCGTGCCGGCCTTCACCTTCGAAATCGGCGAGGGCGGGCGGCTGGAACAAAGCGTGACCGACGAAGGCGCGCGCTGCATCACCAATGCGCTGATCGGGCTTGGCATGATCGAAGGTGTACGCAAGCTACCGCCGGTCTCGCACATGATGAGCGACTTCCTGGGCCTGCGCGCCAGCAAGGGCGGGTTGCTGCGCACCGAAGTTGAGCTTGGTGCGGTGGTGGAACGCAATCAGCTGCTGGCGACGATCGTCGATATCTGGGGCGATACGGTCGAGACCATTCGCGCGCCGGTGGCGGGGGTGTTTGTGCGGTCGACGACCTTGTCCAATGTGTCCACTGGGGAGCGGGCCGCTACATTGGGCTTGTTGTAGTGCTTGGCTGACCCGGTAGCGGCGACGCGTGCTTCATGCGCGGTGGCAATCCACGTTCGCAATGGTGTGGGCGCAAACTCGGGCATCATGTTGATTTCCCTTTTCTTCATACTCTCGCGTCCTGGCGTCGCAAGTTGATCCAGACCACGCGCGATTTCTGCGTAAAGAGGACCACAGCATGAACGCGGTACCGGTGATTGACATTTCCCCTTTCCTGGCCGGCGACGAAACAGGCCGGCAGCGCGTGGCGCGCGAGCTGGCGGACGCGGCCGAACAGATCGGCTTTTTCGCCATCACCGGTCACGGCGTGCCGAATGCCACGATGGATGCGCTGTACGAAGAGGCGCATGCGTTCTTCGACCTGCCGCTTGCGGAAAAGCAAAAGGTGGCGCCACCTGCGCCGACCTATCCGCGCGGCTACAAGGGTCTCGGCTTCGAGGCGCTCGCCGCCGGCAACCAGTTGAGCACGCCACCGGACTTGAAGGAGTACTGGCACTTCGGACGCGAGGTGATTCCCGACACACCGGAGTTCACCGGTCCTGTAGCGCGCAATTATTTTCACCAAAACATCTGGCCGGCGAGGCCGCCGGACTTTGCCGCGGCGGCTAACGCCTACTATCGGGCGATGGATGATCTTTCCGTGGTGTTGTGCCGCATCTCCGCGCTGGCGCTGGGCCTGCCGGAACACTGGTTTGCCGACAAGATCGACCGCCACATCACCGCGGCGCGCATCAACTATTACCCGCGCCAGGACAACCCGCCGGCCGAAGGGCAGTTGCGCGCCGGCGCCCACACCGATTACGGCATGCTGACCATCCTCTCCGGAGAATCGGCGCCCGGCCTGCAGGTACTGACCCGCGCCGGTGAGTGGGTCAATGTGGCCACCGACAAGTATCGCTTCGTGTGCAACATCGGCGATCTATTGATGCGCTGGACCAACGACCGCTGGGTCTCGAACACGCACCGAGTGCTGAATCCGCCGGTTGAAACGGCGCGTGCCGCCAGTCGCATGTCGATCGCGTTTTTTCACCACCCCAACTACGACGCGAAGATCGAATGCATTCCGGGCTGCGCCGGCAACGCCGCACCGCGCTATGAACCGGTGCTCTCAGGCGAATTTCGCGACTACAAGTACAACGTGACGCGGTCTCAAAAGGCGGCATGAGCGCGCACTACCGGCCGTCCCGAGGGCCCGCTCATCTTCTCCCGGGGAGGATGGCACGCATCAACCGGCGGGAAGTTCAGTGAGCACCCCCAACCTGATCTTCCACAACGCTCGCATCCACACGCTGGAGCCGGTCAATCGCACCGTCGGCGCCATCGCGGTGCGTGGCGCCACGATCAGCGCCGTTGGCGACAGCGCGAGCATCCTGCAGTCACGTGGGCCGGCCACCCGCGTGGTCGACCTTGGTGGCGCCACTGTCGTACCGGGCTTCTATGACGCCCACCCGCACCTGGATCGCATGGGCCTGCGCGACCTGTGCGGGGTGGCGATCGCCCATTGCGACTCGGTGGCCGCAATCTGCGCGGCGGTGCGCGAGGCTGCCGCCCACACCCCGCCCGGCGAGTGGATCGTCACCCTGCCGATGGGCGCGCCACCCGACCGCTATGTGTTCGACTCCGGGCAATTGCGCGAAGGGCGCTTTCCCGACCGCCACGATCTCGACCGTGCCGCACCCGACCACCCGGTGTTCATCCGCTCGCCCTGGGGCTGGTGGAGCCGCCTGCCCTTGCCGGCGGTGGCCAACAGTCGCGCGCTCGCTTTGGCCGGCATCACGCTCGACACGCCGGCCCCGCACAAGATCGAGATCGTCCGCGATGCCGCCGGCGTTCCGACCGGCGTGTTCCTCGAACACAACCGTGCGCCGCTGCTCGAATACACCCTCTTTGCCTGCGTACCGCGCTTCACCTACGAAGACCGCTATGCCGGCCTGCGCCACGCGGTGCGCGCCACCAGCGCCGCCGGCGTCACCGCCGCCTTCGAGGGCCATGGCGTGACACCACAGATGATGGACGCCTATCGCCGCCTGGAAGCCGCCGGCGAACTGTCGCTGCGCATGCAATTGCCCTTGAGTGTGCCCAGTGCGTCGTTCGGCGATCGCAAGATCGAAGAATTGCTTGCGCAATGGGCGCCGCGTCTGGGCGGCCAAGGCGGCGCGGTAGGTACGCAGGGGCTGCTGCGCGAGGAAGCGATCTGCCTGGATGTCGCCGACCCGGAAACCGCGCGCATCATCGGGCGCGGCTACCCGTATGAGCATTGGGCCGGGCACTTCTACCAGGCCCTGTCGCATGAGCGCCTGGTGGCGCTGGGGCTGGCGGCGGCCCGCCTGGGCATCCGCGTCTGCACCCTGGTGTGCTACGAGCTGGAGCGGGTGCTCTGCGCGTTTGAAGAGATCAATGCCCAGGTACCGATACATGACAAGCGTTGGGTTGCGGTGCACGTGACCGAAGCAACACCAGACCAGATCCGCCGCATCAAGGCGCTGGGCCTGGTAGCCACGGTGACGCCGGGCTTCATGTACATGGCCGCCGACCGTTTCAAGCTGCAGGCGCTCGGCGCGCACGGCACGCCGATCCGGCAATTGCTCGACGCCCAAGTGCCGGTCGCCTTGTCCACCGACGGTGTGCCGCATTCGATGCTGTTCGCGCTGTGGGAAGCGCTGGCGCGCTGGGATGACGACGGCAAGCAGCGGCTGGGCGAGAGCAATCTCACTCGCGAGGAAGCGCTGCGCATGGCCACTGTGGCCGGGCATTTTCTGACCTGGGACGAAAGGACGCGCGGGCCGCTGGCGCCCGGAATGGCAGCCGATTTCGCGGTGCTGGACGACGATCCGCTGACTTGCGAGCTCAGTCGCATCCGCGACATCGCTGTGTTGCGTACCTATGTTGCCGGGCGCGAAGTACATGGCCCCTTGCCCTGAAGGCGCCCGCCTGGCGCGCAGTTGCTAAAATCGGTGCTTCCCTTAGATGGCCTTCACCGGAGCGTTCAAATGCATCGGCTGACCCATGTTGCACCGCTGGAGCGTGGCTCGCGCAGGCGAGGCCGATGCTGTTGAGCGCCGATCAGGTCGCCGGCTTTCGCCGCGAAGGGGTGCTTTTCCCGCAGCGCGCCCTTGGTACCGAAGACGCCTTGCGCCGCGCCAGGGCACTGCAAGACTTTGCGCAGGCGCGCGCTGTGCCACTGACCGGCCTGTTGCGCTTCAAGGCGCACCTGCGCTTTCGCGCACTCGAGGAAATCGCGCGCCACCCTGCCATTCTGGACGCGGTCGAGTCGTTGATCGGCCCCGACATTCTGGTGTTCACCTCGACCGTATGGGCCAAGGCAGCGGGGGATCGACGCTATGTATCCTGGCACCAGGACTCCGCCTATTTCGGGCTCGACCCGCATGAAGAAGTCACCGCCTGGGTCGCGCTCACCGACAGCCGGCACGACAACGGCTGCCTGCGCGTGATCCCGCGCAGTCATCTCGAGGCGGACTACCGGCATGCCGAGACCCGCGATGCCGACAACCTGCTGATTCGCGGCCAGACCATCCACGACCTGGATGAAAGCCGCGCGCTCGACGTGGAACTGCAGCCGGGCGAGTTTTCCCTGCATGCCGAGCGCACCGTACATGGATCGCTCGCCAACACATCAGACAGGCCGCGCATTGGCTATGCGATATTTTTCATTCCGCCCCATGTGCGCTCCACCCTGGGCCGGCGCAGCGCCTTGCTGGTGCGTGGACACGACCGCTTCGGCCATTGGGATGCGGACCCGCGGCCGGCCTGTGACGACGATCCGGCGATCGAGGCTTTCATGCGCCAGGCCTTCGCGCGCTACCGCGATCAGGAATCCGCACCGGCGGCATGATCAGCGCGCCTCGCGAGCATGATGGCCATCCATATCGAGCCCCCGACGATTCAAGCCAGACCACGCAAGGCGCCGGCCATGCCCGCCGCTTTATGCAATTGGCGAATGGAGCGACCAGACCCCGGCAAGTTCGGATTAAATCGGCATGATCATTGCTTTTTCAAGTTTGAGCCTTTCGCCATGTCGAACGCCGGGAAAATGCTTATTGATCGTTACCAAAAACATGACAGCCTCAACATAGACATGTTTTTGTCATGAATTATGCAATTCTCAATAGCGAAGCGCTGGAATGCGGACCGTCGAACAGAAGCCCCCTACAATTCAACCGGTCGCAAAAGCGGCAGCCTCAACCTGCAGACTTGTTTGGCGCCGCTCTCGCGCCCGCTGACATCGCGCATGCCTGGCGAAAGACATTGAACATCAATGAACACTACTCACCTCCAGCGGACCGCACGACATGAATGCCATTGAAAAGCTTGCCAACTGGATCGACGCGATGAATACCTTCATCGGCCGCACCCTTTCCTGGGTGATGTTGCCGGTGGTGGCGATCTCGTTTGCCGTGGTGATGATGCGCTACGTTGTCGGCAAGGGCTTTCCCTGGCTGCAGGAATCCTATATCTGGCTGCACGGCGCCGCCGTACTTTTGTGCGCGGCCTGGGTTTTGAAGGAAGGCGGCCATGTGCGGGTCGACCTGCTCTACAAGAAATGGTCGGCCAGGACAAAAGCCAAAGCCGATCTGCTGGGCGTGATCGTGTTCCTCTACCCGATGATGGGATTTCTTTTCTGGTGGAGCCTGCCCGGGGTGCAACGCTCGTGGCGCCTCCTGGAGCGCTCGCAAACCAACGACGGCCTGCAGTTCGTCTACCTGATGAAAACGGTGATCCCGGTGTTTTGTGTGTTGGTGATGATTCAAGGGCTTTCCATGGCCATTCGCGCCTTGCTGGTGCTTGCACGCGGGGAGAAGGCCCATGGATAGCCATGTGATCGGCGAGATTCTCGCCGTCTGCATGTTCGCCGGCCTGATCGGCTTCATGTTGCTCGGTTTTCCGGTGGCCTTCGCGCTGGGCGGCGCCTCGCTGGCCTTCGCCGGCCTGGGCATCCTGTTCGGCGCCTTCGAAACGCCGCTCTTAGCTGGCGCCTTCGGCCGCACCTATGATGCCATCACCAACGACGTGCTGATCTCGATCCCACTGTTCATCTTCATGGGCACCGTGCTGGAGCGCTCGAAGATCGCCGAAGAACTGCTTACCACCATGGGCCAGGCCTTCGGCAAGCTGCCCGGCGGCCTGGGGTACTCGGTGGTGATCGTAGGCGCCCTGTTGGCCGCCTCCACCGGCATTGTTGGCGCCACGGTGGTGACCATGGGCCTGATCTCCTACCCGGCGATGATGCGCGCGCGCTATCACCAGCCGCTGGCGGCCGGCATCATCACCGCCTCCGGCACGCTGGCGCAGCTGATTCCGCCCTCGACCGTGCTGATCCTGGTGGGCACCTTCATGCAGGGCGCCAATGTGCAGGTGCAGTCTGCCAAGGGCAACTACGCAGCCGACCCGGTGACGGTGGTGGAGATTTTCGTCGCCGCCATCATTCCCGGGCTTCTCCTGGCCGGCAGCTACCTTTTGTGGGTGGTGTATATCGCCTGGCGCCACCCCGAGCGGGTGCCGCCGCTGGACATCAGCGACGAAGAACGCCGCACTTTCAAGATGCGCATCGTCAAGGTGATGATTCCGCCGCTACTGCTGATTGTCGCGGTACTGGGCTCGATCCTCACCGGGATTGCCACCGCGACCGAATCGGCCACGGTCGGTGCGGTCGGCGCGCTGGTGCTGGCGGCGTTCAACCGGCAGATCAATATCGACATGCTGCGCTACGCCTGCCGCGCCACCATGGGCATGAGCGGCATGATCTTCCTGATCCTCATCGGCGCGGCGATTTTCTCGCTGGTGTTTCGCGGCCTCGGTGGCGAAAAGCTGGCCGATGATGTGTTTTCGCAATTGCCAGGCGGCGCCGCCAGCGCCACCTTCGTGGTGCTGGCGCTGATGTTTCTGCTCGGTTTTTTCATCGACACCTTCGAGATCATTTTCATCATCGTGCCGATCTTCGCGCCCGTTCTCCTGAAGCTGGGTGTCGATCCCCTGTGGCTGGCGGTGATGATGGGGGTGGTGCTGCAGACCAGCTATCTCACGCCGCCGTTCGGCTACGCGATCTTTTACCTTCAAGGTACCGCCCGCGACCTGCCGGTGCACCAAATCTACCGCGGCGTGGTGCCGTTCATCGCCTTGCAGGTGCTGTTCATGTTCGTCCTGTGGTTCTTTCCGAAGATCGCCACCTGGCTACCCACCAAGTTGTTCTGATTTCAAGGCAGTTCCTTTTCACGCAGTAATTCTCATCACGGAGGCTTCACCATGGATAGACGCAAAGCCCTGAAACTCACCGGCACCGGCGGGCTCGGTGCCATTCTCGCCGCCGGCATGGCGCCCGCGTTTTCGCAGGGCAAGAAAGAATGGCGCATGCAGCAAACCTGGGGCAAGACCGCACCGGGCATGTCGCGCGGCGGCAACGTGTTCGCCGAGTTTGTGACCAAGGCCACCGGCGGGTCACTGACAATCCGCGAATTCAGCGGCGGCGAAATCGTGCCGCCGTTCCAGACCATGGATGCGGTGGCCAACGGCACCTTCCAGATGGGCTATGGCTACGTCACCTACTGGGCGGGCCAGATTCCGGCGATGAACTATCTGGGCACCCTGCCCTTCGGCTTGACCGCCCAGGAGCACAACGCCTGGTTCTCGCATGGCGGCGGCAATGAGTTGGCCGAAAAGCTCTATGGCAAGCTGGGCGTGAAATTCTTCTCCGCGGGTAACAACCCGATCCAGCCCGCCGGCTGGTACAACAAGGAGATCAAGGCCATGAGCGACTACAAGGGCATGAAGATGCGCATTGGCGGGCTCGGCGGCAAGGTGCTGCAGGCCATGGGCGGCACGCCGGTGTCGATGCCGCTGGGCGAAGTGCCGCAGGCGATGCAATCAGGCGCGATCGACGCCATCGAGTTCGTGGGCCCGGTCGCCGACCTGGCGGTGGGCCTGCACAAGGTGGCCAAGTTCTACTACTGGCCGGGATGGCTGGAGCCGTCGGGCCCCTACGACATTTTCATCAACGAAAAGGCCTGGGCCACGCTCAGCCCGGCCGAGCAGGAGATTGTCCGCGTCGGCGCCAAGTATGCGTCCCTTGAGATGATGAGCAACTACTGGGCGCGCAACGCCGTGGCGTTCAACCAGATGGTCGGCGAACTCAAGGTGCAGGTACGGCAGATTCCCGATGATGCGCTGCGCCAGATGGCTGAAGTGTCGTGGAAGGTGATCGAGGCCGAAGCCAAGGACGCCGATTCCAAGGAGGTGCTGGCCTCGGTGATGAAGTTCCGGCGCGACATCCTGCCTTACATGCGCCTGTCGGAATACGACTTCATGCGCGTGCGCGGTTTGGTCAAGTTCGGCTGACCACGGCGGTATCATGCGGGCGGCCGCGGCGTTCGCCGCGGCCGCTTTTTCGTCTGTTTTCAGTCTGGACTGAAGCAAATTCCCGCCCTTCAGTCAAGGAGACCTAGCCATGCCAAAACCGCTATGCGAGCCGAAGAGCGGATCGCCGCTGTCGGTCAACCCCGAGGTCTACGGCCCGATTGCCAGCCAGACCGCCAGCCGCACCTTGCAATCGAGCTACGTGGTACCGATCCGCTCCGGCCACTCCTGGACCATGCGCGCCGGACAGGTATGCCGCCTGGTGTTGGTCGAGGGACCGCAGGTGGTTGACCTGAACCTCTGGAACCAGGCCAACCCGCGCGAGAAATTCTGGGCCTCGCGCACCAAGCAGCTGCACGGAGCGCACATGCATGTGGGCGACCGTTTCTGGTCGGTACTGCCGTTTCTGCGGCCGATGGCCACCGTCACCGCCGACACCGTGAATTACGGCTTCGATGAGGATGGCGCCGGTTGCCACGACCTTCTGGGCACACGCTGCGACCCCTACATCCACAAACTCCTGACCGGCGAGGAATTGGACGTTTGCTGCCATTCCAATCTGGTGCGCGCGGTCGCCCCGCATCACTTGGGTGAATACGATGTACATGACGTGTTGAATGTGTTCCAGGTGACGGGCCTTACCAAGGAGCACAACCAGTATTTCGTCAAACCCTGCCCGGGCAAGAAGGGCGACTACTTCGAATTTTTCGCCGAGATCGACCTTCTGTGCGCGATCTCGACCTGCCCGCACGGCGACATGTCGGTGCCGATCTGGGGGCCGAATGCCACCGACCCATTGAAAGTTTGTCGGCCGCTGGGCGTAGAGGTTTACGATATCGATTCCGCGCTGTTGCGCGACTGGAAATCGCCTGCGCCATCGGACTATGCGGGTGTGCATGGGCTGGTCGCGGCTTAGCAACGGCTTCCAAGGCCGTGACATTGAGGATTTCGAGATGAGTGAAGAACACGGCAAGCCCGGCCAGGGCATCGGTGCCCGCGTCCCGCGCAAGGAAGACTCGCGCCATCTGCACGGGCGCGGCCAATACGTTTCCGACATGGTGTTGCCGGGGCAGATGGAAGTGGCGTTTTTGAGGAGCCCGGTGGCGCACGGCCGCATTCGCGGCATCCGCAAGCCGGCCGGCTCCGAGGGCCGGGTGTTCGTGCGCGAGGATCTGGTGGAAGCGCAGGACATCGCCTCGCCTTCCTCCCTGCCCACCTACAAGCTGTCGTCGCAGCCGCCATTGGCGCACGGCAAGGTGCGTTTTGTCGGCGAGCCGGTGGTGATGTGCGTGGCGAAAACCCGCGCCGAAGCCGAGGACCTGTCCGAGCTGGTGGAGCTCGATATCGAGGAATTGCCGGCGCTGGTGGATTCGGATGCCGCGCGGCTCGAGAAATCGGTGCGCGTGCATGAGGATTGGGATGACAACCTGTTCCTCACCCTCTCGGTCGACAACGATTTCGAGGCACTGTCGAAAAAGGCCAGCGTGGTGGTCAAGCGCGATGTCGAACTGTCGCGCCAGGCGATGGTGCCGATGGAAGGCAAGGCGGTGGTGGCGCACTGGGACGAGCGTGCCGACATGCTGGTGATGTACTACTCCACGCAGACGCCGCATATCGTGCGCACCGGCATCGCGCAGTTCCTGGGGCTCGAAGAAGGCCAGGTACGGATCATCGCGCCGGATGTCGGCGGCGGCTTCGGCTACAAGGTGATCGTGCACCCGGAAGAGCTCGCGGTGGCCTGGCTTGCGATGAAGTACCGCAAGCCATTCCGCTGGATCGAAGACCGGCGCGAGCACCTGGTGTCCGGCGCCAATGCGCGCCAGCATCGCTATCGCCTCACCGCCTATGCCGACGACAAGGGGCGGCTGCTGGCGCTCGATGCCGAGATCACCATCGACGGCGGCGCCTACTCGAACTGGCCGTTCACCATCGGCCTGGAGCCAGGCCAGGCGATCAGCAACCTGCCGGGGCCCTATGATTTTCGCGGCTACCGCTGCACCACTTATTGCGTGGCCACCAACAAGCCGGGATTCATGCCCTATCGCGGCGTGGCGCGCACCGGCGTGTGCTTTGCGATGGAGTTGCTGATCGACGCCATCGCGCGCGCGGTCGACATGGACCCGTATGAAGTGCGCATGAAGAATCTGGTGCGCCCGGAGCAGATGCCCTACGACAACGTGGTCAAGAAGCATTACGACAGCGGCAACTATCCCGGCGCGCTGTCGCTGGCGCGCGAAAAGTTCGATGCCGACAAATGGCTGGCACGGCAGGAAAAGGGCGAGGCCGACGGCCGCAAGATCGGCATCGGCTTCGCCAGCTATTGCGAGCAGTCGGCGCATGGCACCAGCGTGTTCGCCTCCTGGGGCCTGCCGCTGGTGCCCGGTTACGACCAGGCTGCGGTGAAGTTGACGCCCGACGGCGGCCTGGAAGTGCGGGTCGGCGTGCATTCGCATGGCCAGGGCATGGAGACCACCTTCGCGCAGCTGGCCAACGAGATTCTCGGCATTGATGTCGCCAAGGTGAAGGTCACCCATGGCGACACCGGCACCACACCGTATTCGACCGGCACCTATGCATCGCGCTCGATCGTGATGTGCGGCGGCGCCACCTTGAAGGCCTGCCAGGAGTTGCTGCCGCGCATCGTGAAGATCGGCGCCCACCTGCTCAAGTGCGGCGAGGGCGAGGCGCGCTTCGACAAGACCTTGGGGGTGGTGGCGCCCGACGGCACCGCCGTGGCCTTGAAGGAGATCTGCACGGTCTGGTATTTGCGCCCGGACCGCGCGCCGCTGGACGTCGACCGGCGTGGCCTCGAGGTGAGCGTGAGCTACAAGCCGGACCGCGACACCGGCGCCTTCAGCTACGCCTCGCATGCGGTGGCGGTGGCGGTCGATACCGGCACCGGCGCGGTCGAGATTCTCGACTATGTGATCGCCGAGGATTGCGGCACCCTGGTCAACCCGATGGTGGTCGAAGGGCAGACCATCGGCGGGGTGGCACAAGGCATCGGCACGGCGATGTATGAAGAGATCCAATACGACGCCAACGGCCAGCCCAATGCCTCGACCCTGGCCGATTACCTGCTGCCTGGGCCGACCGAGATTCCCGACATGCGCATCTTCCATATGGAAACACCGTCGCCCTACACCATGTTCGGCATCAAGGGCATGGGCGAGGGCGGCGCGATCGCACCGCCAGCGGCGATTTTCAACGCGGTCAACGATGCCCTGAAGGCCAGCGGCGTCGAAGTCAGCAAGACGCCGCTGACCCCGCACCGCCTGCTGGACGAAATCGAACGTGCGCGCAAGCAAACCCTGCCGGATCGGAAGGCCGCATGAAAGCCGCCGCCTTTGAATACCTGAAGCCGGCGGATGTGCCGGCGGCGATCGCGGCCTTGGCCGGTGCGGCGGGTGACGCCAAGCCGCTGGGCGGCGGGCAGTCGCTGGGGCCAATGCTCAACCTGCGCCTGGCCCGGCCCAAATTGCTGGTTGATGTGTCAAAGCTGACGGCGATGCGCGCCATCGAAGACCGCGGCAGTGCCTGGCGCATTGGCGGCGCCGTCACCCACTCGGCGATCGAGGATGCCAAGCTTGTCGGTTGCAGCGTGCTGTCGGAAGTGGCACGCGACATCGCCTACCGCATCATCCGCAATCGCGGCACCATCGGCGGCAGCCTCGCACATGCCGACCCGGCGGCGGACTGGCCGTTGGCCCTGCCGGCCCTGGCGGCAACGATTTGCATCGCCGGCCCGGCCGGTGAACGCCAGGTCCCCGCCGAAGACTTCATGACCGGGGCGTTTGCCACCGTGTTGACCGAGGACGAGATCGTGGTGGCGGTGGAGGTACCGAAGCTTTCGGCCAACGCGCGCTGGGGCTACTGGAAGTTCTGCCGCAAGACCGGCGAGTTCCCCGAGGCCAGCGCCGCCGTGCTGCTCGACCCGGCGCGCAAGCTGGCGCGCCTGTGGATCGGCGCGCTCAATGGCGCGCCGCAGCCTCTGACCGCACTGGCCGCCGACGTGGCGCAGCGCGGCACCCTGGCAGTCACCGAATTGGCGATCGGCCAGGCGCTCGAGCGCGCCGCTCCCACCCTCGACTACGCCGGGCGCAGGCTGCACATCGCAGCCGTGCAGCGCGCGGTGAAAAAGGCATGCGATTGAAGCCATGGCAACGCAAACCATCAACCTAGTTGTCAACGGCGACCGCGTCCAGGCCCTCGCCGAACCGCGCACCCATCTGGGTGATTTCCTGCGCGAGACCCAGCGGCTGACCGGCACCCACCTGGGCTGCGAGCACGGCGTGTGCGGCGCCTGCACGGTGCTGATCGACGGCGCACCGGCAAGGTCCTGTATCGCATTCACGGTGGCTTGCGAAGGCAGCGAGGTGCGCACCATCGAAGGCTTTGGTGACGATCCGGTAATGAACCAACTGCGCGCCGCTTTCAACCGCGAGCATGCATTGCAATGCGGCTTCTGCACCCCCGGCATGCTGATCGCGGCGCGCGACCTGGTGTTGCGCGTGCCGGATGCGGACGAGGCGCGCGTGCGGATCGAGATGTCAGGCAACCTGTGCCGCTGCACCGGCTACCGCGGCATCGTGCGCGCGATTTTGAGCGTGATCGAGTTGCGCCGGCCGGCGAATGAAGTGATCAACGCGCCGGTGGCGATGTCGGCAGCTGCCGCGTTCATGCCGTTCGCGACCTCGGACTCCAACGCGGCAACAGCGGCAGCAATTCCCGCCGCAGCAGCCGTCGCTGCCGCCAGCACCGCTGCGCCGGCCGCCACACCCGCCGCCGCGCCACCGGAAAGCACGCTGGTCGCTGCCATGGCGCGTTCCTCGGCACAAAAAAAACCCGGCACCGTGATCGAGGACGAATTCACCGTTGATCATCCGCTCGCCCGCGTGTGGGAAATCTTCGCCGACATGCCGGCAGTGGCTGCCTGCCTGCCGGGCGCGGAGATCAGCGAGCATTCGCCGACCTCTTTGAAGGGCAAGATCAGCACCAAGTTCGGCCCGATGCGCGCCGCCTTCGCCGGCAGCGCCGCACTCGAGCGTGACGAGGCCGAAAAACGCGGCGCGATCCGCGGCAACGGCACCGACAGCCTGTCCGGCTCACGCGCGCGCGGCGACATCAGCTACCAGTTGTTCGATGCCGGCGGCGGTCGCACCCGCGTAGCGGTGGCGATCGACTACAGCCTGCAGGGCCCGCTCGCGCAATTCTCGCGCGGCGGGTTGGTGAAGGAGTTCGTGAAGAAAATGGTGACCGATTTCGCCGCCAACCTGAACGCCCGGCTGGGTGTGCCGGTAGGCAGCCCGCCGCCCGGGCATGCGCCGGTGGCGCAGGTGGATGCCGGTGGCGTGTTCTGGAGCTGGCTGTGGGGCAGCATCAGGAGGCTGTTTGGCGGGAAGTGAGCTGCCGAGTCGCCCAAGCGGCGATCATGGACTTGACCGTGACATTCCGCCCCGGCGGCATGGTCGCGCGCCAGACTTGACCAATTGAATCAATAAAAAGCTGTGCAATGACGAGCTATGTCGAAGGTGCGCTGGTCAAGGATGAGAAGATCGTCCACATCGGGCACATCAGCCTGTGGTCGCTGGCGCATCTGTTCGCCCTCGGGATAGTGCTTCTACCGGCGTTTGGTATTGGCCTGGTCTTCCTGATCATGGCCTATGTCAGATACAAGACCACCGAGCTTGCCATCACGAGCAAGCGTGTGATTGCGAAGTTCGGTTTCATCAGCCGGCGCACGGTTGAGATCAACATCAACAAGGTGGAAAGTATCCAGGTGGATCAAGGGATTCTGGGTCGAATCTTCAACTACGGAACCCTCTTGATCGCCGGCGCCGGAGACCCGCAGGCACCGATTCCCGGCATTTCAAATCCCATGGCATTTCGTCGCGCCTTCATCGAGGCGCAAGATCAACCGAAAGCGGGGACTTAGGGCTGCGGGCCATGGTTCACGATGATCCGGCGGCTGACAGGCGTTACGCCCAGGCCATCAGGCCAATCCGCACGCATCTGCCGATTCAGCCCTTGCCAGGTAACCGCGGCCCGCGTCCGCTCAAGGACTCCGCATGAATTCCAGCGACGCACAAATGCGCTCCTACTACACCGCCCGCGCCCGCGAGTACGACGAGATTTACCTGAAACCGGAGCGGCAGGCGGATCTGCGCGCCCTGGAATGATGGCTTCCGTCACATTTTTCAGGCGCCGCCATGCTGGAATTCGCTTGCGGCACCGGCTATTGGACGCAGTTCATCGTCACGACTGCGACACGCGTTGTCGCAGTCGACACGTCGACTGAAACCATGGACATTGCCAGGAGCCGCGTGCGCGCGCACAAGGTGGAGTTCCATACAGGCGACGCCTACCGGCTCGCGACCGCACACGGTAAATTCAGTGCGGCGTTCGCGGGTTTCTGGCTCTCGCACGTTCCCGCGACCAGGGCTTTTGATTATGTGGTGACTGGAACCTGGACAGAAAAGCGGCTCTCCGGGCGCTCTGGCGGAACGTGTCATCAGACACCGCTTCCAATGAACGCAAAAAAACCAATCAGATTCCGGTGAGCACCAGCAACTCCTGCAGCCGCTCCAGCGTATCCGCCTCGTCCACCTTCTTGTCGCCACGCAGCCTCAACATGCGCGGAAAGCGCACCGCGATACCGCTCTTGTGGCGCGGGCTTTTCTGAATGCCCTCGAAGCCCAGCTCGAACACCAGGCTGGGCGTGACGCTGCGCACCGGGCCGAATTTTTCGATGGTGGTCTTGCGTATCACCGCGTCGACCGCGCGGAACTCTTCGTCGGTCAAGCCCGAATAGGCCTTGGCAAAGGGCACCAGTTTTCGTTCAACTCCGGCGCCGCTCCATACCGCGAAGGTGTAGTCGGTGTACAGGCTGGCGCGCCGGCCGTGGCCGGCTTGGGCGTAGATCAGCACACAGTCCACCGCGAGCGGGTCGATCTTCCATTTCCACCACAAGCCGCTTGCGCGCGTGCGGCCGCTGCCGTAGGTCGATTGCCGGTGCTTGAGCATCAGCCCTTCGACGCCGCGCGCGCGTGAATCGGCGCGCAGTTCGGCGAAGCCCGCCCAGTCCGCGGCCTGCACCACAGGCGAGAGCAGCAGGCCCACATGAGTGTGTTGCAGCAGCAACTGTTCGAGCGCCTCGCGGCGTTCGCATTGCTTGCGCGTGCGCCAATCCGCAGCACCCAGCTCCAGCAGGTCGTATGCCATGAAGGCCACCGGTGCCTCAGCGAGGATTTTCTTGCCAAGGGTCTTGCGGCCGATGCGCTGCTGCAACAGGGCGAAAGGCGAAGGCACGCCGCGTCCGGTGGCGTCCGGCTTCCACACCAGTATTTCGCCGTCGAGCACCGTGCCGTCGGGCAGGCCGGCGCAGGCGGCGGTGATTTCGGGAAAGCGCTCGGTCACAAGCTCCTCGCCGCGCGACCAGACCCAGGTTTGACCTGCGCGCCTGACCACTTGCGCACGAATGCCGTCGTACTTCCATTCCACCTGCCAGTCGCCGGTCGCGCCCAGTGCGGCCAGATCGGTCAACTGATGCGCCAGGAAAAATGGATAAGGTGCGCCGGCCTCCAGCGGGCCATCATGATTGTGCGATACAAGGCGCTCGAAGCGCGCCGGAGTTGGCGCGGCTGCGGCGTCGGTGTAGCCCATCATGCGTTGCGCCAGCACTTTCTGGTCCAGGCCCGCATGTTCGGCCAGGGCGCGGGTGACCAGGAGTTTCGATACGCCGACCCGAAAGCCGCCGCCGATCAGCTTGGTCAGGAGGAAGCGCCCTTGCCAGTCAAGCACGCTCCAGTAATCGAGCAGGCGCGCTTCGATCTCGGCCGGTGCCAGCCCGCGCAGCGGCAGCAATCGCTCTTCGATCCATTCGGCCAGGCCGGCGACGTCACCGCCACAACCGACAGGCAGCACATGCGCAATGGTTTCCGCCAGGTCGCCCACCGCCTGGTAGCTTTCCTCGAATAGCCATTCGGGCAGTTGCGCCGCGCGCGTTGCGATCTCGCGTAGCAGACGCGTGGGCACGGTCTGGCGCGGTTTGCCACCCGCCAGGAAGTACACAGCCCAGGCCGCATCGGCCGCTGCCGCGTCGGCGAAATAGGCCTTCAGCGCTGCGACCTTGGCATTGGTGGCGGTCTGCGCGTCGAGTTCGGTGTAGAGGCGGGCGAAGCGAATCAAGGTTGGTGCCGACAAAAGTGAAACCCTACTTTTGTCGGGCTTGAACGGCAGGAAATCGCCGGCGTAGCCGGACAATTTCCTGGCTTAAGGGCTACGTAAGGGCAGCGCTTCGCTTGGCTTGCTTCGGCACATTGCGGCCGGCGGGTCATGTTGGTGTGTTGCCTGGCGTTGCGCCGAACAGTTTCTTCTTGAATGCCTCGAAGGCTTCGTCGCGGTCGGTGTAGGTTTCGCGAATTGCATGCTCATTGCGGGCCTGTTCAGCGCCCACGAAGGCGGCCAGCGCTTCCTTGAGCGCGGGCGTCAGGTTGCGGTCGGCGGAGAGCACCACTTGCGTGACCAGGGCCGGGTCGATGTGCTTGGGGCCGGCCAGGCACAAAAGCGTGGCGGCGGGCAGGGTCTCGATCAAGCCCAGCAGTGCGCGCTCACCCTCATGCGGCGCCAGGTAGGTGGCATCCGGCAGGCGCGCGATCAGCGGCGGTTCGTCCGCTGCCGGCGGTTCCCAGGCGGCGGCAATGTAATGGGCATGCAGGGTGTCGGAGACAGCCACGGCGCGGAATACGCAACCAATCCACACGCCTGCGCGCCAGCGGCGCGTCAGGCGCGGCATGACTTCAGAGACAAAACGTTGCTGCATCTGGCGGTCCATGGGTGCGCTATCGATGCGGTGCGTTATGCGGCCGCTTGCGCTTGTGAGGCGGCATCAGGGTCGGCGGCCTCGTCACCGCCGTCACCGCCGAATTCGGTCTCGAAGGCCTGCGCGGCAAGCCCACGCTCGGTGAGCGCGCGCACCATCACCGGAACCTGGCCATGGGTCACGATCACGCGCGCGGCGCCGCTGGCCTCGATGGCCTGCATCAGGCCCGGCCAGTCGGCGTGATCGGAGAGCACGAATCCGCGATCGACCGCATGGCGCCGGCGCGCGCCGCGCAATTGCATCCAGCCGGAGGCGAAGGCGTCGGAATAGTCGCCAAAGCGTTTGAGCCAGGTCGAGCCCTGGGTTGAAGGGGGTGCCAATACCAGCGCCCGCTTGAGGTGCGCCTGGTCACCTGCCTCGCTTGCCAGGCACGTGTCAGGCAGGCTGACGCCGCTTGCGCGATAGGCCGCGTTGAGCGACTCGGTGGCGCCGTGACACACGATCGGGCCGATCGCGGGATTCACCATCGCCAGAATGCGCTGCGCCTTGCCGAATGAATAGGCGAACAGCACGCTGGCGCGGCCGGCGTCGGCATTGGAAGCCCACCAGGCGTTGATGTCAGCGGCGATGGCGGCCTGCGCCCGCCAGCGGTACACCGGCAGGCCGAAGGTCGATTCGCTGATGAAGGTGTCGCAGCGCAGCGGCTCAAACGGCGCGCATGTAAGGTCTTCGGCTGTGAAATCCGGCGCCGCCTTGTAGTCGCCGGAGGCCACCCATACCGTACCGCCATGTTCGATGCGCACCTGCGCCGAGCCCAGCACATGGCCGGCCGGGTGCAGCGAGACACGCACGCCGTTGATGGTGATGGCCTCGCCGTAGGCAAGCGTCTGCAATGCGATGTTGGCGCCCAGCCGCGCTCGCAGCACATGGGCCGACGGCGCGGCGGCCAGGTAGTGCTGATGCCCGCCGCGCGCGTGGTCGCTGTGGGCATGGGTGATGACGGCGCGCCCGACCGCGCGCCAGGGGTCGATGTAAAAATCGCCGGGCGGGCAATACATGCCTTGCGGGCGCAGAATGACCAGATCGCTCATTGCTACCGGGCTGCCGCCGGTTTGTAGTTGCAGGACAACTGACTGTACCATCGCATCCTGCGGTGCCCACAACCAATCCTTCGAGGAGTTCCTGATGAAACTGCTTACAGTGCGCTTGGGCCAGGCTTGGGCATGGGTACTTGCGTTGCCGCTTGCATTGCTGCTCGCAACAGCAGCACAGGCGCAACAGGCATGGCCGTCGCGCCCGGTCAAGGGTATCAACCCGTTCGCCGCGGGCGGGCCGTCCGACGTTCTCGGTCGCCTGATCGGTGATCGTTTGACTCAGCGCCTGGGGCAGCCGTTCGTGATGGAAAATCGTCCCGGAGCGGCCGGCAACATCGGTATCGACGCGATGGCGAAATCCGCACCCGACGGCTACACCCTGGCCTGGGTGGTCGATTTCAACCTGACGGTCAACCCCGCGCTGTACCCGAAGATGCCGTACAGCGTCGAGCGCGATATCCAGCCGATCGCCGTGTTCGCCATTGGCGAGGTGGCGCTGGTGGTGCATCCCACTGTCGCGGCCAACTCGCTGGCTGAACTGATTGCGCTGTTGAAGGTGAAGTCACTGGCCTTCGCCTCCGCCGGGCCCGGCTCACCAGGCCACATGGTGGGTGAAATGTTCAAGCGCGAGTTGGGGCTGGACCTGATGAACCACGTACCCTACAAGGGCAACGCGCCGGCCACCTTGAGCGTGGTGTCGGGCGAAACACAGGTGTTTTTCGGTGCGTTGCCGGGGTCGCTCACGCACATCAAGGCCGGAAAATTGAAGCCGCTGGCGGTGATGTCGCGCGAGCGCTCGAAATTCATTCCGGAGGTGCCGACCTCGGTCGAACTGGGTTATCCCAAGCTGTTGGCATCGAACTGGTACGGGCTGATCGCGCCGGCCGGCACCCCGATGGCGATTGTCGAGCGCCTGCATCGCGAGCTCACCACCATCGTGGCAGAACGCGACTTCGTCGAGCGCATCGAGAAAATGGGCCTGGTGCCGCTGATGGCAACGCCCGAGCAGATGCGCAACATGATCCGCACCGAGGGTGCCGCCTGGGCGGCGGTGGTGCGCGCGGCCAACATAAAAGTGGAATAAGCGGCGACGCTTTTTTCGCCGCAACGGCCGGGCCCGCCGCGTGCGCTTTGACCTACCCTGGCGCCGGCCGCGCGCCGGGCCAGCGCGGCAGCGCCGACAACAACTGCAGCACACCGGCCGCCAGGCCCATGCCCGCGCCCAGCTGCACCGCCAGCGCATAGGAACCATACTGGTCGAACAGCGCGCCGCCACCGAAAGCGCCCAGTGCGCTGCCGAGCTGGTGGCTCATGAAGGCGATGCCGCCGATCATCGCCTGCCATTTGAGGCCGAACATCTCGACCACCATGCCGGACACCAGCGGTGCTACGCCCAGCCACAGAAAGCCCATGATGGCGGCGAACAGGATGGTCGAATCGGCCGTTGGCAAGGTGGCGAAATACCAGATCAGCGCGAACGAGCGCACGATGTAGATCATGCCCAGCAGCATCGGCTTGCTGAAGCGCCCGCCGGCCCAGCCGAAGAACAGGCTGCCCAGCACATTGAAGCCGCCGATGGTCGCCAGCGCCTTGGCCGAGAGCATAGGGTCCTGGCCGCACAGCGCAAGATAGGACGGCAGGTGGGTGGTGAGGAACACCAGTTGCAGGCCGCACACGAAATACGCGGTCGCCATGATCATGAACGGGCCGTGGCGGAAGGCGCTCAGCAGGGCGGCACGGCCGGAAATGCTGTCGGTGCTGTGGGCGCTGGCCGGCGCGATCGCCACGCGATCGACGCGGCCGGCGATCCAGGCTGAGGGAATGATGATCAGCGCCAGTGCGACAAAGCCGTAGACACCGGCACGCCAGCCGTATTCGGCGCTCAACGCCTGGCCGATCGGCGCGGCGATCATCGGCCCCAGGGACCCGGCCGCCGACACGATGCCCAGTACGAAACTGCGCTGGGCCACCGACACCGGGCGCGACGCCACCGCCATCGCCATGCCCGAGCCCACACTCGCCAGCGCGATGCCGATCAGCACGCCGGCACCCAGCATCACGCCGAGATAGCCGGTGGCCGTCGCCAGCAGCAGGAGCCCCAGCACGTACAGAACGGCGCCGCCGGTCATGACCACGCGAAAGCCGTAACGCACCGCCCAGGCGCCGGCGAGCGGCTGGGCGAAACCCCACACCAGGTTTTGCACCGCGATGGCCATGGTGAAGTCGGCGACCACCATCGACAGGTCCTTCACCGCCGGCTGCATGAACAGCCCCAGGCTTTGCCGTATGCCCATTGCCAGGGTGAGCAGGAGCGAGGCGCCGATCAGGATGGCGGCGTGGGAACGCAGTGGGTTGGTGTTGGGCACGTGCTGCCTTTGCGACGAATGAGCACGCATAGTAGGGCGTTCGGGCCGGCTCCGCTACTCGGATCGGACCGGCGGATAGGTCAGGCGCCCATTGCGCGCGTGCCTTTGTAGAATGAAGTGTCTGGTCGCAGGTGGTCGGTTTCGCCGCCGCGGCACGCCCTCAACCTTTCGACCATGAGCCAACCCATGAGCGCCATCCGCTACACAGTACGCGACCAGGTCGCCGAAATCCTGCTCGACAATCCGCCGGTCAATGCCCTCGATCGCGCGCTGATGGACGATCTGCTGGCCACCCTTGAGCGCGCCGGCCGCGACAGCGAGGTGGGTGCGGTGATCATTGCCAGTGCGGTGCCGGGGCGCTTTTGTGCCGGGCTCGCGCTGGACACCTATCTCGACAGTTCCCCGGCGGAGGCCCGTGCCATGGTTGACAGCCTGTACGCGCAGCTATGCGACATCCAGTTCAACCTGGGCAAGCCGTCGATCGCGGCGATCAGCGGTGCGGCGCGTGGTGGCGGCATGACACTGGCGATTTCCTGCGACATGATCGTGGCGGCCGACAACGCCACCTTTGGTTATCCGGAGCTGGAGATCGGCCTGGTGCCGGCGATCCACTACACCCACCTGCCGCGCATCGTCGGCCGCTATCGCGCGTTCGACCTGCTGTTCACCGGCAGAACCTTCGGCGCGCACGAGGCGCAACAGATCGGCCTGGTCAGCCGCGCGGTGCCCGAAGCGCATGTGCTGGAGGAAGCCCGGTCTCTGGCGCGGCAATTCGCCGCCAAGTCGCCACAGTTGATGCGCATGGGCCGGCAGGCCTTCATGCAGGCGATCGATTCGGGTTACCGCAGCGGCGTGGCCGGCGCGGTCAATCTGATCGGCGCGGTGATGGCCACCGAAGACTCGCGCGAGGGCTTGACCGCGTTTGTCGAGAAGCGAAAGCCGGTGTGGCAAGAAAGATAAGCGGCCTCATTCAATCGAGGCGCCCGCAGGGTGCTCTCACCATTCGGCCGCGCTGATTAGAGCATCCAGGCTGAATGTGCGCGCCGGTGCCGGCCCGCAATCATGCCGCCAGGCGTCTCATCAGCAGGTATTTCTGCATGCCCTCCATCACCAGTTCGCCGCGCTGGTTGTGCACGGTCGAGCGCATGGTGAGCACGCCGGTGGTTCGGTTCGGCACCAGTTCGGCAATCGTCAGCGTGCAGTAGAGGGTGTCGCCGACGAACACCTTGCCGAGAAAACGGCTGCTCTGCTCGATGAAGCCCTTGAGCGAATCTTCCACCATGTGCGGGAACATGCCGGCGCCCGGGCAGGTTTGCGCCACCACCTGGAAGCCGTGCGCCAGCATATGCGGCATGCCGTGCGCGCGGCAATACTCGACGTCGTAGTGCACGGGATGATTGTCGCCGCTGGCCAGCGAGAAGGCAGCGAACAGGGCGTCGGTCATGGTGCGCGAAGGCAGCACGAATCGCTCGCCGACCACAAAGTCGTCGAAATAGCGGGTTTCACACATGCGATGTTCACGCGGGTCGAACTTGGTTTCGGTCGTCATGGGGTTTGCACTCCTTGTGCATGGGTTGATTGGCGTGCGCGATTTTCGCCCATGTCGCCGGGTTTCGAGCGAAGTGCTTGCGTCATGGCGAGCGTCACAAGACAATGGGTGCAAGGGACGATGCGTTGCATTCGTACGAGCAAGGAAAAGGAAAAATTCGATGTTGATGAAAGCGGCGTGGTTCCACCGGTATGGCGAGCCGGAAGTGCTGGTGCATGAGGAGGCCACTGCGCCCACACCCGGGCCCGGCGAGGCTTTGGTGCGCGTGCGCGCGGTCGGCGTCAATCATGTGGACCTCGACGTACGGGCCGGCACCGCACGCATTCCCTTGACCTTCCCGCATATCCTCGGGCGCGAGTTCGCAGGCGAGGTGGCGGCGCTCGGCAGCCCGGGCAGCCCGCACAAGGAAGGCGACCGGGTATGGGTCGAGTCGCGCCTTGCCTGCGGCCAATGCGAATTCTGCTTGACCGGGCGCGACAATCTGTGCGCCACCGGCGGTTTCTTCGGCATGCAGTTGCCCGGCGGTTACGCCGAGTATGTGAAGGTGCCGATCGCATCGATCCATGCGTTGCCGGCTACGGTCAGCTTCGAGGCCGCGGCCGCCAGCCAGATCGCTTTCGGCACGGCGTGGCATGTACTTCTGAACCGCGGCGGCCTCTCAGCCGGGCAGACCGTGCTGATCCAGGCGGCGGGCTCCGGCATCGGCAGTGCCGCGGTGCAGGTGGCCAAATTCGCCGGCGCCACCGTGATTGCCACCGCCGGCAGCGCACGGAAACTGGAGCGCGCCCGCGCGCTCGGGGCCGACCACCTGATCAACTACACCGATGATGAAAAGTTCGCCGGACAGGTGCTGGCCTTGACCGGGGGCAAGGGCGTCGATCTGGTGATGGAGCACATCGGCGGCCACGTATTTACCCAAAGCCTTGAATGCCTGAAGACCGATGGCACCATGGTGACAGTGGGCGCGCATGCAGGCGAGGTGGTGCCGTTGGACATCATTCCCTTCTTTCGTCGCCAACTCAAGCTGCTGGGCTCGCGCAACGCAACCCTGTTCGAGATCAGGACGGTGATGCGCTTTGTCGCCGAAGGCCGCTTGAAGCCGGTGATTCACGCCACCTTCCCCTTGTCGCAGGCGGCCGAGGCCCATCGGGTCGTGGGTTCGCGCGACATCTTCGGCAAGGTGGTGCTGGTGTCCTGAGTCCGGCAGGCCGCCGGTCACTGTCGCGACGGTGCGGCAGTGCCAAGGGTCAAGACTTGCCGGAAAAGTCGTTTGCCAGGTCGCGCTGGCCGGCGAATCCTCGAACGTGGGCAATCATCGCTGCGGACGGTTGCGTGTAGAGCTGGCGCCGGCTCACGCCCGATCCGGTGCTGCGCGCGATGCGCGCGAAGAACGCCGCATGCTGAAACAGCACGCCCAGGCTATCCATCACCGGCACATCCCCATGCGCCTTGAGGCGGCCGCGGCGCACCAGGAATTCGTTCAACACGCCATCGGCCGGAATGATGATGTCTGCCCCTTGCCGGATCACGGTTGCGCAGGCCGCATCGAAACGCGCCTCTACCGCCTGCGCGGTGGCTTCATCGGCTTCGAGCGCGAATTCGTCGATCGCCGGTTCCACCGCGACCGCGCCGGCAAAGCGGCGATCCAGTCCGTAGGCATGCATCAGGTCGGAGTAGTCGGCGGACTGATCGGCGCATAAGGTGACCAGTCCGAACTTGCGCCCCAGCGAACAGGCAACCAATGCGCAGGTCTCGCCCAAGCCCATCACGGGAATGTTCACCAGCGAGCGCGCCGAGCGCAGGGCCGGGTCGAAAAAGCAGCCGATCGCCATCGCATCGAAGCCCTCGCGCTCGGCAACGATGGCGGCATCGCAGACCTGCGTTTCGAGCATGGTGGCCACATAACGATGGCGGATCGCATCGATCGGCGCACAACCCGCTGCGTAGGTGCCGGGGCGCAAGCCGTGCACGACCACCGCGCCATCACTGCCCATGACCTTGGCCGCATGTTCGGTCAAGGTCTTTTTGTACAGCGGCATCACGGTCAGGTCGGTGTAGCTCTGGTGCCAGATTTTCATGTTGGGCTCTTATGGCTGTAGCAGGAAGCGGGACCCCGCGCGGGCGATTTCGGTGGCGAACGCCTCGGTGGCGTCGAAGCCGGCGTTGTCGAGCGAGACCAGTTCACCGTGCTTGAG
>JBEIFV010000060.1:0-31890 GCA_040382235.1 Burkholderiales bacterium
AAGCCTCATCAGTTCTTTTCGCTGCGCGTCGTCCAATTCAATCGCACTTGCTACCCGCATCGCCATCTCCAAAATCAACCTGATGCTTCTTTGACTCGGCGAGGCGACGTTGGTTCCCGTAATTGTGAAGCACTACACTAGGCCAGGGCCTTTCCCATTCCAAGCGTCGTCTTGTCACTGCTGAACTTGCGCAGCACTTTGCCCGGCGGCTTGACCTTGACGTAGTCCTTGCCGTCGAACACCTGCGTGCCATTGACCCACACGCCATGCAGGCCGGGCGCGCTGCGGATAAGGCGGCTGGCGCCCGACGGGAGGTCGTCGACCCGCTTTGCCTTGCTGACATGGATGGTCTGCGGATCGAACAGCATCAGATCGGCCCACGCACCCACTTCGATGCGACCGCGGTCGAGGATGCCGTAGATCTGCGCCGGGTCGCTGGTGAGTTTGCGAATGGCGTGCGGCAGGCTGAATCGGCCAAGCTCGCGGACCCACCGGCCAAGCAGGTGCATGGCGTAGCCGGCGTCGCAAAAAAGGGTGAGATGGGCGCCTGCGTCAGACAAGCTGATCAGGTTGCCGTCGTCGGCAATCAGGTCGCCCACGCGCTTTTCGTCCACATTGAGCAGGCGCACAATGAAAGTGGTCTGCAGGTTGTCGGCGAGCCCGATATCGAGCAGGGCATCGACCGGATCGACGCCGCGCTCGCGGGCGATTTCCTCGATTGTTCGGCCCTCGAGATTGCTCTGGCTTGGCGACAGCGTCACTTCCATCAGATGCCAGGTGCCGTTGAAGATCCGTCCGCCCTCGACCGGCGTGGCAAGAGAAAGCTTGAATGCCGCGCGAAACGCCGGATCGGAAAACAGCGTGCGATGGCGTGCCTCATCGCCGTGGGTCGGCCACGGCGAAATTGTCTGGAGCATATAAGCGTTCTGCAGGGTGAAGTTCATGTTGAGCGGCTGGCACGAAGCCTGGGCATAAACCGCGTGCCCGCGGTTGCGGGCGTCCGTGCAGGCGGCTGCGATGCCCGGCGCGTGTCCGGGCTTGGTGGGATAGTCGAGCAGCGGACAGTAGATGACTGGCCGGCCGGAAAGCGCTGCCAGTTCTTCCAGAAAGGCGATTGGCGAGCGTTCGCCGCAGGTGGCCATGGTGACGCCATGCCCATGCCGCGCCACCACACGCGCCAGAGCGCGGAACTCCTCGTCACTGGCCAGCCGGGACGGCACCGGAATGCCGCCAAAGCCGTTGTGGTTTTCGAATGTGGATGACCCCAGGCCAATCGCGCCGGCCTTCATTGCGTCATCGAACAGTGCCAACATCCTCGCCAGCTCCTCCGCGGTCGATTCGCGCTCGGATCCGGCGTTTCCCATCACGACGGTGCGCAAGGCCGAGTGCGAACAGAACGAGGCAACGTTTGGATAGACGCCGCGGTTCGACAGGAAATCGAGGTAGCTCGAGAAGTCGTCGAACTGCCAGTCGACGCCTGCGCGAAGGGCGTCGAGGGACATCGCCTCGACCTCCGAGAGATTCTTGAGCAGCGTATCGCGTGTTGCCGGAGTCGCCGGGGCAATGCCGAAGCCGCAGTTGCCGATCACCACCGTGGTGACCCCCAGGGCCGGCGAAGGCGAGGCGGTCGAATCCCAGGTGAGCTGCGCGTCGTAGTGCGTGTGGATATCGATTACCCCGGGTGCCAGTACGAGGCCGCCTGCGTCGACGGTTTCGCGCGCCTCGCCCAAGTCAAGGCCGATGGCGGCAATGCGGCCGTCCTTCACGGCGAGGTCGGCGCGGCGCAGCGGATTGCCCAGACCATCGGCGACATCGGCATTCCTGATAATCAGATCGAACATTGCTGCATTCCTTATAGTCACAACGGGTGGACGTCTCATATTTGTACCATGACGGGCAGCCGGTCCGAAGTCCTCGAGGTCAGGCAGGTTTCCAGTCTGCGGGCACCCGCGCGCATGCGATCTTGGCTGGATCGCAGACGGCGTCGGCGACGCCCGAGAAGTCGTTGCGCCAGTAGTCGCCGGTACGCGTAGGGCTGCAGGACTCGAACACTGCCGCGACCACCAGCATCGGCACCTTGGCGGCGCGCGCGGCACCCTTCACCAGCCGCACCACCGAAAGGCCTGAGGCCAATGCGCCGGCCTGCAGCCGGTCCGTCGCGAGGGGGCGATGGTGCTCATGTCGGGTACAGTCGCCGGTGATGCCTGTGAAGCCGGTCATCTCCCGCAGTGTAAGCTTCAAGGCCGGGGCCGCGACCAATGGCATTGAATAGCCGGTGACAGCATGGCGATTCGCGTAATGCGGGATCTGACAGCGGCGATGCGGCACGAAATTCACGTCGGGCGCGACATCCTGGCGACCGACATCAGTGTTGCCGAAGGCGGCGAGGAATCCGGTCGCAGCCCGCATGATCTGCATGACGCCGCTTTAGGCGCCTGCAAGGCGCTGACCTTATGGATGTGCTGGCCCAGGCCACGTCAAGCCTTGCGCTGGCGGCTACATCGCTGGAGCGTGCGGTGTATTGCATCGATCATGCCCTGTCGATCGATGGCGCCGCGGTCGAGCCTTGCACGCTGGCCGTGCGCAAGCCCGGTTCGCCCGCTCACACCGCAGCGCCTTTGGGCGCGCGCTACGTGGTGCTCGGCGGCACGCAGGTCAATGGCCATCGCCACATGTGGTGGAACTTCGTGTCCTCACGCAAGGATCGTATCGAGGAGGCCAGGCGCGACTGGACGGCGCAGCAACTCGGCACCATTGCCGGGCAAACCGAGTGGCTTCCGCTGCCGGGCTGAACCCGGCGCGCCCTGCCATGGCGCGCGCCGCATCGATTGGCTTTCAGTGCGTCGTCGGTACCTCACTCCACCTTCGCCCCCGAGTCCCTCACGATCTTGCTCCACTTGGCCAGTTCTGTGAGCGTGAAGTCGTTGAATTCCTTGACTGTCATCGGCGAGATTTCCAGCCCCAGGGTGGTGTAGCGCTGCCGGGTATCACTGTCCTTCAAGATGGCGAGGGTGGCGCCGTAGATCCGCTCGACAACTTCCTGCGGCATGCCTGCCGGCCCGCTCACGCCCCACCAGGGGCGGATGTCGAAGCCCGGCACTGTCTCGGCGATCGGCGGCACTTCGGGGGCGATACCGCTGCGGGTCGGCGTGGCCACACCGAGGGCGCGCACCTTGCCGTCCTTGACATGCGGATAGATCACCGGCACGTGATAGAAGGTCATCGACACCTGGCCACCGAACAGGTCGGCCAGGCCCTGGCTGATGTTCTTGTACGGCACATGCACGATGTCGATGCCGGCCATCGATTGCAGCAGTGCGCCGGCCATGTGGGGCGAGGTGCCGGAGCCGGCCGAGATGTAGGTGAGCTTGCCGGGATTGGCGCGGGCAAAGGCGATCAGTTCGGCCATGTTCCTGGCCGGAATTTTCGGGTGCACCACCAGCATGTTGGGCGCGGTGGCCAGGAGCGTGACGTGGCTGAAATCCTTGATGGTGTCGAAGGAAAGCTTGCCGTAGAGCGTCGGGTTGGTGGCATGCACGGCGCTGGTGGAAAGCGTGAGGGTATAGCCGTCGGGCGCCGCACGTGCAACGGCCTCGCCGGCGATGTTGCCTCCGGCCCCGGCCCGGTTTTCGATAATGATGGTCTGGCCAAGCGCGTCGCCCAGCTTTTGCGAATACAGGCGGGCCAGAACATCGGTGGTGGTGCCGGTGGAGTAGGGCACGACCATGCGAATCGGCTTGTTCGGGTAAGGCTGGGCGTGAATACCGGTGGCAGCGAGCGTGGCGAATGCGGCAGTGAACAGGGTGGGCAGGCAATAGTGCATCAGCGATATCTCCTTGATTGATGGGGGCCGCCTCCGGCTTGAACTTCGCGGATCGACGTGCTGCGCAACTTTAACCGGTCTTTCGAGGGCGCGGAAAAATTACCGCCTGCACCGCCGCGATTGCCGGTGGGCCGAGCGGTCTGCGCGCGCCCAGCCTGCTAGACCCCGCTGATCAACACATCCAGCGCGGCAACGATTTCAAAGCGTTTGTCAATCAAACTTGCAGCCTCCGCCCCGAGCTCTTTCCGTGAGATACCCGCCAGCATTGGCGTGAGCATGATGCAGCGCTCGCCGCCAATATCGAAAACCGGCTTCAGGGCTTCGCTCGGCGGCCCGCCGAATGACCTGGTTCTGGCCAACGGCACCACCACGCGCGTGTCGAGGTGGCCAAGCAGATCGCTCTGCACATCGAGCAGGAACGGGATCTCGGCCCTGGTGCGCGGATTCTTGTTGCGATGAACCGAAAATTGGGGCACGGCGTGCCGGCCCTAAAAGCCGCGTATCCCATCGCTGAAGACGCCATGCTTTTCGACGAACCTGTTGTAGGCGTCGAGCGAGGGTTTGTTGTCCCTAAGCCATTGCTCGGCACGCCGGCGCTTGACTTCGGCCGCCAGTGCCGCTTCGAGCGTGGCCGACAAGTTGATGTCGAGCGCACGCGCTTTTTGCAGCAGGTCGGAATTGACACTGACGTTGGCGGCTTTCTTCAATGCCGCGGAATCGTAGAGGGGGGTCATCGTGCTCTCCAAAATGATGCGCATAGATTATGCGCATGCTGCGTGTGCTGTCAAGCAAGCGTATCCGCTCAGGGCCGCGGCACCCGATTGCATGCCGCGCCGGAAAACAGCAGTTCGCGTCCCGATTCGGACCAAGCGCATAATGCCAGCCTGATTTCGCAGCGGAGATGGCATGCTCAAGATGTTTGACCTGGCTGGCGCCGACAGCGCGCGGCGTTTCAGCCCCTACTGCTGGCGCATTCGCCTGGCGCTGGCGCACAAGGGCCTGGAAGTTGAAACCATTCCGTGGCGCTTCACTGACAAAGGGGTGCTGGCTCCAAGTGGTCAGCCGCTCGACACGGGCAAGGTGCCGGTGCTGGTGCATGGCGACAAATGGGTGGCGGATTCCTGGGCCATCGCCAATTACCTCGAGGACACGTTCGCAGATCGTCCGTCCTTGTTCGGCGGGCCGGCCGCGCGCGCCATGACCCGCCACTATTGCTCGCTTGGCGATGTGCTGATCGGCAGCGTCGCGCCTTTTCTCGTGCATGACGTGTTCGATCACATCGACAGTGCGGACCAGGCCTACTTCCGCACCACTCGCGAGAAGCGCTTCGGCAAGTCACTCGAGGAAGTGGCGGCGGGCCGCGAAGCGCGCCTGCCGGCGTTTCGCGACAGCCTGGTCGCCATGCGGGTGACGCTCAAGACCCAGCCATTCTTCGGTGGCAGTTCGCCGCTGTATGCGGACTACGCCTTGTTTGGTGCGTTCCAGTGGGCGCGCTGCATCAGCGCGTTTCAATTGCTGGCGGCCGATGATCCGGTGGCCCAATGGCGCGGGCGCTTGCTGGATGCTTTTGACGGCCTGGGGCGCAAGGCACCGGGTTACGACGCCTGAGGGCGTGGCCCGCCACCGATGACCACCCACTCCACCCCTGCATATGCCCCGCGTTGCAAGCGGGCGATTTTTCACAAAGGCAGACCATGAACATCAAGGCACTCACATTCGACACCGGCGGCACCATTCTCGACTGGCACAGCGGCATCAGCGCGGCCTTTGCGCGTGCCGCTGCGACACACGGACTCACCGCCGACTGGCATGAGGTCACCAACGAGTATCGCCGCCGTTCGCTCAAGGCGATCGTCGGGCAGGTGCAGCCGGCTTTCAATTTCGATGACGTGCATCGGCGCGTGCTCGACGAAGTGATCACGCATTTCGGCTTGGGCGCCTTGAGCCCGGCGGCGCGCGACGACATCTGGCGCACCTGGCACAAGCTCGATGCCTGGGCCGGCTTCGCGCCCGCGCTGGCGCGCTTGCGCAAGAAGTACGTGGTGGCCTCCTTCACGCTACTCACCACCTCGCTTGTGATCGATGTCTCGCGGCGCAACGGCTTCGATTGGGATGCCATCATTTCCTGCGAGATGATCGGTATCTACAAGACGCAGCCCCAGGCCTACCTGACAGCCGCCAAGTGGCTGCAGCTGGACCCGTCCGAAATCCTGATGGTCGCCTGCCACAACTTCGACTTGAATGCCGCGCGTGAATCCGGTTACCACAGCGCCTTCGTGCGCCGGCCGGATGAGTGGGGCCCCGGCGGGCCGCCGGACCCGGCGCCCAATCCGGCGCATGACCTGGTGGTCGACACTTTCGACGAATTGGCCACCCGCCTGGGTGCCTGAGAAGACCTTTACGTCAAGGAGCATGCAACATGGTACGACTGGCAGATCTGACTGAAACCGAACGCGAAGGCCATCTCAAGCGCGTTCCGACTTTGCCCCGGTTCTCCACCCATCCGTGGGTGAGTGGCCCGCCGCTGGCGCAGCGCCGCGTAGCGATCGTCACCACCGCCGGACTGCATTTGCGTGGCGATCTGCCCTTCGATTCGAGCGGCGCCGGCTACGACTATCGGGTGATTCCCGGTGATGTGGCGGCGGCCGATCTGGTGATGAGTCACCTGTCGGTCAACTTCGATCGCAGCGGCTTCCAGGCGGATCGCAATGTCGTGTTTCCGCTCGACCGCCTGAAAGAATTGGTACGTGACAAGATCGTTGGCAGCGTTGCCGCGTTTCATTATTCCTTCATGGGCGCCATCGCCAAGCTCGGCTGGTATGAGGCCCGCGCGCGCGCGCTGGCCGGCCTGCTCAAGAAGGATCAGGTGGATGCGGTGCTGCTCACCCCGGTGTGACCGCTGTGCACGTGCGCCGTGAGCGCACTTGGCCATTACCTCGAGGAAGAGGGCATCGCAACGGTGTCGATCAGCCTGATCCGCGAGCACAGCGCGGCGCTTACACCACCGCGAGCGCTGTGGGTGCCGTTCATGCTGGGGCGTCCGCTGGGGGTGCCCAACGACGCACAATTCCAGAGCCGGGTATTGCTGGCGGCGCTGGGCCTGCTGGCGCGCCCGTTCGGTCCGGTCATCGAGGACTTTGCGGAGGAAGCGCCTTACGAGGATCTCGGTGACGTTCCCGAAGCCTTGAATTGCCCGGTCAGTTTTCCGCGCATGCGTGCCGAAGGTGCGCTGGCCGAACGGCTGGACGACGAGATATCGCAGTTGCGGGCCTGGCATGAGGTGGCAACCCGGCACCGTGGCCGCACCAGCCTGGGCCTGACCGGGCTGGCGCCGGCCGAGTTGGGCGGGTTCCTGGGTGCCTGGGTTGGTGACGCGCCGCGCGCCACCTTCCGTGAAGGCCTCACTTCTGCGGCCGCCCTGAAGCAGGCCAGTGACGAGTTGAAGGCTTATTACTATGAGGCGAAGGCGGTGCAGCCGGGCCGCCATTCACCCACCGATCTGCAGAACTGGTTCTGGCTCGAGACCGCGGCGGGCCAGGTGTTCCTGGCGATTCGCGACAAGGCCGCGCAAAGTGGTGATCCGAGCATGCAGGGGCTTGGCAGCCTCAGCCTGGTGCCGCGTGCGGTGCAGGCCATGTTGAATGCCCGCAAGCGAGCGTGACTGAAGTGCGATTGATTCGACCCAAGACCTGACCGGAGAAAAGCATGACAAGCAAAACCGCTCTGATTGTGGGCGCCGGCAGCGGCCTCTCCGCCTCGCTGGCCCGTGCGTTGACCAAGGAGGGCTGCCAGTGCGTTCTGGCCGCGCGCAATATCGACAAGCTGGCCGCACTGTGCGCTGAAACCGGCGCGCGCGCCTTGCCGTGCGACGTTTCCAGCCAGGCTGATGTCGCCCGCATGTTCGCGCAGCTCGATGCCGATCAGGCCACGCCTTCGGTGGTGATCTACAACCCCAGTGCGCGGGTGCGCGGGCCGATGGTGGATCTGGACCCGGTGGCGGTGGCAAGCGCGATCAACATCACCGCCTTCGGCGGCTTCCTGGTGGCGCAACAAGCGGCGCGACGCATGCTTGCGGCTGGCAGCGGCACCATCGTCTTCACCGGGGCGTCGGCGAGTGTCAAGGGCTACCCGAATTCGTCGGTGTTCGCGATGGGCAAGTTCGCGCTGCGCGGCCTGGCGCAGAGCATGGCGCGCGAACTGGCGCCGCAAGGCATTCATGTGGCGCATGTGATCATCGATGGCGGCATTCGCGCCGCATCGCGGCCCGAGCCGGCGGAGAGCCCGGACAGCATGCTGGCGCCTGAGGCGATTGCCGATACTTACTTGCACCTGATCAAGCAGCCGCGCAACGCCTGGACCTGGGAGATCGAGGTGCGGCCGTGGGTGGAGAGGTTTTAGCGGCCGATCGGCGTAGCTGCATCTCGCAACGAATCGATTGATTCAGGTGCCGGCTTCCCACGCATCCAGTTCCGCGACGGTAAAGCCGCCGGCCAGACGCGCCGCGCGATTGAATGGTGGCCTGATCTTCGGCGCGCGATGCTTGATCATCAACTGGCCGAAGACCGCCAGCGGATCGACTCCGCGCGCATTGCACAGCCAGCGATACCAGTAGTTGCCGATCGCCACATGACCGACTTCGTCGGCCAGAATGATGTCAAGGATTTCGGCGGCAGCGCTGTCGCCCTGGTGTGCGAGCTTGGCGCGGATCGCCGGCGTCACGTCGAGCCCGCGCGCTTCCAGAATGCGCGGCACCAGCGCCATGCGCGCCAGCACGTCGTCGCGGGTCAGGTCGGCCATTTCCCACAGGCCGTTGTGCGCCGGAAAATCGCCGTAGGCGTGCCCCAGGGTTTGCAGGTGCGCGGCCAGTAGTGAAAAGTGCAGGGCTTCCTCGGTGGCCACCTGCATCCAGTCGCTGTAGTAGGCGGCGGGCATGCCACAGAAGCGGCATACCGCATCGAGTGCGATGTTGATGGCGTTGAATTCGATATGCGTGATGGCGTGGATCAAGGCGGCGCGCCCTTGCGCGCTGCCGAGGCCGCGCTGCGGAACCCGTGCCGGGTGCACCAGATCGGGCCGCAATGGACGCCCGGGTGCGGTGGCGGCCAGCACCAGGTCGGTGCCGGTGCGGTCAGCGGCCGCATGCGCCGCGCGCGTCAGCCGCACCTTCTCGGCCGGATCGGCTTCGATCAGCGCGGCGAACGCGGCGGCACGGTCCATTCAGTCGAGAAAGTCGAGCACCGCAGCCGGGGTCTCGATGACCGCGTCGGCGCCCCAGCCGGAAGGCGGCTCGCCTTCGCCCAGGTAGCCCCAGGTCACTGCCAGGGTGCGCATGCCTGCGGCGCGCCCGGCCTGGATGTCGCGCAGGTCGTCGCCGATGTAGATGCAGCGCAGCGGGTCGACGCCGCTCACCTGTGCCGCATGCAACAGGGGCGCCGGATGCGGCTTGGCATGCGGCGTGGTGTCACCGGACACCACGCATGAAGCGCGGGCGCTAAAGCCGATCAACTGCGCCAGCGGGTCGGTGAAGCGCTTCGCCTTGTTGGTGACCACCCCCCATTTGCGCGGCATCGCCTCGAGACTGGCCAGCAATTCCTCCACGCCGTCGAAGAGGCGCGTATGCACGTTCAGGGCACGCTCATAGTTGTCCAGAAATTCGACCCGATGCGCTTCATAGTCAGGGTCGCCGGGCTTGAGGCCGAAGCCGACACCGACCAGTCCACGCGCACCCGAGGAGGCCATGCGGCGCAGCGGATCGAGCGGCAGGCCGGGCAGGCCGCGATCAGAGCGCATCTTGTTCAAGGCGGCCGCCAGGTCGGGCGCGGTGTCGGCAAGGGTGCCGTCCAGGTCAAACAGTACGCAGTCGATCATGGGATTGTGATGGTGTGCAGGTTCATGCCGGCCGTTCGGCCTGCATCAGGTAGTTGACCGAGGTGTCGCCATCCAGCCAGTAGCGACCGGTGAGCGGGTTGTAGCTCATGCCGATCAGTTCACCGGAGTCGAGCCGGGCGTCGCGGCAAAAGCGTTCCAGTTCGGAGGGTTTGACGAACTTGGCGTAGTCATGGGTGCCGCGCGGCAGCAGGCGCAGCACGTATTCGGCACCGATCACCGCGAACAGGTAGGACTTCGGGTTGCGGTTGATGGTGGAGAAAAAGAGCTTGCCGCCGGGCCGGACCAAGGCCGCGCAGGCGCGCACGGTCGAGGCAGGGTCGGGCACGTGCTCCAGCATTTCCATGCAGGTGACCACATCGAACGACCCCTGCTCGCGCAAGGCCAGTTCCTCGGCGCTGACGCATTCGTAATCGACGGTCACACCTGACTCAAGCTTGTGCAGGGAGGCCACCTTGAGCGGCTTTTCCGCCAGGTCGATACCCTTGACCGTCGCGCCCCTTTTGGCCATCGCTTCGGTGAGGATGCCGCCACCGCAGCCGACGTCGAGTACGCGCAGGCCGGTGAGCGGTGCGATGCGGTTGATCCACTCCAGGCGAAGCGGATTGATCTCGTGCAGGGGCTTGAATTCCGAGCTCGGGTCCCACCACTTGGCGGCGAGGGCCGAGAATTTTTCCAGTTCGAGCGGATCGACGTTCATTGCTTGTCCAGTGTGGGTGTACGCAGCTTGGCGAAAACGTAGTTTATTTTCGTTTTACACATTCGAGATAAGCCAGGCCGTCAGGCGTGCCGCCGTCGCGCTGCGCCTTCCACACCATTTCGCCCAGGCATTCCAGCACTTCATGCGCTGCTTCATGCAGGGAACCGCGTTGGTGCGAGAGCCGCTCGAATTCGGCGCGAATGCCGGGTGGTTGGTCGATCGACACCTGCTCGGCGATGGTGAGGTGCAGCGACAAGTGCAGGAAGGGGTTGATGTCGCCAAACTCCGGCAGGTAGTCGCGCGCCAGGTTTTTCTCCGGATCGGCCAGCAGCGCGTGATATTCCGGGTGTTCCAGTACCCAGTCGAGCGCCTGCAATTCGAGCGGCGTCATCACGGTGTTGGCGCGGTGCTTGTGCCAGAGGTCGAAGAAGAAGCGACGCACTTCGTCGCGGCTGGGGTTGAACATTCAGGGGGCGCGCTTCGGGTTCTTGCGCGCGGATGCAGGCGCTTCGCCTTTGGCAGGCTTCGATGTCTTTGCGGTCTTCGAAACCTTGGCTACCTTGCCTGCGCTTTTCGCCGGAATGCGTCTTGCCGAGGCCGGTTCGGCCAGCGGATCGGGCGTTTTCTTCTTGAACTCGCACAGGTCGCTGATACCGCAGTTCGGGCAGTCGGGTTTCTGCGCCTTGCAGGTGTAGCGTCCGTGCAGGATCAGCCAATGGTGCGCATGCTGGCGAAACTCGTCCGGCACGAATTTATTGAGTCTTTGTTCGACCGCTTCTACCGTCTTGCCCGGTGCAATGCCGGTACGGTTGGCGACGCGAAAGTTGTGGGTGTCGACAGCGATGGTCGGCTGACCGAAGGCGATGTTGAGCACCACGTTGGCGGTTTTGCGGCCCACGCCAGGCAGGGCTTCGAGTGCTGCGCGCTCGGCCGGCACCTGCCCGCCGTGCAGTTCCAGCAACTGCTTGCAGGTGGCGATCACGTTTTTGGCTTTGGCCTGCCACAGCCCGATGGTCTGGATGTAGGGGCCGAGCCCGTCTTCACCGAGCGCGGCGATCGCCTGCGGCGTATTGGCCGCCGGGTAGAGCTTGCGGGTGGCGGCGTTGACGCCACGGTCGGTGGCCTGCGCCGACAGGATCACCGCCACCAGCAACTCGAAGGTCGAGCTGTATTCCAGGTCGCTTTTCGGGTGCGGATTGGCCGCGCGCCAGCGCGTGAAGATTTCGGTTCTGCGGATGTTATTCATCGGGTCCGGCTTTCAGGTCGCATCCTTGCCGCGTCGCGCCCGCCGTTCCTCGGCGGCTGCGATCTGGCGCCTCACCTCTTCGGATGCCGGTTCGAGGTTGCGCGGTTGGGCCTGCTCGCGCTGCACGCGTGCGCGCTCGATGGCGGCGGCGATCACCGCCTTCTTGCGCGCCTCTGCGGCGGCAGCGGCCGGGTCGGCGGGCGGCGTGCTGCTGGTGGTCTTCGCCGCCAGCTTCTTCTCGCGCTCGCGCGCCTCGTGGGTCAAGCGCTCGTTGCGCGCGTAGTAGCGCGCGCGCGCCAGCGCGGCGTCGCTTTCGTTCCACGCCCGCTCCGGTTCCACCCTGACCATCGCGATGCAGTCCACCGGGCAGGGTGCGATGCACAGCTCGCAGCCGGTGCACCAGCTGGCAAGAATCGTATGCATCAGCTTGGCCGCACCGACGATGGCATCGACCGGGCAGGCCTGGATGCACAGGGTGCAGCCGATACACAGGTCTTCATCGATGACCGCCGTTTCCAGCGGCTTCTCGACCCCGTTGGCCGGGTTGAGCGCCTTGGGCAGGGTCTTGAGCAGGTCGGCCAGCTTGACGATGCCGGCGGCACCCCCGGGCGGGCATTGGTTGATGTCGGCCGCGCCGGCGGCGATGGCCTCCGCATAGGGGCGGCAGCCCTGATAGCCGCAGCGCGTGCATTGCGTTTGCGGCAGCAGGGCGTCGATGCGGTCGGCCAGGCTTGACATGGGTTGGGGGCGGCGGATGCTTCTACGCGCGGTGTGGTGCGAGGTGGACACTGCGATTCACGCTAGAATTATCCCACTTGTGCGGTGCAATAAATCAACAACGCTTGATCCAGGCGCCGCATTCGGTGCCGCAAGCGCATGCAGGGGGCGATTCAAAGATGGAAAAAGCCGCAGAACCACTGAGGCGCGCAAAACCGCGTGTGGCGACCAAGCTCAAACGCGACCCCGAGCGCACCCGCGCCAAGATTCTCGAAGCGGCCACTGACGAATTCACCAAGCATGGCCTGGGTGGCGCGCGCGTGGATCGCATCGCCAAGCGCGCCGGCACCAACGAACGCATGCTGTATTACTACTTCGTCTCCAAGGATGCGCTGTTCCTGACGGTGCTCGAAAACGTTTACATCAAGCTGGCCGAAGCCGAGAAGGCCCTCGAACTCGACCACCTCGAGCCGGTCGAGGCGGTGATCCGCCTGGTCGAATTCATCTGGACCTATTACATCGAGCATCCCGAATTCATCAGCCTGATCAATACCGAGAACCTGCACGAAGCGAAATACCTCAAGAAGTCGCGCAAGCTGGCGCTGCTGGTTTCACCGGTGCAGAACAACATCCGTCAGATCGTGCAGCGCGGCCAGGAATCCGGCGTGTTTCGTGGCGGCATCGATCCGGCGGAGGTCTACATCACCCTGGTGGCGCTCAACTACTACTACCTGTCGAACCGATTCACGCTGTCGACGGTGCTGGCGCGCGACCTGATGAGTCCGGTGGCCCGCGAAAACCACCTGAAGCATGCCACCGAAGTGGTGATGAACTATTTGCTGAAGCCGAAGACGCCTTGAGGCTTGAGGGGCGGCAGATGCAGCCGCGCCTCCCAGTCTCGCGGGCTGAGCCGCCCCTAGCCGGTGAACCCGACGATTCCGAGGGGTCCGGTTTGTTCAAGGCGGCCGATTCCGGGTCACAATCCCCGTCGGCGGCGTCCAAGCTGTCTCATCCACGCATAACCCTGCGGATCAAGTCATGGCCCTGCAAGGCATCAAGCGCAAGATCGTCTACGTCGGCATTTACGAGGCCATCGCATTCGCCTGCGGTACGCTGGGCTTCTTCAGCGTAAGCGACAGCGGCATCGAGCGCGCCAGTGCCCTGGCAATCTTCGCCTCGATCTTCGCGGTGAGCTGGAACTTCGGCTACAACGCGCTGTTCGAACGCTGGGAAGCGGGTCGCAAAACGCGCGGCCGCAGCTTCGGCCGGCGCATGCTGCATGCGGTGGGATTCGAGATCGGCTTTCTGGTGGTGCTGCTGCCGGTGGCCGCATGGTGGCTGGAGATCAGCTATGTGCGCTCGTTCATGGTCAATCTGGGCTTGAACATTTTCTTTTTTGTATACACCTTCGCCTTCACCTGGGGCTTTGACCGGGTGTTCGGACTGCCGGCCTCGGCAGCCGCGCCTCAGGGCAACTGAGCGCGACCCAGGGCGAATCGGGCCGCACGCACCCCGGCATAGTGCGCTTCTTCAAACAGGGGCATGCCGGACAGGTCGGAATGGGCGAACAGCAGCGGCCCGTCGCCAGCGGCCAGCATGCGGCGGATCGGCAAGGTGCGAAAGCCCGGCGTCGGTCGCGGCATGGCGTGCGGCCAGCGCCACAGGTCGATGCGCTGCAGGCGGGCGCGCAAGCCCGGGTGCGGTTTCGACAATTCGTCTACGATCGGCACGGCCCATTCGCGCCAGGGCGCGGCGGCCAGGCGTGCGCGCGCCAGGTGCGGCGCCATGTGCGCCAGCGGCAGGTAGTAGGTCAGCACCGTGGGGCCGGGGTGCACCTGGATTTTCTGGTGCGTGGCCACCACATAGCCCAGTGAGTGGCTGTCGTAGAGCACGTTGTCCCAGGCCAGCGCGGCCGGACCGGCATCGTCCGGCAGGCCGTCAAGGGTCAGGTTGGCGACCAGCCACGGGCTGGTCTGGATGGCGCTTGCCGCCGCTACAAAGCCTGACGGCGGGTTGGCCCAGGCGCGCGCCAGGGTGAAGGCGGGCGCGGCCCATATCACGCGCTCGGCACGGTAGCGCACGCTGCGCTTTTCGGAGGCGTGGTAGATGTCGATCAGCGCATGGGCGCGCGCTGTCTCGACGCGGCTGCAAAGCGCGCTTGAGTGCACGGGCGGCAGGCCGCGTGCTTGCTGCAAGCTAAGCATTTGCGCCACCAGCCAGCCGTTGCCTTGCGGCCAGGTCAGCACGCTGTGTGCGTCCGCGTTCCTGGCTGCCCCAATGCGACTGGCGAAATAGTGGATTCCGGCCCATGCTGAAATGTCGCGCGCCAGGGCGCCGTAGTCGTCGCGGCAGCCGTAGTTGACAGTCCAGTCCAGCAGGCCCGAATCGAAGCCCTGCGCGCGCATCCAGTCCTGCATGTTGACTGTGTCGAGCATGTCGCTTTCAGCATGACTGCCAGTCAACAGGCTGGGGATGGCGAACGCGCGCCGGTCATCGGCTCCGCGCATGGTCTTGAAGCGCGCCGTGGCGTCTTCGAAACGCTGCAACTGCTGGTGATCGCCCGGGCTGGCGCCATGGCGTGGCACCAGGCCTTCGTGCCACAGTCCCCCGTGGTACAGGCGTTCCTGCGGCGCATGCACCAGGTAGCGCTCGTCGTAGGGGGGGGCAGGCGCCTGCGGGTCACCCTGCAATACGCCCAAATCGGCCAGCAACGCGCGCAAATGCGTGGCTTCAGGGCCTGGCAGCGGCAGATAGTGCGCGCCAAGCGGGTACGGCGAGGCTGCGTTCTCGGCGGCACGCGCATTGCCGCCCGCCACCGCTTCAAGCTCGAACAGGTGGACGTCGGTCACGCCTTGTCGGGCCAGTTGCCACGCCGCCGATAGCCCGCCGATGCCGGCACCGATGATGGCGATGCCAATACGCTTCTCTTCGCGGGGCGCGGGCAGGCCGCCATCACGCAATGCATGACCCAATACCATGTCGGGTCCCTGCAGATCGCCTGCGGGAAGCGCTTGACCATCGCGAAACTCGCAAGAAGCGAAGAGGCCGCAGGGAAGCGCGCCCAGAAACGCACGGCGCTTCACGGGATGGGTGCACCTGGCGCGGCCTGGTGCAGGTCCCGCCTCATCGCATCACCCGTCCCCATTCTTCCTCGAAGGTGCGCACCAGCGACTGGTTGTTGACGCGGTTGACCTCGGCCGGCACGCGCCCCATGTCGGCCGGAAAATCGAACATCAGCCGCTGCGTGGCCGGGGTGAGAAAGCGGGTGGGCACCGGAAAGTAGGTGGGCGGGATGAAGGCGCCGCGCCCGGCGATGACGTAGCCCCATTCGCCAAACGAAGGAACATAAGCGTGATATGGCGCAGTGCTAAAGCCGGCGTCTTCCAGGGTGGCGACAATCGACCAGAAGGTCTTGCGTGCGTAGAAGGGCGAAGTGGCCTGCACCACCACCAGGCCGCGCGCCGATAGATGCTTTTCCAGCAGGCGATAAAAGGCCGAGGAATAAAGCTTGCCCAGCGCATGGTTGGACGGGTCGGGAAAGTCGATCAGCACCAGGTCGAATACCTCGGGGTTGTCTTCCAGCCATTTCAACGCGTCCTGGTTGAACACCTTGAGTTTGGGGTGGTCCAGCGCCCCCTGGTTAAGATGCTTGAGCAGGGCATTGCGGCGGAACAGTTCGGTCATGCGCGCATCCAGATCCACCAGCACAATGCCTTCAACATGCGTGTACTTGAGCACTTCGCGCGCCGCCAGGCCGTCACCGCCGCCCAGGATCAGAACACGCCGCGCACCTGGCATCGAGGCCATTGCCGGGTGCACCAGCGCTTCGTGGTAACGATACTCGTCGTGCGAAGAGAACTGCAGGTTGCCGTTGAGAAACAAGCGGATGTCCTCGCGCCAGCGGGTGATGACGATGCGCTGGTAGGGCGTGGACTCGGCGTGGATGATCTGGTCGGCGTAAATGCCTTCCTCGGCCAGTGTGGTCAGGCGCTCGGCAAAGGCGAACCCGACCAGGAGCAGCAGCAGGGCGGCGGCGCCCTGCGCCCGCACGGCGCGCGCCGGGCGCAATGCTTCGCCGAACAGGCGGATCGCCCACAGGGCCACCAGCACATTCATCAGGCCGAACAAGAGGCTGGTGCGCATCAGCCCCAGGTGCGGCGCCAGCACCAGCGGGAACAGTATCGACACGGCCAGCGCGCCCAGGTAGTCGACGCTCAGCACCTGTGCCACCAGCTCCTTGAACGCCACTTCGCTCTTGAGAATGCGCATGATCAGCGGAATCTCCAGGCCCACCAGCACGCCCGTCACAAACACCGTGCCATAGAGCACCAGGCGGAAGGGCCCGGCGGCATGGGCGAACACCATGAACAGCAGCATCGCGGAAAAGCCGCCGATCACCCCCACCAGCAGTTCGATCTGGATGAAGCGCAGCGCCAGCGAGCGCTCGATGAACTTCGACAGCCATGAACCGACCCCCATGGCGAACAGGTAGGTGCCAATCACGGTGGAAAACTGGGTGACCGAGTCGCCCAGCACATAGCTCGACAGCGCCGCTGCGATCAGCTCATAGGCCAGACCGCAGGAAGCAACGACAAAAGCCGAGAACAGCAGGGCGTGGCGCACGGCCGGAATCCTGTTGAGACCCGCGACAGCCAGTACCCGCAGCAGACGCTGCGCGGGCGGCCGGAAGGCGGGGCGGAGTGGTTCGGAACCGGCTAGTGGATCGCTGCGGCGACGATGACGGCAATTCCCAGGCACATCGCCGCGACGATGGTGGCCAGCGGCTGGTTGCGCTTCTCGACGATTTCCTTCCACAGGTCATAGGGCGTGAGCTTGTCGATGATGACGAACGCCACCCAGAAAACGATGACGCCCATGAGTGAAAACACCAGGGAATTGACGATGTACTGCGGGTTGATCAGGTCCATGCCGACTGACTCCTTGAAGGGTATTGCGAGAAATTGCGCTATTTGTGCGACAGGCTGCCGGAGCGCCACGAGCTGCCGCCTCCGCCCGACCCGCCGGAACTCAATTGCTGCGTGCCGCGCGTGCCGACGGGGCTCAAGCCGGCATGCTGGGCGTAGGAGAAGAATGCCAGTCCGGCGATCGCGGCGATCATGTAGAAGCGGATCATCGTGGGTGTCCTTCAGTCGTCATCATCGTCGGGCGCATGGTCGCTGTCGGCCCAGCGTCTGGCTTCAAAGGCGCGAGTGCGCCAGGCGGCGAATAGCGGAACGCTCAGCAGGCCCAGTTGCAGCAGCAGCCAGTTGAGCCATGACGCGTGGCCGCGTTCCAGCCTGAGTACCGCAGCCAATGGCCGGGTCGCCTCGGGCGCCAGTTCACCTTCGATCTGCAACTGGTAGGTGCCTGGCGGCACGTTGCCAAAGCTCACCAGCCCGGCGTTCGAACCTTCGCTCCAGCGGTCACCGTCTTCATCCACGCCCGACCAGGCTTGGAGCTGGTGCTCGGCACGCCATACCCGCCCGGAGGCCGGATCGACCAGGGTGTAGCCCAGACCGGCCCAGGAGTTGTCGAGGTCGGTGATGGTCGAAAGCGCGAGGTTGCCGTTGCCGCTGACCGTAAACGGGGTGGTCAGGATGCTGTTCTCGACGCCTGGCTTCAGGGTGACCTGCTCCTGGCGCACGCTGCTTACGGTGAGCGCGAACCACAACTGCAGAACTAGCGCCAGAACAGTGAAGAGCGCGAAATTCTTCCACAGGCGCTTGGCAGTGTCTTTCCACGGCGAAGGCTGGTTCGGCGCCACGCCCCCGGTTGCCGGCCAGGGTGCGACGACCCCGAAGGCCTGGCGCACAAGGGCCGGCTCGACATAGGTGCCGGTCGACCAGGTCAGCTCGCGGTCGTCCTTTTCACGGCTGGCGATCAACGGCGGCGCGATGTAATCATCGACTTCCACGATGTCGCCTGCCTTGACCTTCCAGTAGAACTCGCCCAGTACATGGGTGACTTCGGCCTGGTAGTGCGCGAAATGGTCGTAGGAGACGGCGCCCTGGAATGCCAGATTGCCGACCTTCTTGAGCGGCTTTTCCGCAGTGCGGATGAATGACCAATGGCCGTCGGACTCGGTCAGCCAGCGAAAGCCGTCGTGCACATTGAACAGCAGGAATTCGCTCCAGGCGAAACCTTGCCCGGAGGCGCGTCGCAGATGGCCGATCACCTGCCATTCGGTTCCGTCCAGCCTGCCCCTGGCGCCCAGCGGAATCGCAAGCGGGGTGTCTTCCGCGGCTTGCGCCTTCTGCACCAGCCGCACCTGGCGGCTGGCAGTGTCGAGCACCGCGCCGCACGAGGCGCAGCCGAAGGTCTTGATGCGGCCGCTGATCAATTGGAACGGCGCGGCACAGCCCGGGCAATTGAAGGCATCAGCCTGCGCGCTTGGAGCCGCAGCGCCGCTGGTGGCCTTGGGGTCGCGCAGATGGACAAGCTTCAGATCGCGGGGGTTGACGCGCTCGCCGATATAGACGCGTGGCACGCCGCCATCGGCCACATCGCTGTAGTCGATGCTGGCGAAAGCCGCGTCCAGGCGCAGGTCGACCACCGGCGCGGCGTAGCCGGCGCCCACCTTGAACGGCAGCTCGCCCTGGCCCGCTATGCAGGTGGCCTCTTCAAGGTTGCTGACTTCAAAGAATCGCCCGTCGAGTTCGACCCGGTCCTCGATATTCAGGCCTGCAAACGGCGGCGGCGCCAACTCCGGTACATGTTCGAAACTGACATACAGCTCGCCGGCAGCTTCTCCCAGCCAGCCGGTGCGCATGTCGTCGAACATGATGTGCCATTCGTTCCACAGGCCGGCGTCGTAACGCAACTGGATGCGCCCGATCACGCCGAAATGCACGCCCTTGTAGACCCCTTGGCTGCCGATCTGCAACAGGGTCGGATCGTCCTGCAGGGCCGCCATCTTGCCGATGTCTTCCAGCACGGCACCACGCTTGAGGAGCGTCGAGGTGCAATAGCCGCACACCGCCAATACCGATGCGGCCGATTTGAATTCGACCGGCGCGCCGCAGGAAGGGCAGGAGGCGGTGGGCATGGTGGCTGGTGGTGCCCGCATGCTGCGAGCCACGGCATTTAATCATACTGGGCACCGGGCCCCCATGCGCCAACATGCGCCACCATGCGGCGTCCCTTGCTCGCCCGCCGCGGCGGCAATGGGTGGCGGGCGGGCCGGATGATAAACTCGGCGGTCTCAACGCAGTTACACCGAGAGCGCCATGGCCGGTCATTCCAAATGGGCAAACATTCAGCATCGCAAAGGGCGGCAGGACGCCAAGAAAGGCAAGGTCTCGACCCGGCTGATCAAGGAAATCACGGTCGCAGCCCGCATGGGCGGCGCTGATCCGGGCAGCAATCCGCGCCTGCGCCTGGGTGTTGAAAAAGCGCGCGACAACAACATTTCCAAGGACACCATCGAGAACGCCATCAAGCGCGGCTCGGGCCAGCTGGATGGCGCCAACTACGAGGAGATCCGTTACGAAGGCTACGGCTATGGCGGCGCGGCGGTGATCGTCGACACCATGACCGACAACCGCACCCGTACCGTAGCCGAGGTGCGCCATGCGTTTTCCAAGTACGGCGGCAACATGGGCACCGAAGGTTCGGTTGCCTTCATGTTCAAGCATTGCGGCCAGTTCATTTTCGCCCCGGGGGCGAGCGAGGAAGCCCTGATGGAAGCGGCACTCGAGGCCGGTGCCGAGGATGTGCTGACAGATTCCGATGGTTCGATCGAAGTGCTGTGCGGCCCCAATGATTTCGCCGCGGTCAAGGCCGGGCTCGAAAAGGCCGGCTTCAAGGCCGCGGTTGCCGAAGTGGTGATGAAACCCCTGAATCCGATCGACCTGGAAATCGAGGATTCGCTGAAAATGCAGAAGCTGCTCGACGCCATCGAAGACTGCGACGACGTGCAGGAGGTGTATACCTCCGCCGTGCTCGCCTCCTAGAGCATGAAGCTACTGGTGGTGGGCGGTGGCGGGCGCGAGCATGCGCTGGCCTGGAAACTGGCGCAGTCCGAACGCGTGCAGATGGTCTATGTGGCCCCTGGCAATGGCGGCACCGCGCTCGAGCCCAACCTGGTCAATCTGGAGATCACCGACGTCACGGCACTGGCCGATTTCGCGCAAAAGGAACACATCTACCTGACCGTGGTCGGGCCGGAGACGCCGCTGGCAGCGGGCATCGTGGATTTGTTCCGGGCCCGCGGCTTGAGAATTTTCGGGCCCACGCAAGCAGCGGCGCAACTTGAAAGCTCCAAGGATTTCGCCAAGAGCTTCATGCGGCGCCACGCCATTCCGACCGCGCGCCATGCCACCTTCAGCGATGCGGCAGCGGCGCATTCTTATGTGCTTGCGCATGGTGCACCGATCGTGATCAAGGCCGACGGACTGGCCGCCGGCAAGGGCGTGGTGGTGGCGATGGCGGAACCCGAGGCCCATGCGGCGATCGACATGATGCTTCTGGAAAACGCCATGGGTGCGGCCGGCGCGCGCGTGGTGATCGAGGAATTCCTGGTCGGGGAAGAAGCCAGCTTCATCGTGATGGTCGATGGCCAGCATGTGTTGCCGCTGGCGACTTCGCAGGACCACAAGCGCCTGGGCGACGCCGATACCGGCCCCAATACGGGCGGCATGGGCGCCTATTCGCCGGCGCCGGTGGTGACCCCCGAGGTGCATGCGCGCGTGATGCGCGAAATCATCATGCCCACGGTCACCGGCATGGCACGCGACGGCATTCCCTTCACCGGCTTCCTGTATGCCGGGCTGATGATCGATGCCGACGGGCAGGTGAGAACCCTGGAATTCAACTGCCGCATGGGCGACCCCGAAACCCAGCCGATCATGCTGCGCCTGAAGAGCGAATTGCTGGAAATTTTCGAGCATGCGGTGGCCGGCACGCTGGACACCATCGAGGCCGAGTGGGACCGCCGCGCTGCACTGGGTGTGGTGCTGGCCGCCGCCAACTATCCCGATACGCCCAGGAAGGGTGACCTCATCAGCGGCCTGCCAAAGCCCGGCGCGCAGACCGATGCGGTGGTATTTCATGCCGGTACGGTCAAGGAGGGCGATGCGATTCGCACCGCCGGCGGCCGCGTGCTGTGCGCCACCGCGCTGGGCGATTCGGTCAAGGCGGCGCAAAAGCGCGCTTACGAAGTGCTTGAATCGATTCGCTTTGACGGCATGCAGTGCCGCCACGACATCGGCTTTCGCGCGATCGCCGCCAAGCGCCGATGAAGCTGGCGATCATTCCGGTCACCCCGTTCGCGCAGAACTGTTCCCTGCTGGTGTGCGAGCGGTCGGGGCGGGCGGCGGTGGTCGACCCCGGCGGCGATCTTGAGAAGATCGAGGCGGCGTTGGCCAAATCCACCGCCAGGCTTGAAAAGATACTGCTCACCCACGGCCATCTGGATCACTGCGCCGGTACGGCCGAACTGGCGCGTCGCCATAGCGTACCGATCGAGGGCCCGCATGAAGACGAGCGTTTCTGGATCGACCAGCTGGAAGGGCAGGCACGCATGTTCGGCTTCAGTGCGGTCGAGCAATTCGAACCCGACCGCTGGCTTGTCGATGGCGATAAGGTGCAGGTCGGTGCCACCACGCTGGATGTGCGGCATTGCCCGGGCCATACCCCGGGCCACGTGATTTTCTTTTCCGGCGCCGACCGTCTGGCCCTGGTTGGCGATGTGCTGTTCGCAGGCTCGATCGGCCGCACCGATTTTCCACGTGGCAACCACGCGCAGTTGCTGGCCTCGATCCGCAATCGCCTGTGGCCGCTGGGTGACGATGTCCGCTTCGTACCGGGTCATGGCCCGATGTCCACATTCGGGCAGGAACGGCGCAGCAATCCCTACGTCGGCGGCAGCGCCTGAAGCCTTGTTGCGGCGCGCTGGCGCGCCATCGACACGGACCGGTGGTCGGCGCGCCTTCAGTCGTCTTTCCTCAAGGCCAGGAACTTGGGCGTGGTGTTGAAGAAATTGCGCGCCTCGAGCGAGTCGTGTTTCGCTTCGACATGCGCCAGGCGGTCGCGACTGCGCAGCGGAGCGGTACGCAAGCCGTTGCCCGATTCGCCCTCGTTGACTGCGACGATATCGCCGGTATCGACCTGCTCCTTGTCAAGGCGCAACATCACGCGTCGCGCCGGCTGGCCGTTGGCATCACGCAGGCGCACCTCGGCCACCAGCGGCCGGTCATGGGTATGCATGCCGGGGGTGTACTCAAGCAGGATGAACTGCGACATCGCCACGTAGACCGCATCCACCTTGCCCAACGCAGGCTGTGCACTGGCAACACCGGGCATGAGGTTGAGTGCGATGCAGGCGACACTGGCCGCCAGGAGGGATTTTTTCACGGGTCAATCCTTTCAGGTGTGATCAAGTACCTGCCCGGGAGGTATCGGTTCCCGGGCTCCGGCAACTGGCTGCCAACACGCTTGCAAGCGTCCGGCCCTATAGCTTTGCGCCGCCGCGTTTCCGCGGGTTTGCGTTGCGCCCCGGTTTGGCTTGGGGCCGCTGCCGGGTGTGTCCCGACAGGCAGGCTAACGGCGTGCCGGTAGAAAACTTGAGGCCGATATCGATGGGTTCAATCAGGCTTGCGGTTGCTGGCGACAAACGTGCAAAAATGCCGTTTTTCAACCAACCGCAAGCTGCTCCCGCGCTGATGAACATCGATACCGACGCTGTCAAAACCTACCTCCTGGGCTTGCAGGAAAGCATCGTCGCCGGGCTTGAGGCCATCGACGGCATGCCGTTTCAAGCCGACCGCTGGTCGCGCCCGGCCGATGGCGGCGAGGGCCTGGGCGGCGGCGGCATTGGCCGGGTCATCGAGAACGGTCGTGTTTTCGAACGTGGCGGCGTCAATTTTTCGCATGTGACCGGCGCCCGCCTGCCGCCCTCGGCCACGGCGGCGCGGCCGGAACTGGCCGGGCGCGGCTTCGAGGCGATGGGGGTGTCGCTGGTGATACATCCGCACAACCCCTTCTGTCCAACCGTTCACATGAATGTGCGCTTCCTGATCGCGCGTGCGGCGGGCGCTGCGGATGCCTGGTGGTTTGGCGGCGGCATGGATCTCACGCCCTACTACGGGTTCGAGAAAGACGCTGCGCGCTTTCACGGCGCATGCAGGGAGGCGCTCGCACCCTTCGGCCCTGATGTCTATCCGCGCTTCAAGAAAGCCTGCGACGAGTATTTTTTCCTCAAGCATCGCAACGAGCCGCGCGGCATCGGCGGCGTGTTTTTCGACGATTTCAACGCGCCGGGATTCGCCGACAGCTTTGCGCTCACGCGCGCGGTGGGCGATGCTTTCCTGCCGGCGTATGCGGAAATCATCGGGCGCCGCAGGGCCACCGAGTTCGGCGAGCGCGAGCGCGACTGGCAGTGCTATCGGCGTGGCCGCTATGTGGAATTCAACCTGGTGTTCGATCGCGGCACGCACTTCGGCCTGCAGTCGGGTGGGCGCACCGAATCGATCCTGATGAGCCTGCCGCCTTTGGTCAAGTGGCGCTACAACTGGCAGCCGGAGGCCGGCTCCGCCGAGGCGCGCCTGATGACCGATTTCCTGATTGCCCGCGACTGGGTCTGAGCCGCGTGCCCGGTTCGGGGCCGGCCCGGCGTTTGCCCCGGCATGCGGACTGCGAATGGTGCTGATAAGGCGGGCGCGGTTGGCGTCAATGCACTGTTGCACTACATTTCTTGGCACTGGAGAGTGAATAATGAAGCTGGATCGATTCAACCGGTACCGCCTGCTCGCGCTGTTGTCGTCCTTGCTGCTGCCGACGTTGACACCGGCGCTGGCGCAAACGTCCTATCCGTCGAAGCCGGTGCGGATTATCGTGCCCTATACCGCCGGCGGCGCTGCCGACTTCACCGCGCGGCTCATCGCGCAGCGATTGACCGAAGTGTGGAAAGAGCAGGTGATCGTCGAGAACCGCGGCGGCGCCGGTGGCAACCTGGGCATGGAGGCGGCGCAAAAGTCGGTACCCGACGGCTACACGCTGGTGATGATCAACAACAGCCAAGCCATCAACGAGAGCCTTTACACCAGGCTGCCGTTCAACCTGACCCGCGATTTCGCGCCTGTCATGCTGGTGTCTTCCGCACCGATGGTGCTGGCGGTGCATCCAAAGGTGGCTGCCAACACCCTGGCGGAATTCAATGCGCTGGTAAAGGCGCAGCCCGGTCGCCTGTCTTACGGCTCCTGCGGGGTTGGCACTCCGATGCACCTGGCGGGCGAGCTGCACAAGTTTCTGACCCGGAGCTTTGTGGTGCATGTGCCATACCGCGGCTGCGCGCCCGCTACCTTAGACACCATTGGCGGGCAACTCGAAGCGGTATTCGCCACCACCGCCACAGTGTTGCCGCACGTACGCGCTGGCAAGTTGCGCGCCCTGGGTGTGACCACCGCAAAACGTACCCCCGCCGCGCCCGAGATTCCGACCTTTCGCGAAGCCGGCGGTGCCGCGCTCAAGGATTACGAGGTCGACAACTGGTACGGCCTGATGGCGCCGGCCGGCACGCCACGCGAGGTTCTGGCGAAAATCGAGGCCGAGGTGCGGCGCATCGTCGATTTGCCCGACTCGAAGAGCCGCATGGCGGCGATCGGCATCGATCCCTATCTGACCGGCGCCGACGAACTCATGACGCTCCTCAAAAGCGATATCGAAAAGTTCGCACGGGTGGTCAAATTCGCCAATATCAAGGGTGATTGAAGGCGCCGGCAGCGGCTCTTGAACCGGCACATTCCTGCGCGCGGCGCTGCTCGCATCGCGCCACATTGAAAGAAGGTCCCACAGATGATTGACCGCCTGCAAATCCAGTCGTTTGTCGAACGCGCGTTGATGGAAGACATCGGTTTTTGCGATCTCACCAGCGAGCTTGTGATCCCGGCCCATGCCAGTGCCGAATTCGCCATCAACGCACGCCATGCGATGGTGATCGCCGGTATCGATATCGCCGCTGCGGTGTTCCGCCGTTATGTGCCGGAATCCGCGATCAAGCTCGAGGTCGAGGACGGCGCGCGCGCGACCAAGGGCCAGGTGCTGGCACGCGTGTCGGGCCCGGCGCGCGGCCTTTTGAGCGCCGAGCGCACCGCGCTCAACATCCTGCAGCATCTGTCCGGCATTGCCACCCTGACCGCGCAGTATGTCGACGCCATCGCCGGCACGCGCGCGGTGTTGCTCGATACGCGCAAGACCACCCCCGGGTTGCGCATCCTGGAAAAGCACGCCGCTCATGTAGGTGGCGCCAAGAACCATCGCCTGGGCTTGTCCGACGGCGTGATGATGAAAGACAACCATATCGCGGTGTGCGGCTCGATCACGGCCGCGGTCAATCGCGCGCGCAAGGGTATCCCGGTGTTGACCAAGATCGAGGTCGAAGCCGATCGCCTGGACCAGGTGGTCGAGGCGCTGGCCGCCGGTGCCGACATGATCCTGCTGGACAACATGAGCCTTGAGATGCTGCGCGAGGCGGTCAGGATTTGCGCCGGGCGGGTGCCGCTCGAAGCCTCGGGCGGTGTCAATCTAGAGACCATTCGCGGCATCGCCGAGACCGGGGTCGACTACATCTCGGTCGGCCGCATCACGCAATCGGCGCCGGCGGTCGACATCGGCCTCGACGAGATCATCACGGTTTGAGCGCGCGCAGCGCCCTGCGCGCGGTTGGCCTCTATTGTTCGTCGTCCGCCGCCTTGCCGCCGGCTACCCTGCAGTTGGCCGCCGATTTCGGGCGCCGCTGCGGCGAACGCGGCATTCGCCTGGTGTATGGCGGCGGTGCCCGCGGCCTGATGGGCATCGCCGCGCGCGCCGCACATGCCGCCGGCGGCAGCGTGCAAGGCTTCATGTTGCAAGCCCTGATCGAGCGCGAAGGGGCGAATGTCGCCATTGGCGAATTTCATGTCGTAGCCACGCTGGCCGAGCGCAAGCGGCGCATCGCTCTCGAATGCGATGCGGTGGTGGCTCTGCCGGGCGGCATCGGCACGCTCGACGAGTTGACCGAGATCCTCACCCTGGACGATGTTGGCCTCGCGCAAACGCCGGTGTGCCTGGTCGATGCGGATGGTTTCTGGGATCCTTTTTGCGCCATGCTGGACAGCTTCGATGCCTACGGTGTGCTGCGCACCGGCGTGAAGCGCGACCTGCTGCGCGCCGGCAGCGCCGACGGCGCGCTCGACCTGTGCAGCGCCGCCTGCGAACGACGCCACGGCGTGGACTCGCCGGCGACCCGGATCGGTGTGCGTCCGCACTGTGGCCCGCGGGTTCTCGGATAGAATCAGGCGCAATGCGTCCAACCGATCCGGCATATTGGCTGCCAACAACGAAGCGCTAGGCATTCTCGGCGGCACCTTCGATCCGATTCATTTCGGTCACCTGCGGCTGGCCGAGGAATGCGCCGATTCGCTCAAACTGGGCGAAGTGCGTCTGGTACCGGCCGGCAAACCCTGGCAACGTTCCGGCCTGATTGCGCCGATCGAGCATCGCGTCGAAATGGTGCGCCTGGGGGTTGCATCCAACCCGCGTTTCCAGGTCGATGCGCGTGAATCCAATACTTCAGGGCCCACCTACACCGTCGACACACTGGCCAGCATGCGCCAGGAATTCGGCGAATCGCGTCCGCTGGTGATGATTGTGGGCTCCGACCAGTTCCTGAACCTGCCGACCTGGAGCCGCTGGCAAAAGCTGTTCGAGTTCGCGCATGTGGCTGTGGCCCGCCGCGCCAACGAACCCTTCGACCTGGGGCAATTGCCGGCGGCGCTGGCCGCCATGGTCACGCAACGCCTGACCAACGACATCAGCGCGCTCGCCGAACCGGCCGGACGCGTGTTTTCGATCGAGATGACGCCGCTCAAGATATCGTCCTCGCAAATCCGCACCCTGGTGCGCACGCGGGTGTCGGCACGCTACCTGTTGCCGGCGGCGGTCTATGAATACATTCTCAAGCACGGCCTATACCATTAGAGGTGAAATTGGAAATACGCAAGCTGCAGTCGATCATTGTCGAAGCCTTAGATGACATCAAGGCACGCGACATCATGGTGTTCGATACCACCGGGGGCTCGCAGGAATTCGACCGCGTGATCATCGCCACCGCTGACGTGGCGCGCCAGACCAAGGCGATGGCCATGCATGTGGTGGACCAGGTCAAGGCGGCCGGTGGGCGCATCGTCAGCGTCGAGGGCGGCGGCACCGGTGAGTGGGTGCTGGTCGATTGCGTCGATGCGATCGTGCACATCATGCAGCCGGTGGCGCGCCAGTACTACAACCTCGAGGAGTTGTGGGGCCAGAAGCGGGTGATGGTGCAGACCGCGGCGGAGAAGGCCAAGCTGGCCGCGGCGGCGGCGGCAAAGAAGGCCGCCCTCGAAGCCGAGGCATTGGTCAAGAAGGTGCGTGCCGCGGTCGCGGCAAAGGCGGTTGCTGCTAAAGCGGCCAAAGCCGGCGGCAGGGGCGTGGTCAGGAAGGTCGCGACCAAGGCGTTGAAAGCAGCCAAGGCGGCGGTGCGGAAAGTGGCGGTGAATAAGCCGGTTGCGGCGCTTGCCAAGGTGACCGCGGCGAGGTCCAAAGCCGCATCCGCTGCTGTCGTAGCGGCGCCCGCGAAAGTACCGCGCAAGACCGCCGCGAAACGCGTCGTGCCGGCGACAAAAGCAGCGCAAGCGACAGCCAAGGCGTCGGCGCAAGCCGTGGCAGTGAAAAAGGCGGTTGTGAAAAAAGCCGGCTTGGCGAAGCCTGTGAAAAAAGCGGTGGCTGCGAAAAAGCCTGCCGCGAAAAAGACGGTGCTCAAGAAACCCGCTGCCAAAAAGGCGGTAGTCAAGAAGCCTGCCGTGAAAACGGCGGCGGTCAGGAAGCCTGCCGCGAAAAAGCCGGCGGTGACGAAAGCGGCCGCGAAGAAGCCCGTCAAGGCGCCCGCCAAAAAGCGGGCCTGACGCCCTGAAGCTGCTGGTGATCGCAGTCGGCAATCGTCCGCCCGCCTGGGTGGCCGAGGGTTTTGCCGAATATGCGCGGCGCATGCCGCCAGAGGCGCGCATCGAACTGCTGGAGATCAAGCCCGAGGCGCGTAGCGGCGGCAAGACGGCGCAGCAGATGATGGCCGCCGAAGGCGCGCGCATCCTGGCTGCCGTGCCGGCCAGCGCCACCGTAGTCGCGCTCGACGAGCACGGCCGCGACACCGATACCCAGGCCCTGGCTGAACACTATGGCCGCTGGCAGCGTGCCGGCGGCGATATCGCGTTTGCCATTGGCGGGCCGGACGGCCTGCACGCCAGCGTCAAGTCTCGCGCGTCGACCCTGCTGCGGCTCTCCAGCCTGACCCTGCCGCACGCGCTGGTACGGGTGATCCTGGCCGAGGCACTGTACCGCGCGGTCAGTGTGGCGCGCGGCCATCCGTATCATCGGGAGTGACAATGAAGACGTCGCTTGCCCCGCTGATCTATCTGGCATCGGCCAGCCCGCGCCGTGCCGAATTGTTGCCGCTGATCGGCGTTTCCTTCGAGGTGCTGCGCCTGGGGGAATTCGGGGTCGACGAAAGCGTGCACGGACGGGAAGCGCCGGCCACCTACGTCAAGCGTCTGGCCGCGGCCAAGGCGCGCGCCGGCGTCGCGGCGATGCGCGCGCGCGGCTTGCCGCCATACCCGGTGCTGGGCGCCGATACCACCGTCTGCATCGGCCGGGAAATTCTCGGCAAGCCGGCCGACAGTGCCGATCCGGCGGCCACCGCAGGGCGCATGCTGCGGCTGCTTTCCGGGCGCACCCATCGCGTGCTCACCGCCGTCGCAGTGGTGGCAGGCAGGCGTGAGCGGGTCGCGCTATCGGTGTCGAAGGTCAGCTTTCGCCGCCTTGCCGGCGCCGAGATCGCCGCCTATGTGGCCAGCGGCGAGCCGCTCGACAAGGCCGGCGGGTATGCCATCCAGGGCGGGGCGGCGGTGTTCGCCAGCCACCTGGCCGGCAGCTATTCGGGGGTCATGGGTTTGCCGCTTTACGAGACGGCGCAACTGTTGCGCGGGCTGTGAGCACCGCGCGCCTGCGCGCCGCGATGGCGCAGGCGGGCGGGGTGCCTTGGCGAGAGTCGACTCAGAACTTGGCGCGCCACATGATGCCGGCGGCAGCCTCATGGTTGCCCGCGAGGTTGAGATGGTCACGCTTGACCGTCAATTGCAAGGACAGCGACCGGTCGCGGCCAACTGCCGTGTCATAGGCCAGTCGATAATCGATCTCGCGGCCGTCCGGCACCACGCTGGTCCACTCGGTATGCTGTACCGGCAAGCCCTGCGAATCGACCGACGAGGTGAGCACACCGGCCTGGCCGGCGACCACCCGCATCGGCTGTCGCATCGATGCCGAGAGGCGGTCATCGTCGCGCCACAGGTGGCGACTGGTCAGGGTCAGGCCGGCGGCACGCGAGCGTACGCCGGTGACCCCGGTCAGCAGGCCACTGCCCTCGCTGTCACGGGTGCTGGCCCATTGCGCCTCGGCCATCAACAGCGTATCCGTGCTCAACTTCAAGCCACCTGACAAGCCAAAGGCGGTGCTGCGGTTGCGATTGCCCAGGCTCATCAGCGAATGCGGATCGTAGGTGCTGCCGAGCATGCCATGTCGCTCTTCGAGCGTGCTCACGGTGGCGCCGGCGGTAAAGTCGGCGCTGACCCGGTGTGAAATGCCAACCGAAACGGTGGTCGCGTCCGTAGCGGACCACGCCTGCACGAACTGCAGCGGGTTGAATGCGCTCGTCGGCGTCGCGCCGCTGTACGAAAACGCGACGCGGGTGTCGTCATCGAGTTGGGCGCCCCAGGCCATCATCGCGCCGCCGCGCGCCAGTCCTGACAGGCCGCTGACGGCCAGACTGTTGGCGGCGCGCGCCATGTCGTCGTCGCCGTAGAGCGACATCGCATAGGCATAGTGCAGCGGCGCGCCGTAGCCCATCGCCATGCTGGTACCGCCGCGGTCGGTGAACATCATGTAGCCGTTGCGCCGGCCCTCGGGTTGCGTCTGGCTGGCCATGCCGCTGGCGCTGTCTTGCCCGGCGGCCGCCAGCGGCGGCGCATCCAGCGCGTAGGCCAGTTGCGCGCCATCGGCCAGCTTGATCCGGGTGGGGCCGGTGTTGCTGTTGGTCGGCAAGGGGTTGAGTGTGGCGCGCCCGCCCGGTGAGGCGATCAGGCCAGCCAGGTTGACCGTGAAATTGCGCTGGTAGGTGTCGAACGCGGTGTAGGCGGCGAGCCTGGCCTTGATCGATGCCAGGCTGCCGAAGCTGCCGCTGCTGATCAGCGAACCGGTGATCGTTGGTACCGCATAGGTGCGGCCGTTGGCGGCGGTGATCGCCAGCGTGCCATAGGGCTGGAACGCAGTGGCGAGATTGATCATGCCGCTGCCATAGGTCGCATCCACGCCCTTGGCGCCGAGGTCGGTGGCGGTCGCCAGCAACAGGTTGGCTGCCGTGCCCCGGGTACGCAGGATCGGCCATGCCGACTGCAGCAGTGCCAGCGAACCGCTGAGCACCGGCGCCGCCATCGAAGTGCCCGACCAGTACATATAGGCGTTGCCGCCGTATTGCACCGCCGGCGCGATGATGCTTTCGCCCGGCGCCACCAGCCAGCGGCTGGTGTAGTTGGTGCGTGCGCCAGTGCCGGTGGCGACCAGGGCGCCACTGCCCGGCTTGTTGCTGAACGACGAAAGCTGGTTGGCCGCATTGACCGAGCCGGCAAACACCAGGCGGTTGATGGCGTTCTGGTTCCAGCCGGCAGTGGCCGCGCCATTGAGCAGATTGGCCGCCGAGTTGCCGCCGGCCCAGACGATGAATGCGCCCTTGCCGGCGGCATAGTTGACGGCATTGGCGATGTCGGCCGAATTCATGAACGTGAGCGACAGGTTGATCACCGTCGCCCCGGCGTTGGCGGCACGAATGATGCCGTTGGCGACATCGGTCGAGTAGCCGCTGCCGCTCGCGTTGAGCACTTTTTCAGCGACGATGTTGGCGTTGGGCGCGACCCCGATGAAGCTGTTGGCCACGGTTTTGTAGCCGCCCTGGGAGTTGGTCGACCCCCACCGCGTGTTGCCGGCGGCGATCGATGCCACCGCGGTGCCGTGGCCGTTGTCGTCGACGACGCCATTGCTGCAGCGGAAAGTGAGCGCGGCGCATGCCGACTGTGCGGCCGATACCTGGCCTGGCGCGAACTGGCGATGATTCACTGAAATGCCGGTGTCGATGACGCCGATCAGTTGGTCACGGCCCCAGTTGGCGGCCGACGCGATGTTGCCATTGAGCCCGATCTGGGTAAGCCAGGGGGCGTAGTTTTGTGCCTCTGCGTTGCCGCCCAGCGTGGCGCAAGCGAGCGCCAGCGGCGCCAGTCGGGGCAGGCGGCGATTCTTGTTCAACATGCGTTTCCCGTTTCGATGTTTGTAATGTGCGGGCCATGGGCGCCAGTGCGCCCTCCCCACCATCATTACGTCAGCCGGCGCTTGAACGTGAGGCGCATGTTTGTTCAACAATGTTGCAGCGGTTAAGGGCGGCCGGAAACGCAGCCGGGCACGAGC
>JBEIFV010000061.1:0-31769 GCA_040382235.1 Burkholderiales bacterium
AAGCTGCACCCCTTGCTGATCCTGCTGGCGATCTACGCCATCTACCTGGTACTGGGCTGCTTCATGGACGCCATCGGCATGATGCTGCTCACCCTGCCGATCTTCTTCCCGGTGATCGAGAGCCTGGGTTACGACCCGATCTGGTTCGGCATCATCGTGGTCAAGCTGTGCGGCATCGGCCTCCTGACCCCGCCGGTGGGCCTGTCGGCCTTCGTGGTCAACGGCGTGCGGCCGGACATACCCCTGGGTGACGTGTTTCGCGGCATCTGGCCGTTTCTCCTGGCCGACGTGGTGACTGTCGCATTGCTGACCGCCTATCCGCAACTGGTGACTTTCGTGGTCGACCTGCGGGTGCGCTAGCGACGACCGCGCAGGCGTGCTACCGGCCACCCCTTGCGCGCGCCGACAGTGGCCGCGAGCGGCATCGTGTACTGCAGCACAGACTTATTTTTCTTCTGGCGTCACAAACCCGATCGGCCTTTTCGGCGGAGGCTCTGGCGGCGTCATCAAGTCACGGATTGCAGCAAACAGTTGTTTCAACTTCACGCGGGTATTGTGCGCGAAGGTATCGTGCCGGGCCGCCAGGGCTTCGGTTGACTGCTCGAGCCCATCCAATCGGATTGCCAATTCCCGGTTTGAAGCGAGAACCTCGCGCAGGCGCACAAAGGCGCGCACCACATACACGCCCATTTCCACGGCTTGTGTTGAAGCCAGGACATTGGCGGCCTGTATGGCGCCATGCTCCTTAAACGCAAATGGCCGCGACTTGGAGAATTTCAGTTTTGCGAGGCGGTCACAATTTGTGACCACCTCTGCTTTTTCAGCCGCGGTCAGTTGAAACATGAAGTCTTCAGGAAAGCGCTTTGCATTGCGCTTGACCGCCTGGTTCAGGGCCTTGGTCGGCACGCCATAGAGATCAGCCAGATCGGCATCTAGCATCACTTTTTGTGCGCGAATAACCAGAATGCGCGACGAAATGGCTTCGACTGCTTGTATGGCTGGAGCAGGCCGCGGCTTGACCATGTTGGAATCTCGGATGGCAATCAATCGCAATTGATTGACTGGACACAATAAAGCGGTATCCACCTGGCCACCACGCATCGCCACGTTGCCTGGGCCAATGCCGAGGCAGGCGGCAGCGGCGGCACAGCAAGCGCAGAGGCATCGGCAAGTCCCGGTGGAAGCGAATCCCGACCCGAGTCGCCAGCCGGAGGCGCGGCCTTCGTTGCCCCTGTTTATCCTTGGATATTGAAAGCCTATCGTTCAATTTGCAAGGATGACGATCGCGATCCTGGCCTCACCCGTCAGCTAGGCGCTTGAATGCTTAGCGCCGCTATACCCCGATGGTGTAGCCGCCATTGACCGACAAATGCTGGCCGGTGATGTAGCTGGCAGCCGGCGACAACAAGAAGCACACCGGCTGCGAGACCTCCTCGGGGTTCGAGAAGCGCCCCATCGGCACCTGCGCCAGGATGCGGTCGCGGAATTTCTCCGAGCGGATGGTTTCGGTCATCGGTGTTTCAACCACGCCGAAGCAGATCGAGTTGACGCGAATGCTCTTGGCCGCCCACTCGCGCGCCGCGCTCATGGTGATGCCCAGCACCCCGGATTTAGCGGCGCCATAGTTGATCTGCCCGATGGTGCCGCGGCGACCGGCGTCCGATGAGATGTTGACGATCGAAGCCGGGCTGGTATCGCCCGCCTCGGCTCGCTCGTACATGTGGCGTCCCACCGCCTGCAGGCAATAGAACACGCCTGAAAGGTTGACATCGATCACCTGCTGCCAGGTGGCGGCCGACATCTTGTTGATCATCGCGGCACGCACGATGCCGGCGTTGTTGACCAGGCCGTGGATCGCGCCGTGCTTCTGCACCACGCGCCCGACCATCTCCTGCACGAAATTCACGTCCGCAACCGAACCGACATGCGCTTCCGCGTTTGCGGCGCCGAGGCTCTCGGCAAGCACGTTCACCTTGTCGGCCTGCATGTCGACCACAATCACCCTGCCGCCGAGATCGACGACCAGTCGCGCCACTGCTTCGCCGATGCCCTGGCCGGCACCGGTGACGATGATGTTGTGGCCTTCGAGGTTCATGGGATTTTTCATTTGCAATTCTCCTTTTCCTGTTGCAATGGCACGATTGGCTTGCGCCCCCTGCAAGCTCAGGGCGCGGGTTGATGGCTGACGGCGGTTCTCATCAGTTCTTCGATTTCGGCTGCCGCATAGCCGGCCTCGGCCAGTATCTGCGCGCTGTGCTCGCCCAGTCGCGGTGCCGGCAGGCGCACCGACGAGGGCGTGGCGCTGAAGCGCACTGGCGGGTCGGTGATGCGCAGTCGGCCCTCGGTGGGATGGTCGACCATGCGCCAGAAGCCGGTGGCGTTGAGTTGCTCGTTATCCAGCAGGCTTTCCTTGGAATTGACGGCCATCACCGGAATCTGCGCGGCGTCGAGGTCGCGCTGCCACTCGGCTGTGGTGCGCGTGGCGACAATTTCGGCCAGGATTGCATAGACCTTCGGCGCCTCCCGGACGCGTGACTCGAAGCTGGCGAAGCTGGGATCGTCCGCCAACTCCTCGCGCCCCGCGATGCGGAAAAACGCCCGCCAGTTCTCGTTGGTATAGGGCAGCACGGCCAGATAGCCGTCCTTGGTCGCGTAGGGCTTGCGCTGGGCATTGAGGATGCGTGAATAACCCATGCTGCCGATGGGCGGGTCGAAGCAGGCGCCGTACAGGTGCTCGACCATCACGAAATCGACCAGGGTCTCGAACATCGGCACTTCGATCGCCTGGCCCTGCCCGCCGCGCCCGCGCTTGACCAGCGCCGCCAGGATCGCCAGCGCCACGTTGTAGGCGGTGGTCTTGTCGGCCATGATGGTGGGCACGAAGCGCGGCTGGTCGGAGGTGACCGACTGCAGGTCGGCGATGCCGCTGGCGGCCTGGATGATGTCGTCGTAGGCGGGCTTGTCCGCCAGCGGCCCGTCGCGCCGAAAACCATAGGCCGCGCAATAGATCAGGCCGGGCTGCCGGGCTGCGAATTTTTCATAATCGACGCCGAATTTCTCGGCAATGCGCGGGCGCATGTTGTGCAGGAACACATCCGCCGTGCCGACGACACGGAACAATGCTTCGCGCCCGGCATCGGTGGTGAGGTCGAGCACCACGCTGCGCTTGTTGCGGTTTATCGAAAGGTAGACCGCCGCCATGCCGGCGTTGCGATAAGGCCCCATGCCGCGCGCGATGTCGCCGCCGGGCGTTTCGACCTTGATCACATCGGCGCCCATGTCGCCCAGCATCTGCGAGGCCCAGGGCCCCATCACCACGGTCGACATGTCGACCACGCGAATGCCGTCCAGTGCGCCGGTCATTCGATTACCCTCCCGTCACTGCGTGACATCCTCCCCGAGGGAGGATGAGAACTCCCTTCGGGCGGCCGGACGGGAGCTCTCATGGGCGCGGCATGATGCGCCGCCGGAACGGCAGTTGTGCGTGTCGCCTACCCGAGCGCATTGATCTCTTCCATCAACGAAAGCAGGTTGCGCGCCTGCTTCAGGTGCGGCATGTCGAGCATCTTGCCGTCCAGCCCCACGGTGCCCAGGCCCGGATTCTTCTCGAAGATGTCCACCACACGGCGCGCAAAAGCCACTTCCGCATCCGAGGGCGTGAAGGCGCGGTTGATCACCGCCGCCTGGTCCGGATGGATCGCAATCTTGCCGATGAAGCCGGCACGGCGGTCGCGCAGGCAATCGGCTTCGAGCCCGGCCAAATCGCGGAAGTTGACGTAGACCACGCCGACCGGCTGGGCGTTGATGGCGCGCGCGGTGGCCAGGCACAGCGATTTCGCCATCAGGTAGGGATCGTCGTATTCGCCGGTGGCCGGGTTGCGGTTGTCGCTGGCGCCGAGCGCCGCCGCCAGGTCCTCGCCGCCCCAGGTCATCGCCACCAGCCGGTCCGACACGCCCTCCAGGTAGGTGTGGAAGGTCAGGAGCGAAGCCGCCGTTTCGGTGGCAACGCAGAGGATCCTGGTGCTGCCCGGGGCCAAGCCCTCGCGCGCCTCGAGCGCCGACAGGTAGTTGTGAAGGGTGGCCACATCCTTGGCCGAATACACCTTGGGCAGGCAGATGCCGTCGGGCGCGCCGGGCATCACCGCCGCCAGGTCCGGCAGCGACAAGGGATTGTCGAGCGGATTGATGCGCACCCAGAGCTTCTGGCGCTTGCGATCCGGCCGCGACTTCAGATAGGCGCAGGTCATCTCGCGCGCGATTTGCTGGCGGTCGTCCGCGACCGAATCCTCCAGGTCGAGGATCAATGCATCGGCCGGGTTGTCACGCCCCTTTGCCAGCTTGCGTTCGCTGTCGCCGGGAACAAACAGCCAGGAGCGGATGATCATGCCGGCCTCTTCATCATCATGCCGGTGCGCACCACGTAGGCGATCTCTTTATCACGCTGGTTGAAGCCGAAATGCTCGAACACCACCAGCCCCGCATTGGGCCGCGACTTGCTCTCGCGCATGTCCTTGATGCGGGTCACCACATGAATGGTGTCGCCATGAAACACCGGGTTGACAAAGCGGATGTCGGTCATGCCCAGGTTGCCCAGGGTGGTGCCCAGGGTGGTGTCGGCCACGGTCACGCCGATCACCAGGCCCAGGGTGAACAAACTGTTGACGATGCGCTGGCCGTATTCGGTCTTCTTGGAAAATTCCTCGTCCAGGTGCAGCGGTTGCGGGTTGTGGGTCATGGCGCAGAACATGATGTTGTCCATCTCAGTCACCGTGCGCGTCAGTGGATGCTTGAATTCCATGCCCACCTTGAATTCCTCGTAGTACATGCCTGCCATGATGCGTCCTCCTCCGGTTTCAGACTTGTGGTTGCCCGGCATTGCCGGGCGCTGTCGCGGTCACGCCGCCTTGGATCAAGCTCGCGATTTTATCTTCCGCATAACCGATTTCGCGCAGCACCTCGGAACTATGCTCGCCCAGCCGCGGCACATGGCGGGTTGCCGCCGGTTGCGTGTCCGACCAGGTGCTGGGATAAGCCATGTGGCGCAGACGGCCTTCGCTCGGATGATCGGCGAAACTGAAAAAGCCGGTGGCCTGCAAATGCGCGTCGGCCACCAGCGAATCCGGCGTGTTGAGGGGCATCGCCGGCACATCGGCACGCTCGAACAGGGCCAGCCATTCGGCGGTGCTGCGCGTCAGCAGCAGCAGGGCCAGTTCGCGGTACAGGTCGGCGATGTTTTCGGTGCGGCTGGTCATGGTCTTGTAGCGCGGATCGCGCAGGAATTCCTCTTCGCGGCCCAGTTCGCGGAAAAAAGAGCGCCAGTGCCGGTCGGTATAGATCATGGCGCAAACGAAGCCATCGCTGGTGCGGCACGGGCGGCGGTCCGGATTGAGCATGCGCGCGTAACCCATGGGGCCGATCGGCGGCTCGAAGGTATGTCCCTGCAGATGGTCGCCCAAAACGAAGCTGGTCATCATCTCGAACATCGGTATCTCGATTTTCTGGCCGCGGCCGCTCTTCGCCTGGCGGAACAGCGCCGCCGTCACCTGGCCCACCGCCCACAAGGCGACCCCGCGATCGACCATGGCATTGGGTGCGTAGCGCGGTTCGCTGCCGTCGGCCATGTGAGTAAGCCAGGGCACCGACACCGCGCCCTGGATCAGGTCGTCGAAGGCCGGCTTGGCGGCATAAGGGCCGCTCTGGTCGAAGCCGAACAGGCTGGTGTAGATGATGCGCGGGTTGATGGCGCACACCTCTGCATAACCAAGCCCCAGGCGCTGCATCGCCCGCGGCCGCACATTGGTGACCAGCACGTCGGCGCCCTTGAGCAGGTCGGCCAGCACGGCCAGGCCGGCCGCTTGCTTCAGGTCGAGCACGACGCTGCGCTTGCTGCGGTTGGCATTGAGGAAAATCGCCCCCATGCCCGCATGGCGCATCGGCCCGATGCCGCGGATCGGATCGCCATCGGGCGGCTCGACCTTGATCACATCCGCCCCCATGTCGCCCAGTATCTGCGTGGCGTAGGGCGCCATCAGCATGTTGGACAGATCGATGATGCGCACGCCTTCGAGCGGTCCGCTCATTGCGCATGTCCCGTGCGGCGCACAGATCCTGCGGCGGCCCCGCGCAGCGACTCAAACCATTTATTCAGCACACAGCCTCCGCAACAAGACCAGACAATCAATACGATTTCGGCAAGCCCAGCACCCGCTCGGCGATGTAGCAGAGGATCAGGTGCGGGGTGATCGGCGCCAGGCGATGGATCAATGCCTCGCGCAAATAGCGCTCGACATGGTATTGCTTGGCATAGCCCATGCCGCCGTGGGTCAGGATCGCGTTGTTGCAAGCATTGAAGGTCGCTTCCCCGGCCAGGTACTTGGCGGCATTAGCCATGGCGCCACACTCCTCGCCGCGGTCGTAGAGCTGGGCGGCACGAAAGGTCATGAGGTTGGCCGCCTCAAGCTCGGCCCAGCTGTGCGCCAGTGGATGCTGGATCGCCTGATTCATGCCGATCGGGCGGTCGAACACCACGCGCTCCTTGGCATAGCGCGTCGCCTTTTCGAGTGCGACCCGGCCCAGGCCCACCAGTCCGGCGGCGATCAGGATGCGCTCGGGGTTGATGCCGTGCAGCAGGTAGCGAAAGCCGCGCCCTTCCTCGCCGATGCGGTCCTCGACCGGTATTTCCAGGCCATCGATGAACACCTGGTTGGAGTCGACGCACTTGCGGCCCATCTTGTCGATCGCGCGTATCTCCACCTTGGACCGGTCAAGGTCGGTATAGAAGAGCGACAGCCCGTCGATCGGCTTGGTCGACCCGCCCTCTTCGGTGGTGCGGGCGATCAAGAGGATCTTGTTGGCCACCTGCGCGGTGGATATCCAGGTCTTCTGGCCGTGCACCACATAGCGGTCGCCACGGCGCACCGCCCGCGTTTTGAGCCGGGTGGTATCGAGCCCGGTGTTGGGCTCGGTCACGCCGAAACAGGCGATATCCTCACGCTTGATCACCGGCGGCAACATGCGCCGCTTCTGCTCCTCGGTGCCGAAGCGCACCACCGGATTCAGGCCGAAGATGCCGATGCTGATCGACGACACGCCGCCGTTGCCGGCGCCGGATTGCGAGATCGCCTGCATCAGGAGCGCCGCCTCGGTGATGCCCAGGCCGGCGCCGCCGTACTCGACCGGCATGGCGATGCCCATGTAGCCATGGTCGGCGATGGCCTTGCAGAATTCCTCGGGAAAGCGGCCGTCGGAATCGCGTTCCAGCCAGTACTGGTCGCCGAATTCGGCACAGAGTTTGGTCACGCTGTCGCGTATCTGCTGCTGCTCGGGGGTGAAATCTACGCTCATCGCCTGCGTTCTCCGTTGATGTTGGTTGGCATGCCGGAATTACGGTTTCTTCTCATCCGGCATGCTGATGTCGAAGCGCTTGAGGGTTGCGGCCAGTCGATCGTATTCGGCGCGCCATGCGGCCTGATCCTGCGCAGCGGTACTGGTCGCCTGCAGCAGCAGGCCGGTGGGTGCGAACTTGGCCTTGAACGCTTCGGTGGCGGTGGCCTGCACGATGGCGCGATTGATGGTGTTCACGATCGCGTCCGGCGTGCGCGCCGGCGCGGCGACGGCAATCCACGGCAACCAGTTGTTGGCGGTCATGAATTCCGGAAAACCCGCCTCGGCCATGGTCGGCACATCCGGCAGCTGCGCGATGCGGGTGGGCGACGCCACCGCCAGCGCGTTGAGCTTGCCGTTCTGGATGTGCTGCAGGCTGCCGGTCAGGGTGTAGGTCGCGAAGGTCACGCGCCCGGCCAGGAGATCGAGCGTGCCGGGCGCCTGGCCCGGATAGCTGATCACGCGCGCGTTGCCGTTGTACATCTTGGAAAACACCAGGAAGGCCAGGCCGGTCGGCGTCATCTGCGGCTGCGCGATCGAGGCGTAGATCACGTCCTCTTTCGGGTCCTGCATCTTCGCGAGCAACTCCTTCATGGTCTTGATGCCGGTGGACGCACCGGCCATGAAGACGATGTCGTACTTGGTGTAGATCGACACCATGCGGAAATCCTCGAACGGCCTGAAGTTCACGCTCTTGTCCAAGAGGGGCAGCATCACGTACTGCGTGCTGCCGCCGTACATCAGGGTGTGGCCGTCGGGCTCGGCGCGCGCCACCGCCTCGGCTGCGATCTTGCCATTGGCGCCGGGCCGGTTCTCGACCACCACCGGCACGCCGAGGATCGGCGCGATGGCGTCGACCAGAACGCGCGCCGAAAGGTCCACCGGACCGCCGGGGGTGTAGGGCAGGATCAGGCGGATCGGCCGGTTCGAGAGCGACTGCGCATGCGCCACTGCGCCCAAAGCGGTGGCGAGCATCACTGCCATGAGCACTCTTGGAAAAAACTTTGTTGCGGATTTCATTCGCATCTCCCTCGATATCGGTTGAACATCTGTTCGCTGCGGGACGCCTGCGCTATCCCACCCATTCGCGGGCGATGATTTCGCGCTGAATTTCGGAGGTGCCGCCGAATATGGTGAAGGCACGTGCGCTCAGATAGCCGGGCACGATCGGGCGCGCAGCGTCATCGAGCACCGCGTCCGCGCCGTGCCGATGCAGCGGACGTTGTGGCTCCCAGGCCAGCGCGTCGGCGTCCATCAGGCGCAACCCCAGGCGCGTGACCGCCTGGTGCATCTCGCCCCAGCGCAACTTCAGGAGAGAAGACACGCTCCCTGGGTTCTGGCCCACCGCGAGCGTGGACATGACGCGCAGCTCGGTGGCCTCGAGGGCAAGCAAGTCGGCCTCCACAGCGGCGATCGCAAGCGCGTCGTCAGGCTGCAGGGTACGCGGCGTACCGCCGGCGCCACCATCGATCAGACGCCGCACGCGGCCCAGCGCCGCGCGCGTGCGCCCGCCTGCCATGGTGCCACCGCGTTCGAATTCGAGCAGGTATTTGGCGATGGTCCAGCCCTGCCCTTCCTCGCCCAGCCGGCACGCAACCGGCACCCGCACGTCGTCGAAGAACACCTGGTTGACCTCGTGATCGCCGGCGATGCCACGGATCGGGCGCACGGTGATGCCCGGCGTGGTCATGTCGATCAGGAGGAAGCTGATGCCCTCGTGCTTCTTGACGGTGGGCTCGCCGGTGCGCACCAGGGCAAACATGCGGTTGGCGAAATGCGCGTGGGTAGTCCAGATCTTGGTGCCGTTGATCACGTAGTGGTCGCCGTCGCGCACCGCGCGGGTGGCCAGCGACGCCAGATCGGAACCTGAGCCCGGCTCGGAATACCCCTGGCACCAATAGTCGTCACCGGCCAGCATGCGCGGCAGGTAGTGCGCCTTCTGCTCCGCTGTGCCGAAGCGCATGATGACCGGGCCGGCCATGCGCAGGCCCAGGGGCGACAAGGTCGGCGCTCCCGCCGCCGTGCATTCGGTCTCGAAGATCCAGCGCTGTTCCAGGCTCCAGCCGGGTCCACCGTACTGTGCCGGCCAGGCAGGAGCGACCCAGCCACGCCGGTGGAGACGGCGATGCCACTCCAGGCCGATATCCGGATCGGCGATCACCGAAGTGCCGAGTTGCGACGCGCGCACCATCTCCACGGTGAGTTGCGTGGCGAGAAACGCGCGCACTTCGGCGCGAAACCCCGCATGAGCGGCCAGGGGGTCGCTGCCTTCGCTGGCGCCGGCAACGGGCAGACAGGCCAGGCGGCGCAGGTGCGCTTCGGCGCTGCCGTAGAGCGCGTCCAGCGCAATCTGACGGCGCAGATAACGACCGATGTTGAGCTCCTCGGTGACGCCCATGCCGCCATGCAGCTGGATCGCCTCTTCGGCGACCTTGCGCGCAGAAGCCGCCACCTTGGCGCGCGTGGCCGCGACAATGCGCGCGCGCTCGACCGCGGCCGTCGCGGGCAGGGCAGCCACCTCGTCAACCGCCCTCCACGTGACCGCGCGCGACTCCTGGAAAGCGATGGCCATGTCGGCCATGCGATGGCGCAGCACCTGGTTGGCGCTGAGAGGCTTGCCGAACTGCACCCGCGTGCGGGTGTATTCGATAGTGGCCTTGAGCAACGACTCGATCGCGCCGACCGACTCCGCGCACGCCGCCAGCGCCGCGCACTCGCGCACGTGGTCGTACTGCAGGCGGGTGGCGCCGGCAATCAGCGCCGCTGAATCGACTTCGATGCCTGCGAAGCCAAGCGTGGCGGCCTCTCCGCCGTCGATCGCGGCAAACCCCTTGACGGCAACGCCGACGCTGCCACGCGGCACGATGAAGAGCAGGAATTCGCCCGCCTCGCCGCGCGCGCTGACAAGCCAGGCGGCGGCCCGCTCACCGAACGGCACCGGACGCTTCCGCCCGGTGAGGCACCAGCCATTGGCGGTGCGCGTAGCGCGCGTGGCCGGCTCGGCGGGTGCACCCGGCTCGGCAAACGCCGGCACCACCAGCGCACTGCCGTCGGCGATGCCGGGCAGCCAGCGCTTGCGTTGCACGTCGCTGCCGTGCACCAGCAAGGCGGCGGCTTCGAGAATGGCGGGAATGAAGGGGTCGGGCAAGGGCCCGGCGCCCAACGCCTGGGTCAGCACGCAGGCTTCCGCCAGGCCGCACGCGGGCGCCTCGCCGGTGGCTGCGTCCGGCAAGGTCATCGCCAGCCAGCCGAACCCGGCCATCTCTTTCCAGCGTGCGCCCAAGCCCGCGAGCGTCGCGGTTCCGGCATGGTCGGCGACCCAACGCTCTGCGCTTTCGCGCAGCAGGGCCTGTTCGGGATCGAGTTCGAAATTCATCGCGCAAGCGTCAGTGTCGCTTCAACGCACGCCTGTTGCGGCATGCAGTTGCATCATTTTTTCTCGTCCGGCAGGCTGATATTGAAGCGCTTGAGCGTGGCACCCAGGCGCTCGAATTCAGCATGCCACGCGGTCTGGTCCTGCGCGGCGGTGCCGGTCGCCTGCAGGCGCAGGCCGGTGGCGGCGAACTTCGCCTTGAAGGCCTCGGCTTGCGTCGCCTGCACGATGGCGCGGTTGATGGTGTTCACGATCGCATCCGGCGTCTTGCCGGGCGCCGCCACCGCGATCCATGGAATCCAGTTGTTGGCGGTCATGAATTCCGGAAATCCGGCTTCCGCCATGGTCGGCACCTCCGGCAACTGCGCGAGTCGCTCGGGCGAGGCCACCGCCAAGCCGACCAGCTTTCCGCTTTGCATGTGCTGCAGGCTGCCGGTCATCAGGTAGGCCGCGAAGGTCACACGACCGGCCAGCAGGTCGAGCATGCCGGGCGCCTGGCCAGGATAGTTGATGGCGCGCGCCCGGCCCTTGTACATGTTGGAGAACACCAGGTAGGCAAGCCCGGTCGGCGTCAGTTCCGGTTGCGAGATCGAGGCGAAGATCACGTCCTCGTTGGGGTTCTGCATCCGGCTAAGCAACTCCTTCATGGTCTTGATGCCGGTGGACGCGCCGGTCATGAAGATGATGTCGTACTTGGAATAGATCGAGACCATGCGGAAGTCTTCGAAGGGCTTGAAATTGAAGCCACGGTCCAGCAAGGGCAGCATCACGAATTGCGTATTGCCGCCGTACATCAGGGTGTGGCCGTCGGGCTCGGCGCGCGCCAGCGCCTCCGCCGCGATCTTGCCACCCGCGCCCGGCCGGTTCTCGACCACCACCGGCACGCCCAGGATCGGACTGATGGCCTCGACCAGGATGCGCGCCGACACGTCCACCGGGCCGCCGGTGGAGTAAGGCGTGATCAGGCGGATCGGCCGGTTCGAGAGCGACTGCGCGTGCGCGGGCCAGGCCATCAGTGCCGCGATGAAAGTTGCAAGCATGAAAGTGCGAAGCGGGCCCAACGTGCATTTCATGCCGATCTCCTTTGGCGCCTGTTGTACGTATATTGGTATATCGAACGTATAAAGGTAACAAGCTGAGGCCCGTGTGTCAACCTCAAGCGACGGTCCGACCATGCTTCCACCGGATTTCATCACGCTTCGTCCAAACCGGCAGATCCGCCCTCTCGACCCGACAGCTAGAATGCAGAGCGACACCACAAGCAACACACAACGGGGACGAACATGGACACCATTGACACCGGCACGCCGGACCTGCAGGCCAAGCTTGACGCGGGCGTGCTGACCCTCACCATGAACCGCCCCGAGGCGCGCAATGCGCTGACGCGCCCGATGATCGAGGCGCTCTCGCAACAACTCGCAGCCGCCGAGCTCGACCCGGCGGTCAAGTGCATCGTGCTGACCGGCGCCGGCAAGGGCTTTTGTGCCGGCGGCGATGTCAAGGGCATGGCCGCGCGCGGCGACGGCACCGTGGGCAACATCACCATCGACGAAGCGATTCACCGCCAGCGGGTGAACCAGCGCGCCACCGCCGGCAAGCTCTACAAGATGCCCAAGCCGACCATCGCGGCGCTGCCGGGCGCGGCCGCCGGCGCCGGCTTTTCGCTGGCGCTCGCGTGTGACCTGCGCATCATGGCCAGCAACGCCATCCTGACTACCGCCTTCGCGCGCGTCGGCTTTTCCGGCGACTACGGCGGCAGCTTTTTCCTCACGCAACTGGTGGGTTCGGCCAAGGCACGCGAGCTTTACTTCCTCTCCGATCGTGTGAGTCCGGATGAAGCGTTGCGCCTGGGCCTGGCCAACTGGGTCTGCGCGCCCGAGGACCTGGCAGCGAAAACCCGCGAGGTCGCGCTGCGCCTGGCGAATGGGCCGACGGTCGCCTACCGTTACATGAAGGAAAACCTCAATCGCGCCATGGCCGGCGAGATAGATGACTGTCTCGACCTGGAAGCCACGCACCACATCCATTGCGGCCAGACCGAAGACCACCGTGAGGCGACCAAGGCGTTTGTCGCCAAGCGCGAGCCGGTGTTCAACGGGCGCTAGGCGCCCTGGCGTTCCACGCAACGCGACCTCGCGAATCCGGTTGCGGACGCAGCCTCCACCGCCACCAGGCTGCGGGGCCGCCTGGCGCGCGAGTGCGCAGTCCAGCCGGTTTTTGCTTGAACGCAAGTACATCGCCAGCGATGCCGATCTTCGTCAGGGCGACAGCGGCCATCGCATCGGTGATGTTCGCGGTGACTGCGCTGCAGACCCATGGCGGCACGGCACTCGATCCGCTGTCGAAGCCACTGCCTTTGAGTGCGTATCCGCTCCTGGTGCTCACGCTATTTGGCTGGGCCTGGGTTCATGTCCGATCTGGGTCGAGGTGACCCCGCTTGCCCTTCAGCAAAAACACCTGCATTGGCCCCTTGCTTTTGATGTCGACAAACCCGCGCTCTTCGAAATGGTAGTTGGGTTCGAGCAGCACATGGGTCGCCGACGTCACCTGTATTTCGCCAGGTACGCCATGCGACTCCATCCTGGCGGCCGTGTTCACGGTGTCTCCCCACAGGTCGTAGGCGAACTTCCGCTTGCCGATCACCCCGGCAATCACCGGCCCCGAATGGAGGCCTATCCTGATCTGCAACGACTGCCCCGTTTCGAGGTTATGCCGCTCGATGACCTGCTGCATTTCCAGCGCCAATTCAGCCATCTGTTCGGCATGGCGCGGGCTTCGGATGGGCACGCCCGCAACCGCCATGTAGGCGTCGCCGATGGTTTTGATTTTCTCGGCCCGATATTTTTGACTGAGGTCGTCGAACTTGGTGAAAACGGAATTCAGCAGTGCTATCAACTGTTTCGGGCTGACGGTTTCGGTGTATCGGGTAAAGCCGACGATATCCGCGAACAGAACCGTTGTTTCGTCAAAGTCGTCGGCGATGAGGTCCTGGCTGTGCTTGAGTCGCTCCGCAATGGGAACGGGAAGAATGTTCGTCAGCAGGCGCTCCGAGCGGTCGCGCTCGATGGCCAGATTGCGTTCGGCCCGGTTGATCACCTGGAAAGCCACACTCCCCATGGCGATACCGCAAAACAGGAAGCCCACCAGGTTGCCAGCCATTTCAATGACCCAGTAATCGGCTGGCAGATCCTGCATGAGGCCCTTCGGCGGCACCTGGAAGGCAAAGTCGACACCGAAAAAACAGATGCCCGTGTAGGCCATCACCGCATACATCCAGCGGTGTTGCGCCGCCGGAAACGTCAGACACTGCAGGAACACGCAGACGACGAGGAACACGTCCCAGCGCGACTCCGTGCCCATGAGTACCTGATAGCTGCTCAGGAACGTGGTTGCGAATACAGCAAACCAGACCCTGGCCAGCAGGTAGCGCTTGAGCTTGTTCAACAGCAGAACAACGCCGATGAACAGCCCATGCGCCACAAACAGCAGCATCAGCATCGGCGGCACCCGATAGATCAACCCGAGCCCCAGGTTCTGGGCGACGAGGATGAGCACCAGCAGCACAATGGCGTTCAGGAACACGATCTGCCGCGTCTCGGTCGCGGGCGTTTGCCCGTCGACCCCGATCCCGATCAGGTAGTTCCAGCAGCGTTTCATCATGATCACCCCTCCGGGAGGCTGTTCGAGCGCGCTTTCCCAGCCAGTTCACCTGATCATATCGCACGTATCCCCGCGCTACGGACAGTCCCAATGGCTCACAACAGCGCGCCTGACAATGACCGCCCGAGCACGCGCAATTGTCCCGCTCAATTCCATGCCACCCCAATCAAGATTGGTAAAGTTCAAACCCATGCTTGGGATGGTCTGCCGCCACATGCGGACGATCGGGTCGGCCGGAAGGTATCTGCGGGTAACCGGTCATTCACCGGACGCGATGTCACACTCATTGAACTGCCGGACCCGGCCAGGAGCTGATGATTGCGACCGGCAAGTCCCCGACAGCCAGACACTGTAGCCGTCATTCACAAGAACCCGGGAGCCGCTTCCTGCGCAGCCTTCGGCATTGAAGTCCGCGCCCCGAAAACGTTTGACCTACATCAATAATTAGTTTAACGTTGAACTATATAGTCCGTCCCATTGAACTCCGGGAGGCACTCATGCAAAGACGTCAGTTCATCCGCTTGGCCGGCGGCGGCATCGTGGCAGCAGCCGGCGCGGCCGGCTTGACCGGCTGCTCTCTCGCTGAAGTACCGACCGCTGCGGTTGCGGCCTGGCAAGGGCCGGCAGGCGAGAAAGACCTCCGGCGCTGGGTACTCTCGTACGCGCTGCTGGCACCGAACCCGCACAACCTGCAGCCGTGGCTGGCCGATCTGCGCCAGGAAGGCGAGATCACGCTGCGCCTGGACACGCAACGCCTGTTGCCCGCCACCGACCCGTTCGGTCGGCAGATCCTGATGGGCGCGGGCGCCTTTTTGGAGTTGCTGGCAATGGCGGCTGCCGAGCGCGGCCACAGTGCGCGATGGGATCTGTTTCCCGAGGGCGAGCCGGGCGTTAGCCTCGACGACAAGCCCTTTGCCCGTGTGCGGCTCGTTGCCGATGCGGGCGTGGTCCGAAACCCGCTCTTCGCCCACGTGCTGACCAGGCGCACTGACCGCCGAGCCTACGACGCTGCGCACCCGGTGGCAGAGGCCGACGCAGGCAAGCTGCGTGCCGCCATCGGCGAGCTGGCGGTACGTTTCGGCCTGGCGAGAGACGAGTCGCGCGTAGCCCCCATCCGTACCATCACGCGCGAAGCCTGGCGCATCGAACTCACCACGCCGGCACCCATGATGGAGTCTATGCGCCTGTTGCGTATCGGCAGCCGCGAGATCGACCAGTATCGCGACGGCATCACGATCACCAGCCCCTTCCTGGTGCTGATGGCGCGCGCCGGCCTGTTCGACCGCAGCCAGTTCCCGGCCCCCGACTCGCAGGCGACGCAGGGGCAGGTCAAGGACTTCGACGTCATCACGGCATCGACGCCGGCCTACCTCTGGCTCGTCACTGAAGGGAACCGCCGCGCTCTGCAAGTGGACGCCGGTCGCGCCTATGCCCGAGTCAACCTGGCCGGCACCGCCGTCAGCCTGGCGATGCACCCCAACGAGCAGGCGCTGCAGGAATACCCCGAAGTGGCCCGCCCGTACCAGGCGATCCATGCGTTGCTCGACGCACCGAGCCCGCGCTACACCGTGCAGATGCTGGCGAGGGTGGGCCACCTGCCGGTTGGCATGGCGGCGGCTCCACCGGCCCCGCGCCGCGGCCTGGCCGCACAGTTGTCCACCTGACCGGCAAGGAGGTCACGATGCAAGCCGTCATCCTGAATGGCGCCGACACGGACACGCCTGCCGTGGACGCGCTGTGCGCCGAGGTCGAGCGCCAACTGGTCGCTCAGCATGCGGCGGTACGCACCTTCCATCTGCGCGACTTTGCCATGGGCCATTGCCTGGGTGAGTTCGACTGTTGGGTCAAGTCACCCGGACGCTGCCGCATCCATGACGAGGGACAGGAGATCGAACGGGCGGTCCACGACGCGGATCTGCTCGTGCTTCTCACGCCGGTGCGTTTCGGCGGTCATGGCGCGCAGCTGAAGAAGGCCTTTGACCGTCTGCTACCGTTGATTTCACCCTTCTTCGAGAAGCGGGCCGACCTGACCCATCACCAGCACCGCTACCAGCGTCTGCCGCGCATGGCCGGCATCGGGTGGGATGCGACGCCGAGCGTCACGCGCGTAACGCTGTTCAGGGCCTTCATCGAGAGCAACGCGCTCAACCTGGGTTGCCCGGGATGGAGTGCAGCGGTCGTTGGCGGCGACGCAACGCAGTGGGCCGCGCCGGTGGCGCGCGCACTGGCTGCCGGCGCCGTGCCGGGCAACGCCAGCGGCTCGCTCGAAGGCGCCACGCGCACCTTGCATGAAGCCATGGCCGCCGAGCCGTCCATGCCTGCTATCGCGGCGCGGCCCACGGTGGCGGTGCTGCTGGCAAGCGCGCGTGCGGCCGGCACCAGCACTTCGGAGTCGCTCGCCCGCTACCTCGAGCAGCAGCTGGAACGCGCCGGCGCCGAGGTACGGTTCGTCCCGGCCACCGCCTTCGTGCGCGACGCGGCCACTGCCAAGCGCGCGGCACGGCAACTGGCCGATGCCGACGTGCTGGTGGTGGCCTCGCCGCTGTACATCGACACGCTGCCCTACCTCGGCCTGCTGGCGCTGGAACAGGTGTTCAACGCGCGCCGCGACGGGCAAGGTCGGCGCACGGCCCGGCTGGTGGCATTGCTCAATTGCGGCTTCCCTGAGCCGGAGCAAATGCGCTTTGCACTGCTGATGCTGCGCGAGTTCGCGCTCGAGGCCGGCTACATCTACGCTGGCAGCCTGCCGGTGGGCGGCGGCGAGGCCATCCACGGCCGGCCGCTGGCCAGCACCGGGGGCATGACGCACCGCCTGCGAGCAGCGCTGGACGTCGCCGCATCGGCCCTGGCCGCAGGGCAGGGCGTGCCCGAAGCGGCCAGCGCCGCGGCGGCCCATCCATTCATCGCGCCACCGCTGTACCGCCTGGCTGGATGGTGGGGCTGGCACAGCCAGGCGCATGCGCACGGGCTGCGCATCAACGCTCTGCGCGATCGGCCGTTCGACCACATCGACCACGAGGAGTGGGAACGCCTGGCAGCCAGCGGCCCCGTGCGGGCGCGCCCCCTGCGCGTGGTGGAAAAGATCACCGAGGGTGCGGACGCGGTCACGCTGGTGTTCGAAGACCCGGCGCACCACGCGCAAGGCTTCGAGGCCGGGCAGTACCTGACGCTGGAACTGCCTATCGGTGGCGATCGCGTGCGGCGCGCTTACTCGCTTTCAGCAGCGCCGTGCGACGCGCAGTGGTCCGTCACGGTCAAGCGCGTTCCGGGAGGCCTGGTCTCGAACTGGATCCATGACCAGCTCGAGGTCGGTTCGCTGGTGCGCAGCTTCGGACCCTCGGGCCACTTCACGGCCGGTCCGCGGCCCGCGACCGGGGCGCGATGTCTGCTGCTCATTGCCGGCGGTTCGGGAATCGTGCCGCTGGCGGTGATCGCACGCGAACTCTTGCAGACCGAACCCGATGCCGAGATCGTGCTGATCTACGGCAGCGCGTCGTTGCAGCGCGCGATCTTCGCCGCGCCGCTAAGGCATCTGGCGCAAACCCACGGCATGCGCCTCAATCTCCAGTTCGTATTCGAGGCACCGCCCCCGGGCTGGCAGGGCATGACCGGGAAGCTGGACCCATCGACATTGGCGCGCTTCTTCCAGCAGCTGCCGATGGCAAGCTTCCAGCGCGCGATGTTGTGCGGCCCGGACGGCATGCGCGCCGCTGCGCGCCAGGCATTGCTCGAACAGGGTTTCGCGGCAGACCGCATCGCCGAAGAGAGCTTCAGCTCGCCACGTCGCGCCCACGTCCCGGCCGAGCCGCAAACGGCCACCTTGACCGGTCCCGAAGGCGTGCAGGCGATTGCCGTTCCCGGCGACAAGACCTTGCTCGAAGCGGCGCTGGACGCCGGTGTTTCGATCAGCTTCTCGTGCTGTTCAGGCGGCTGCGGCGCCTGCCGCGTCAATGTAACCGAGCAACCGGAGCACGTCGTGCTCGACGAACCGAACGAGGTCAGTGCCGACGATCTGGCGAAGGGCGTGGTACCGGCTTGCCTGGCACGTCTGCGCGGCCCGATCGGCTTTGCGATACCCTGACCGCTTTCGAGCGGACCGGACGAATGGGCGAATCGGCGACATGAGCGACAGGGCTTCCCATGCAGGCGCGGCCGACCCGCCGACGTTCCAGTTGCTCAACGAGATTGGCATCATCGACCAGCTCGCGCAGTACAGAGCGACGCAGTTGCTGGCGCCCGAGCTCAATATGCCGCAGTTCATCGTGCTCAACCATCTGGTGCGTCGCGGCAGCGACGCCGCTCAGGTCGAGCTAGCCCAAGCGATGCAGGTGACCAAAGGCGCGATGAGCAACACCGTGACTCGCCTGCACGACAAGGGCTTCATCACCGTGCAGGCCGACCCGGACGACGGTCGCGGCAAGCGCGTCAGCTTAAGCGCCGAGGGCCGCCGCGCCAGAGACCGCGCAGTGGCCAAACTTGGGCGAGGGCTGGAAGGCGTCGCCGAAGTATTGTCAGCGAAGGAGATCGACCATTCGCTCTCGGCGCTGCGCAAGCTGCGAGTCTGGTTCGACGGACAGCGCTGAGCGGCGGCTTTCGAGACGTCGAATTGCAAGGCTGAGTGACCTTGGCGGGTCGGGGACAGCCCCACGCAGAATCTGGCGTTATCTGTCCGCTGACAGCGGGAAAGCTGTCGTTGACGGCCACCGCCAGCTACGTTCATATGCGAGTAGGTCCCGGCCATTAGGCGACGCTGGCGGTTACATTCAAGAATTGTTCCGAGTCGCGATAAATGCTTCCGTTAAAGGCGGTGACTCTGCTTCCCTTGGCGGCAAGCTCAAGTCATCGCCCTGATCGAAAAACCGGATGTGATCGCAAAAATACTCAAGCACATCGGGCTTGATCCGGAGCCACCGCCAATAAGGCGCACGCGGAGGTTTGATTTGTTCGAAGCAGTAGAGACTGCTTGAGAATCGGCCGGCGTTTTACGGGTCCGAGACTGTGGCTCGGCTATGGCGCGCGGTTAGAGCGAAAAAAAACCATTCTGCGCGGTGTATGGCGGGAGGGTTTTTGGGGTGACGCTGTAGTTCGGGAGCATGGCGCCCGGTTGACTTGCCGCGTCGCGCCGGGATACATTGCCGGCGAGTCAATAAATGGCGTCAACACTTTCTGTCCACATACCGCAGGAATCGACGATATGCCTCAATCGCTCATACAACCCGCCGCCACGGCTGCACATCCGCTGAATGTCGGGGGCTTCCAGATCACGGTGCTGGCCTCCACCGAGCAGACGGGAGGCTACGAGCTGTTTCGGATCAGCGGCCCTGAGGGCACCGGCCCCGGACCGCATCACCACGCCTGGGATGAATCCTTCTTCGTGCTCAGCGGAGAGGTCCACTGTGGGGTTGGCGAGACCGAGACGCTGGCAACCGCCGGCACCCTGATTCACGTGCCGGGCGAAACCTCTCACTGGTTCAAGTTCGCCAGGGGTGGGGGGGAATTCTTCTCCATCACCTCGAAAGGCAACGCCGCGCGGATGTTCACGGCCTTCGACAAGGGTGTGAACTGGGGCAACCCCGACAAGGCGGAACTCATCCGCCTGGCGGCAAGCTACGGGCAGACGGTCGCAACCTGACCCGCGCGCCATCCACGCAGGACAAAAACTCAGGAGCACTTGCATGGACGATCAGCGCGGCGAGACCTTTTCCTCGGGCGCGAGTTCCAGCCACCAGACCTTCGAGCGTGCGCTGGCAGCCCTCAATGTGTACCGCGGTGACGCGGTGTCGATCATCGAGGATGCGCTCGCCGCCGATCCGGACTTCGTCATGGGCCATGTGCTGCGCGCGGAGGTGCTCATCACGATGTGGGAGCGAAGCGTGCTCCCCAAGGTGCGCGAAAGCCTTCAGCGCTTGCAGGCCCTGCACGCGGGCAGCACCGATCGGGAGCGCGCGCACACCCAGGCGATTGCACGATGGGTGGATGGCGACTGGGACGGCATGCGCATCATTCTGGAGCGCCTGCTCGCCGAGCATCCCAGGGATCTGCTCGCGCTGCAGGTGAGCCATCTCGCCGACTTCTATCACGGCGATCGCGACAGCCTAAGGGCGCGTCCCGAGCGCGTGCTGCCGCACTGGAGTTCAGCGGACGCCGGCTATGGTCCGGTGCTGGGGATGCATGCCTTCGGGCTGGAGGAATGCGGCCAGTATGCCCAGGCCGAGGAAGTCGGACGCCATGCCCTGGCGCTGCAGCCAGAGGACTGCTGGGCGCATCACGCGGTGGCGCATGTGATGGAGATGCAGGCGCGCCAGGCCGAGGGCGTCGCCTTCATGCGCTCGCGTGAGGCGCACTGGGCGCAGGCTGACAACGGCTTCGCTTTCCACAACTGGTGGCACACCGCGCTGTTTCATCTCGATCAGGGCCGCCCTGCCGATGCCCTGGATCTCTATGACCGCGGCATCCGGCCCGAACCGGTCGGGGTGCAGCTGATGATGCTCGATGCCACCGCGCTGCTTTGGCGCATGCATCTGATGGGTGCCGAGACAGGCGCTCGCTGGGACGAGCTGGCTGACGCCTACGAGCAAAGTGGTGAAGCGGGCTTTTATGCCTTCAACGACATGCACGCCATGGCGGCCTACACCGCCACCGGCCGCACCCGCGCGGCAACTGAGTTGCTCAAAGCGGTTCAGGCGGCAGCCTCGGGCGAGGACACCAACGCCCGCATGACCCGAGAAGTGGGCCTGCCCATCGTGAAGGCGATCGACGCCTTCGGGCAGGGCCGCTATGCGGAGACGGTGAATCTCCTGCTGCCGGTGCGCTACAAGGCGCACGCCTGCGGTGGCAGTCATGCGCAGCGCGACATCCTGAATCGCACCCTGATCGAGGCAGCGCTTCGTGGCGGCGACCGATCCATGGCGCGCGCGCTTACCCGGGAGCGCACCGCGCAGAAATCGCACTGCGCCTTCAGCTGGGCACTTAGGCAACGGGCGGCCGCTTGATTGATCCAGAGCCAGCAAGCCCAGCGACGGTATCCGGAAAGGCATCGAGGCGAACGGCAGCTGCAAATCTGGCCAGTTCGAGACGAAGCAGCACATCGCGCATGAGTTGCATCGCTACCACTCCCGCCAATCTGTGCAAGACTCCACGGGAAGTCCCGTTAAGGCCGTACGGGAAGTCCCGTTAAGGCCGTTAAGGCCATGACTTAGAAATTCGCCTCCCACAGGCTGCTAGCGCCATTGCTCCGTTTGGCGGCATGAGGCGCAATTGTTGCCAGAAAAACGGCTGAACCACATCTTGATATAGTTCCGGTCGACGCGCTCGTCTAGTTTGCAAACGCTGGATCGTCGCAAGGCAAGCTCCCGGAGGCGGCCTGCGCCTTCCAATCCTTCACTAATTTCAAGGGAAAAAAATGGCATCGTTAGATTCAATTCTCGGCGGTCAAGTTGGAAGCATCGCACTCCTGAAAGTTTTGGCTGAAAACAGCTTTGATTCTGTTTTGGTCACCGATGCCACCCCTCAAGGAAATATCATTTACGCGAACAAGGCGTTCAAGAAATTAACCGGCCACGAGCCAGACTCTGTGATTGGAGAAACTCCCCGGATCCTTCAAGGACCTGGAACCGACAAGAAGGTTATTGAGCGACTCACCACTGCTTTGAAGACAGGTGGCCGCTTTGAAGGAAAGGCGATCAATTACAAGAAGGACGGAACCCCGTTCATCATGTTCTGGCGCGTTCTGCCGATCAAGGTGGGCAAGAAAATCATCGCCTGGGTCGCAATTCAAAGGGAGGGCGCAGCGATCTAGCTGACCCGCGGGAAACTCCTTGTTTGTGGATCTGCCGGAGTTGTGGGAGGAGCAGCGGGGCAGGTTGAGGAGGCCACAGGCAGGGCCGCGCACGCCGGTGCGGGTGCCTCGAACTGCGGCCGAGCACTGACTGAACTGCGTACAGCGGCCACTGGCCCTCGCTGAGCGTATCTCAGCCACCGGCCATCAGCTTGCCTTGGTTGTTACATTTAGAAATCGTGCTGCTGAATAGTCTTGACTGCCTCAGTTAAAGGCCGTGAATCTGCTGTCCATGGCGGCAAGCTGAAGTTCGTCGCGCTCATCGAGGAGCCGACGGTGATTGAAAAGATACTCAAGCACATCGTGCTTGATCCGCCGTCGCCGCCGGTTGCACCGGCACGGCGGCGGGTGGAATTGTTCGACGTGGTAGAGGCCGCTTGAGAATCGGCTGGTATTTCACGAGGCCGACGAGGCAGCACCTCAGCTATGGCGCGCGGATAGCGCGAAAACAGACCTTTCTGCTCGATGTATGGCACGGGATTTTTGGGGTAACGCCGCGGATCGGGTGGAATGAGGCCCGGTTGACTCGCTGCGCCGCTTGGGGATTCATTGGCGGCAGGTCAAAAGTGGCGTTTGAAATTCCTATCCGCGCGGGGATACGACCGCGGCGGCCGGACGCAGAAGCCTGAAGAACCGCGATTCGGACTGCACGCCGGCGGCCTTCGCCATTTCGCCGAAGCTCTCGACGTCAGCCTTGATGGCGGCGACAAATTCCGCAGGGCTGTTCCAGTTCATGTGAGAGTTTTCAGCCTGACGCAAAGTGAACGGCTGGTTAGGAGAAGGCGATCTGACCGGTTAGGGTCGCCTGCCGCACGACGGAGACTGCGATGACGTCCGGCCGCTTGCCGCAATGAAACTGCCCTTCACGAGTTGAAGTTTTGCGTAGCCCTGCGAGCGGGTTGCACTTTGGTGCAACGATCGCTTCTTTCCAAAGCAGGCTGCCTTGCAGAACGAATGCAGGCGGGTGTGCCGCAATCGCGCGAGTTCCGCACCGGCTGAATGGTTCCGCAACGCGCACTTGACGCAGGTCCGCCAGAAAACGCAAATTGCCTCTTTGACAGCAACCCAGCAAGCTGGCAACCTTCCCCCATGAAAACAACGCTCGACTTGCCGGATGAATTGATCCGCGCAGTCAAACTGCGCGCCGTCATGCAACGCCGTACCGTGAAGGACCTGGTCGCTGATTTCCTGCGCCAGGGGCTCGGCATCGCCCCGCCCGCGCACGCGGCAGCGCCGCCGGCTGATTCGATGATCGAAATCGGGCCGGAAGGGCTGCCCGTAGTGCGCTGTCAAGCGGGTGCGCCAGCCACCCGGATGAGCGCGCCGGAATTGCTGCACCTCGAACAGTCGGCGCTGGCCGAGGAGGACCTGCGGCGTGCCGGGATCGCTGGTTGACACCAGCGTGTGGCTGGCGGCGGTTTTCACCACGCACCCGTTTCACGCGCAAGCACGACAATGCCTGCAACAGGCAACGCCGGCCGAACCGGCGGTGTTTTGCCGCTCCATCCAGCAGAGTTTCCTGCGCCTGGCCTCGACGCCAACGCTCTTGAAAGCCTATGGCGCGTCAGGCCTCACCAATCGTGATGCGCTGATCGCGTTGGGCGCACTCATGGCCCTGCCGCAAGTGTGCGAACGCGACGAGCCCCCCGGCACGTTCGCGCTGCGGCAGCACATCACTGCGGGCGACACGCCATCGCCCAAAGTGTGGATGGATGCCTATCTTGCCGCCTCCGCCATCTGCGGTGGTTTGCGTATAGCCACACTCGATCATGACTTCAGGAACTTCGTGACGCACGGCCTCGAGTTGAACCTTCTTTCGGGCGGGTGACAAGCGCGACCAAGTCAAACCAAAGACGCACTGATTCGATTCTCGTCGGCGCATTACGCCCCCATACGCCGGTACTGCGCCCGTCGGCACAGGGGAACGCGAGAATAGGAAAAACGAGCGGATCCGTGCCGCCAGACGTGGATAGACTTTCCTTTTCCATTGCAACCGAGCCAGCTTTTCTCAGGAGCCACCCATGCAGTTTGATGACGTTGTACGCGGCCGCCGCAGCATCCGCGGCTACAAACCCGACCCGGTTCCAAGGGCATTGATCGAGGAAATCATCGGTTTGGCGATGCGCTCGCCGTCATCGATGAATACCCAACCCTGGAATTTCTACGTCATCACCGGCGAACCGCTCAATCGCATCCGCGCCGGCAATACCGAGCGCATGCAGGCCGGCGTGCCGCAATCGCGCGAGTTCCGCACCGGCGAGGGGTTTGCGGGCAAGCATCGCGACCGACAGGTGGGCGTGGCCAAGCAATTGTTCTCCGCCATGGGCATCGAGCGCGATGACAAGGACGGGCGCCAGGACTGGGTGCTGCGCGGCTTTCGCCAATTCGACGCGCCCGTCTGTGTGATCGTGACCTATGACCGGGTGCTGGACGGCAGCGACGACACGCCCTTCGATTGCGGCGCGGTGGCCACCGCGCTGGTCAATGCCGCCTGGTCGCGCGGGCTGGGCGCGGTGATCAACAGCCAGGGAATCATGCAATCACCGGTGGTGCGCGAGCACGCCGGCATCGCCGACGATCAGGTGATCATGAAGAGCATCGCGCTGGGTTGGCCGGACGAAAGCTTCCCCGCCAATGCGGTGGTATCCGAGCGCAAGTCCGTCGCCGAGGCTGCGGTGTTCGTCGGTTTCTAGGACGACGCGCGAGGCTGGGCGGCCATGCGTTTCGAGCGCCGCGGCCGTCTTTATCCGGTTGGACGCCAAACTTCCGCGAGTCCGTCGGCGTCCGGCCGCTTGACGGCACTGAAGCGGCCCTTGACGAGGCAGAGTGTCGTGTCGGCCTACCGGCCGCTCTCGGCCACAGGCCCTCTACCCCGGTTGCATCTTGCACTTCGTCTCCAGTTCACCCACATGGTGTAATACCCGTACGCCCAGTGCGCCGGCTCGCGGCAACGTCGCGGCCTTCGACCCAGACAGCACGCTGGTGATTCCACGCAACGCCGACCATCAAATCATCAACACCGGCAGTGTCGACTTGCATGTGGTGGCCACTTTCGCCGGCACCAGCCTCGACATGCATTTCCCGGATGGGCAGCGCATCCCGTTGCCGTGACGTACTCAAGCTGTTTCTCGATCAAAGCACGTCTGGGCAAGGTCTGGCCGGTGCAGCCTGAGCCTGGCTATTGCCTACGTGCTCGAATCAAGCGTGCAGGGGCGAAGCCGATAGCTTGACGCCCAATGCACGAATAATCTTCTGAATGGTTTCATGGCGGGGCTTCGATCCCGGGGCCAAGGCCTTGTACAGACTCTCGCGTCCCAATCCCGAATCCTTAGCAAGTTGCGTCATGCCGCGCGCGCGCGCCACATCACGTACTGCCACCAGAAACATGTCGGGGTTCGGGTCTTCGAGAGCGGCAGTCAGGTATTCGGCGATTGTGGCTTCGCTGGTCAGATAATCGGCTGCATCAAACGGAGAAAACGTTGTCATGCTCTTCACTCCTCATTCAGTTCGCGTGCCATTTTCAGTGCGCTCTTGATGTCGCGCTGCTGTGTCGATTTTTCACCGCCGATCAACAGCAGATATACCACCGCACCGCGCTGCGTGAAGTACAACCGGTAGCCAGGCCCCGAGTGAATGCGCATTTCGGATACGCCTCCACCCACCGGTTCGCAGTCGCCGAAATTTCCGGCCTCCGCCGAACGAATGCGCTGGGCGATTCGGGCGCGCCCAATATGATCACGCAGCCCTGCCAGCCATGCATCGAATTTGTCGGAGCGAAGAAACGTTCGCATTTCAACGATTGTATTCAATTGGATACGCTCGTGCAAGTCTGCTGCCACCTGATGCCATTCAAGCCGGGCGATCTGCCGGTCGAGCAGCCGACGCGATTCGAATTGGTCATCAATGGCAAGACCGCGAAGGCCCTGGGTCTGACCATTCCACAAGATCTGCTGATCAGCACCGACAGGGTGATCGAGTAGTTACGCCACCGGCAGCACCGCAGAAGTTCGGCCGTCGGCTCAGGGTCGGTACTGGCTGGGCGGCGACTCGCAAGGCGTCCGGCCGCCTGCCAGGCTGAAGTGGCCGTCCGCAGGGCTTGTTGTAACGCAGGCGTGTTGGTAGCTGTGGACGGATGAAGGAGGCCGCCGGTGGCCGCATCGCCGGCCAGTCACCGGGCTTACTCGATCACACGATCCACCCGGATCATGAACGCTTCGGGGAACGTGACGCCAATGGCTTTGGCGGTCTTCAGGTTCACGACCAGTTCGAACTTGGTCGGCTGCTCGATCGGCAGGTCGCCTGGTTTCACGCCCGTCAGTATCTTGTCGGCGTAGGCGGCGGCGCGCCGGAAGTTGTCGGTGAACGAAGCCGAATACGACATCAGCCCACCCGCTTCAACCCACTGGCCGGCCGGAAGCATGGCCGGGACTTTCAGGCCGATGAGGCGATCGACAATTTCCTGGCGCCGGCTGTTCCCGGCGCCGCCTTGAGTCACCATGTACGCTTGGGCACCGACTGCGATGCCACGCTTGATGGCCGGCTCGATGTCGGTGGGCTGCCTCAGCTCTAGCGGCGTGACGCGCATCCCCAGAACCTTCGCCGCTCCCGCGATCTCTTGCGCCTGTGAAGCGCTGCCGCTGGAGTCCGGTTCAAACAACAGGGCGACATGCGCAACACGAGGAAAAGCATTCTTGAGCAGTTGCAGCCGTTTGGCTGACAGTTCGGTTGCAAGGCCGGTCAGCCCGGTCGCGTTGCCGCCGGGCCGTCGCAGGCTCGCCGCGACCCCGCTTCCGACCGGGTCTTCGGCAATGGCAAAAACAATTGGTATGGTCTTGGTCGCTTGCGCGAGCACGCGCACGATATTGTCTCCAGTGGTCAGCAGTAGATCCGGCCGCATTGCCACCAGTTCGGCGGCAAGACCCGGCAAGGCCTGCGCGACGCCTTCGGCATAGCGGGCATCGATGATGTAGTCGCGCCCTTCGACCCAACCCAGCGCCAGCAGGCCGGCGCGAAATGCGGCGGGCCATGCAGCGGTGGCCGAGGCGTTTGCCAAACTCAGAAATCCGATGCGCCGCACCTGGCGCCCGGTTTGCGCCATCCCTGGTAGCGGTGCCGCACCCAACGAAACCAATGCAAACACGACTGCGCGCCGATTCATCCACTTTCCCTTCTTCTTGCCGCGACTGCACGCGGGCGCTGCGACACGCATTTGAAGACACCAAGCTAGCCGATGCGGTGATCAGTCTAACCTGAGCGGCCGCGTTGAAGATGCGCGATTGGCCGCTTCGCGTGCGGTCCCGCAGTTTATCCGGACTCATGTCGAGCGGGCAGTGGCGGGCAGGATCGTGCAGGCTCGGCTCCATCACTGATCGGGAAGGGCATCAGGATCGCCTGGGGATGTTTTACGCCCTCGATTGCCTGACAAAGCCTCCGAAGCCGCAGCGCGCCTAACGCCAAACCAACAACAGTGCGCCCACCACCAGCGCCGTGCTGGCGCTCAGCAGTGCCGCGGCAAATCCACCAATGGTCCCCGCCATCAGGCTGACAGCCAGGGGCCCGACAATCTGGCCGGCGGCAAAGGCCGCGGTCATCGCCGCCATCAGGCGTGGCGCGTTGCCGGCATGCGCAGCGACGCCGCGCGCTTCCTGGAAGCCGACCATGGTGATCACCACGAAGGTGCCGCCGACGCCGAGCGCCGCGAGCGCGATGCCGCCGATGCCGGGCCAGAACACCGGCGCGGCGACGCCCAGCGCCATCACCAGGTGGCTTGCGATCCACACGGCGCGATGGCTGAAGCGCCCGCCAAGCAGCGCCACACCCAGGGCCGAGAGCAGGGCTGCGGCGCCAAACGCCGGCCAGGCCCAGCCGAACAGCGCCGCATCGCTCACCACATCGCGCGCCATCACCGGCAGGAAGGTCGCCGGGATGATGTAGCCCAGGCCATAGGCGCCGTAGGCCGCCACCAGGCGCGCCTCTTCCCAAGTCCAGCGACCGCTGCCGCGCGTGCGGCCGGGTGCGCCGCCCGGCGACCGGAATACCGGCCACAGCAGCAGCGTGACCGCGATCACCACGCCACCCAGCACCAGCCATGCGCTGGCCGAAGTGGCGTGCAGTGCCATCAGCAGTACGCACAGGCTGCCGGCGGCGATGATGCCGATGCCGACGCCGGCGAACACAACGCCGGCAAGAGCCGGGCGGCCGAGCGCTGCAAGGGCCTCGAGGCACCAGGCCGAGGTGTGGATCATGACCCAGGCGGTCGCCACCCCGGCCGCGAGGCGCAGCAGCGCCCAGGTGGCGAACCCGGCATCCAGCGCCATGCCGAGCGTGGTTACACTGATCACCACCAGCCCCGCGCGGATCGCCGTCGACGCGGTCGCGCGCATGGCACCCGCCCACAGCGCGCCCGCGAGGTATCCCACGTAATTGGCAGCGGCGAGCCAGCCGCCGGCCGCCACCGACAGCCCGGCATCCTCAAGCATCATCGGCAGGATGGGCGTGAAAGCGAAGCGGCCGATGCCCATCGCAACCGCCAGCGCGGCCAGTCCCGCCAGGGCGATTCGCATGGCTACGACCTACCTTTCAATCCGGCGCGTCGAACCCTGAAAACATCGAGATGCGCCGACCCGCCCCTCTCGCGGGGCAATCTGCACGCTCACGCGTAACCACCGCAGTAATGGAGCCAGCCCTCCGCGGCAGGGCACGGCGCGCCGAAACAGTGGCCCCAGTGCGCGCAATGCGTGAGCGAGTAACGCGGAGCTAAGCGACGCGACGCTTTGTAGTGCGTCCGGTCGAACGCGGCCTTATGCCTGTCGCAGAACGCGCAACGCCAACAAGCGAGCTCAACGCGGCATTCACGGCGTCATTCGTGGGAAATATCCTGGAAAACTCGGGCGTCAACAAGACGAGGTTGCTACCCTTCTTGAATTCCTCAAAATGCTTTCCGCGCACGCCTTTGCCAAGGTCATTACGACGGTATTCGTCGCGCATCTCGTCAGCCTTTTTCATAAATCTTCCTTTCATGTCGTGTCGCACGGCGGACGCTCGGAATGCGAAATCTCCCGCGCCGGTGAGTGAAGACCACGGCTAGAACCCGAGCGATGCGCGACAAGCCAGACATCCGCCAGCATTCCTCCCTGAAAGAATGGTCCGGGTCTGCAAAGGTATAGGCCATGGGATCGCCAAAGACAGAAGCCGCCTCTTCGAAGCTGGACTTAATGCTTCTTGGGATTTATCGCCGCCTTGATTAGATCGCTATCGAATTCCATGTGCCATTATTCCATGGCGCGAAAACAATGAAGTCTGACGCCCCTTGAACGCCGGCGCGCGCTTGGCGGCGAAGAACTTGGTCGCCTCGTGGTGGTTTTCGGTGTGGCCGCAAGGTACGTGGCGGGGCACCTCCAGGTCGACGCAGTCGCCGACTTTACTGGCGGCGCCGCGACACAAGTCTTCGTTCATGTAGCCGTAGGCGTTGGTCGAGCCGCCGGCACTGCGGCAAAAATACTTTGAGGTCAGGCGAAGTGCTTGCCGATCTCGGGGTCGAACTTGCCGTCGATCAGCACGAACAACATCTTGCACACCTTGCCCGAGCGATTCGCCCAGGCGTGGTTGGTGCCGCGCTCGACCAGGAAATCGCCCTGCTTCATCAGGCGCTCCTCGCGGTCAAGCACGATGTAGATCTCGCCTTCGAGCACCAATGCATAGTCGACCGTTTCGGTGCGATGCATCAGCGGATGGCCGCCTTCCTTGTAGGTCGATGCCTTGTTGGTGCCGAGCGCGCCAAACGCCTCCTTCGCGCCGCCGCCGTCCAACTGCCGGGTCCATTCGCCTTCGGGCCCGAATTCGATGATGCGCACCACTGTGCCGTTTTTCGGCGGCTCCAAGGTCAGCGGGCGCGAGGTCGGGTCAGGGTTGTTGCCGACGAAACACGGGGTCTCATCGGTCATCCACAGATTGGTAAGCAGGTAGCCGACGCGCTTGGGATTGGTGTGTACAGAGGGCGCCGGTCCGTCGCCGGTGAAGATGGCCTGGCCTTCACTGTCATGGCCGGTAACGATACGTCGAATTTGTCCTTTTTCCATTTGATTTGGTTTCCAGTGATTGAAACGGGAATTGCCGTTCAAGCGCGCATCGTATCCGGATTGGCGACTAAGCGGATATGGCATGGCCTCCCGCAGAATCCGCGATCGCCCGGCCAAGACCGTCCGGAGCGCCTAAAGCAGCATGGCCACCAGGCTGCCGCAAGACAAGGTCGCCAGCGTACCGGCCACCAGCGTACGCGGCCCCAGTTCGATGACCTCGGCGCGCCGTTCCGGCACCATGGTGGCGATGCCGCCGATCATGATGCCAAGGCTGCCCAGGTTGGCAAACCCGCACATCGCATAGGTCATGATGACCCGGCTCTTTTCCGAAAGCGCTTGCGGCGCCAGCGCGGCCAAATCCAGATAGGCGATCAGTTCGTTCAACACCAGCTTGGTGCCGAGCAAGCGGCCGGCGACGCCCGTCTCGGCCCACGGAATGCCCGCCGCCCAGGCCAGTGGCGCCATCACGACACCGAGCGCGCCCTGCAGCGACCACGGCACACCAGAGTGCGGCAACACTGCCAGCAACTGGTTGACCAGTGCCACCAGCGCCACCAGCACAATCAGCATGGCGGCGACATTGAGCAGCAGTTGCAGACCCTCGCTGGTGCCACGCGTGATCGCGTCCATGCTGCTTGCGTCCAGCGAGGCAAGCACGGTATCGCGCCCGGTTGCCGGTCCTTCCGGCGGCACCATCAAGACCGAGAACACGATCGCCGCCGGCGCGCTGATGAACGAGGCCGCCAGGATGTGGCCGAGCGCCCCCGGTACCCGCTCGCCGAGAATGCCGGCGTAGAGCGCCATCACCGTGCCGGCCACGCCCGCCATGCCGGCGGAGAGAATGATGAACAACTCGCCGCGCGATACCCGCGCCAGATAGGGTTTCACCAGCAGCGGTGCCTCGACCATGCCGACAAACACATTGGCGGCGGTGGAAAGCCCGACCGCTCCGCCCACGCCCAGCAATTTCTCCAGCAACAGGGACATCATCCGCACCAGCCAGGGCAGGATGCGCCAGTGGAACAGCAACGCCGAAAGCGCACTCATCACCAGCACGATCGGCAATGCGCGAAAAGCCAGCACGAAACTGGCTCCAGCGGCGGATTCGGCATAGGGCAAAGAGGCCCCGCCCAGAAAACCGAACACCATCGAGGTGCCGGCGCGGGTGGCGGCCTCGATGGCAAGCATCACGCCGTTAAGCGCGGCAAACGCCGCCTGCGCCCCCGGCAGTTTGAGTAAGGCAAGCGCCAGCGCAAGCTGCAAGGCCACGCCAGCGGCCACGGTCCGCCAGGGCACGGCGCGCCGGTTGGTGGACAGGGCCCACGCAAGCAGCAGTAGAGATACATATCCGACCACGCCTTGAAACCAGGGACTCATGCGCTCACGTTCCTATCGAAAACCGACCTGAGACAATTCACCATGCCGGCCAGCCACCGGC
>JBEIFV010000062.1:0-31272 GCA_040382235.1 Burkholderiales bacterium
ACGAACTGGAAGAATACAAGCGCAAGCTTCGTTCGATCGAGTACCTTGGAGCGGTTTGCCTGGTGTTTGTATCCGATCAGGACATTGGCGAGCATTACTGGCTCAACATTCATGAAGAGGGTGCGCCCTTTCTCTTGTTCATCAACCACACGAATCTGGTGGGCACCGATCTCTACAAGGGCAAACATGTCTATTACATAGGCTGCTATCACCCGCATGAAAGCCCGATCTTCGCCATGGATGAAAAGGAGCTTGCGGCGCAATGGTTCGCTTACCTGCGCACGATATTTCCGCAATTCGATCCTGCGCGTGTCAGCGAACAGCACATGTTCAAGTTGAAAGGGGCGCAGCACGTCGTGGATACCGGCTACGAGAAAAAAATTCCCGACTACCGCACCCCGATCAAGGATTTGTTTCTGGCGAATTATTCGCAGATATTCCCGGAGGATCGAGGGTCCAACTTCGCGGTCCGTGAGGGGCTGAAGATTGCCCGTATCCTGCGGAGCGAGATCAACGGCCCGGCGCGCCGGCCTTTGTAGCCGTGCCGTGCACCGGCGCTGCAATCAATTTTTATCGGGGGCCAATTTGACCGAGCAAAACTTCCGTCTTCTGTCCGTTGTAATCCCCTGCTTCAACGAGGAAGAGGTGATCGGCGAGACCGTCAAGCGCCTGCGCGCATTTTGCGGAGGTCTGGTGGACTTGCAGGTGGAGCTCATCTTCGTCGATGACGGCAGCCGTGATCGCACGCGTGAGTTGTTGCGTGGTTACGCCGCCGAGGACAGCCGGATCCGGATTGTCGGGTTCGCGCGCAATTTCGGCCACCAGATCGCGGTTACCGCCGGGATCGACGCGGCGCGCGGGGACGCCGTGGTTCTGATCGACGCCGACCTGCAGGATCCGCCCGAGGTGGTGCACGAGATGGTCGCCAAGTGGCGCGAGGGATACGACGTGGTCTATGGCACGCGCACCGATCGCCCGGGCGAGTCCGCCTTCAAGCTGGCGACCGCGCGCGCGTTCTACCGCTTGCTGAACCGGCTGTCCGACGTTCCGATTCCGCTTGATACAGGCGACTTTCGCCTGATGAGCCGGCCGGTGGTGGAAACCTTGAAGGCGATGCCCGAGCGCGACCGCTTCGTGCGCGGCATGGTGAGCTGGGTCGGATTCAGGCAGGTCGCATTACCTTACCGTCGCGCCGAGCGCTTCGCCGGCGAAAGCAAGTACCCCATGCGCAAGATGCTGCGCTTCGCCACGGATGGCATCCTGTCGTTTTCAATCAAGCCATTGCAGATGTCCATCACGCTCGGCTTGCTGGCCGCCGTTCTCTCGCTCTCGGGAATCGCGTACGCGCTTTACCTGCGCGTATTCACCAGCGTCTGGGTCGAAGGATGGACGGCTCTGATGATCGCCGTGCTTTTCCTTGGTGGCGTGCAGTTGGTGTGCGTTGGCATTCTCGGCGAGTACGTCGGCCGCATCTACAACGAGGTCAAGCGCCGGCCGCTCTACGTGGTGCAGGATTGGATCGGCTTTTCGGACGTGCAGGATGCGCCGCGGGAACGCGCGCCTTCTCAGTGACCGGAAGCACGGATTTTGGGAGTGTCGATGTCATCCGGAATTGAAACATGAAGATGCGCAGGCTCAAGTGGCCCCTTGTTGCGGTCGCCGTACTCGGTTTGCTGGCCGCGGTTGCGGAATACAAGTTCCACCTGGTTGCAAAGGTCAGGGGCGACGGCCTGGAAAAACTTGTGCGCGTCGTCTCCGAGCGCGTGAAAAAGGAGGGGGTGGTCGCGACATGGAAGGCGATTTTCGCAAGGATCGAGGCGCCGCTGGTGACGCAGGACCTGAAGTACTCCGTGTTCGACAAGACCGGCCAACCGGCGGTCGAAAGCGGCGCCGAGCGTGCCGGCCTGCCGGAATTCAAGGTGATTCCTGGCGCCGACATCGCGACCCTGGCAGCGAGCCGGGATGCCATGGCGCCATTCGACACCTGGCATCGCAGCCATGGCAACGACTATTCCAGCAAGTACGCCTCGCATGCGCAAATAGACAAAGGCAACGTCTCCCGGCTCGAGGTGGCGTGGGTTCACAGTTCGGGTGCGGACCTGGGCGACCCTGCAAAGCTGGGGACCACGGTGCAGACCAACCCGGTCATCGTCAACGGCCGGGTGTTCGTCGGCGGCGAGCGGTTCCTGCTGTCCATCGATGCGGCCACCGGCAAGGAACTCTGGCGGCTGGAATTGCCGGGACCAGTGGCGCGGCGCGGGCTGGTATGGGAGCCGAATGCCGACTTCGCGCAATCGCGGCTTTTCGTGCCTACCAGCCGCGGGGTCTATGCGGTCGGCGCTGCGGACGGCCGCATCCGCAGCGAATTCGGCGACAAGGGGCAGGTCGGAGGCGAGTTGTCGCTGATCGCGCCGCTGATCGTCAAGGACAAACTCATCGTCGCCATCGTCAAGCCTGCCGTCGAGGCCTACGATCTCAAGACCGGCAAGCTGCTCTGGACCACGCCAATGCTGGACAAGGCGGCCACGCGCGGTACCGCCCTCTACGGCGGCGCCCCCTGGGCCGGCATGTCCGCGGACCCGGGGCGCGGGGCCATCTTTGTTGCCACCGGCAACCCGCGGCCGCAAATCGTCGGCGTCACCCGCCCTGGCGACAACCGCAACACCTGCAGCGTGGTGTCGATCAACGCCGATACCGGCGCCATCAACTGGGCCTTCCAGGAGGTGGCGCACGACCTCTGGGATCTCGACGTGCCCAGTCCGCCGGTGCTGACCACCATCACCCGGCAGGGCAGCGGATCGACGTGGTTGCCGCCGTGACCAAGATCGGCAACACGCTGTTGCTCGACCGCGATTCCGGCAAGCCGATCTTCGACTACAGGCTCAAACGTGCTCCGGTGTCGACCATTCCGGGGGAGCAAACCGCTGCCTACCAGCCGGCGCTCGAACTGCCGGAGCCACTGTCCAAGCTGGTGTTCGAGGCGTCGGACATCACCGACCTTTCCGAGAGCGCGCGGCAGGCGGTGCTGCGCAAGACGCGTGGCGCCAGGTTCGGCTTTTTCGAGCCGCCGGTCCTGGGCGGCAAGGTCGTGGCCTTCGGCTTGCAGGGGGGCGCCGAATGGCCCGGTGCGGCGGTCGACCCGCGCAGCGCCGTTCTCTACGTGCCAACCAATCAGCTTCCGTGGTTCGTGCGGGCACACTATCTCGATACCAAGTCCACGCAGGAGTCTGTCGCCAGGATTCCGGGCAATGCGCTTTACCAGGCGCAGTGCGCGCAATGTCACAAGCCGACCGGGGAGGGCGCCTACGAAACCGAACGCGAGGGGGACATGCACTACCCGGTGCTCAATGGCATTACCGCCTTGCGTGACAGGAAGTCATTGACCTCGAAGGGCGAGTTCGACCTGCAGCATCAGGCGGTAAAGCTGAAACGCGAAATCACGCAAGGTGATCTCGAGACCTTGTACGACTATTTTTCCGTCATCGACAGGACAGCCGATCGTGACCGCGCCTTTACGATCACCGGGTTCTGGCAGGTGCTGCTTGACGATCAGGGACGGCCTGGGTCGAAACCGCCCTGGGGACAACTGACCGCGCTCGACCTGAACAGCGGAAAAAAGGTCTGGCAGGTACCGTTTGGCGAATATGAAAGCCTTGCGCGCAATGGCAGCCCGGTGAAGGGGCAGCGTAACCACGGCGGCGTGATCGCAACGGGGGGCGGGCTGGTGTTCGCGACCGGCACCCTGGACAACCGCATCCGTGCGTACGACGCAGCCGACGGGCGCGAACTGTGGTCCTACAAGCTGCCGGCGGCGGGGTCGGCGCCGCCTTCTACCTACATGGTCGATGGAACCCAATACGTGGTGGTGGTGGCGGGAGGCGGACAGCACGTCGAATTCTCCGGCCGCTCGGACAAGATCATCGCGTTCCGGTTGCCGAAAGCATTGCGTTGATTGACAGGCAGGCCTGACATGGAGCGCGGACGTGCCTGCCCGGCTGTTGCAATCATCATGTCGCTGTTCAAGAAAGCCCGCTGACCGGCGGAGTTTGGCAAGGAGAAAATGTTGTCGGAAACGCAATCGCGCGTCTTGTTTGCACTGACTGTCGCGTGGGGCGCGACTATCGTGTGGCTGGCGCCTCATCCGCCCATGCTTGACCTGCCCCAGCATGCGGGGCAACTCGCGTTGCTCAAGCAATTGCTGACCGGGGAATCACCCTGGGCGCACTTGCTCCGGGTCAATTTCTTCACGCCCTACATGCTCGGTTTCGGCCTGGCCCTGCCGCTCAGCTTTGTATTGCCGGTAGCCGCGGCCCTGAAGCTGCTTCTGTCGCTTGCCTACGTGGCGTTCGTACTTGTATGCGTCGCCCTGCGCCGGCACTTCGGCGCCGACGCGAGGCTGGATTGGCTGTTCGTGACGAGCTTTTTCGGCTTCGCCTTCAAGTGGGGCTTTTTCACCTTCGTGCTGACCGTGCCGTTCGGCCTGTGGTTCATCCTGCTCGCCGATCGTTACGCACTGGAAGGTTCGCTGCGGCGCGGCATCGGCGTGGCCGCCACCGGCGTCGTATTGCTGGCTTCGCACGGGCTGATGTTCCTCTTCGCATGCATGGTGGCGACGGCGCTTCTGACGGCGCGCAGCCGGAGTGTTGGCGCCTGGCTGCGTGCGATTTGGCCTCTCGCGTTTCTGGGACTGGTGTGCCTTGCCTATTTTTTCGCGCGCGACCACGCAGAGACGGGCTTCAAGGTCACGCCTACCGTTCCCTCGATCATGTGGCAAGTGGGCGTGCGCCACGAGGTTCTTTACTACGCCTTTGGCAAGCAGTGGGCGCCGCTATTCACGCTGGCCGGCATCGTCTACCTCGCCGCGCCGTGGCTCATGGGATTGCGCATCAATCGCGAACAACCTGCCCGACTGGTTCCGTTCATCGTTGCCGCGCTGGTGCTGACGTTCGTGCCAAGCTTCATGTTCGAAACCTCCTTCGTCTACCAGCGCTTTGCCATATTCCTGTTCCCGACCTACGCATGGATGTTCACCGGGACAACCCGCAATGCGCCGGGCGTGTCGCGAGTGAGAACCGGCGCCATGGCGATCATGATCCTGGCTTGCTGGTCGATTCTCGCTTTGCACTCGATTCGCACCTGGCAGTTTGGCAATGAATCAGCGGATTTCGACAAGACGGTGGCAGGCCTGGAACCGCGCCAACGCGCGCTTGCGCTGATTTTTGACAATGCCAGCGAGGCGGACGGCAATGCGGGAATCTACGTTCATCACGCTTCCTGGTATCAGGCCGAAAATCAAGGTCTGGTTGACTTCAACTTCGCATGGGTGCCGCCGCAGATCGTGCGCTATCGGGTGGATGCGCGACTTCCCGTGATGATGAGTTTTTCGTGGCGGCCGCAAGACTTTGACTGGAGCAAGCATCAGGGCGGCACGTACCGATATTTCTTTGTGCGTCACCGCGAGCCCTTTCCAGAAAACTTGTTCCGCGGGGCGCCGTGTCCGCCGGTACTGGTGCAGCAAAGCGGGGCCTGGAAAGTGTATGAAAGAGGAACCTGCAATCCTCCCGATGTGGCGAAGTAAATGGGGTGCCTGCTTGTGAACATGTTTCCAGCTAGCCACTCACGACAAAACCGTTCCCTTGTCGAGGCCAAGGACTCGCATCGATTTAGTTTGACCGTTGTCAAACTCGCGCCCGATGTTGAGGACCGACGAGCGAGGCAAATGTCGTGAGAAATTGTCGCGTTGGACAGACGCCGACGGCAGTATGCGCTACCTGCCGGGCCATCAAATATGTCAACCCGAAGCTAGCCAGCCGGCGATGCGGCTCGCCGTTCCGAAGAGGAAGATTGACATCGGGGACCGCGTTCGTCACTGTTATGAGCCGCTTCGGTTTATTGGACCCATCGCCGGTTTAGTTTTTCCCGGCTAGCAGGATTCGTCCGGTCGTTCGAGGTTGGGGTGTGTGAGAGGTACGTTGGCTATCAGTTGCCATGCAATTCCGTGATGACACGCCTGCCGGCATTGGCGAAGTAATCGCCGTCGAACCGGTAAGTGCCGATGAAATGCAGGAATTCGCTCTTGCTGGTGTCGTCATGCGGCACGAAGTTCGCATATTTCGGGAAAGGCAGCACCATCCCATCAGGCGCATTGCTGATGGCAAAATTCGAGGCGATCTGCTCGGTGCCCCACTCGGTGTATCGATCCGGAAACCAGCCCTTGATCACCGCGTGGAATTCTTCGAGGCGGTCAAGATTGAAGCCTCCCTTGGCGAAGCCCGCGAATCCGGAGGAGCCGCGCACGTATCGCAAGCCGGTGGCATTGGGGTATTCGTCGAAGCGCGACTCGATGGCCATTGTGACGTGCGGATGGTTGATCTTGCGCGCCCGTACCGCTGCCTCCGGCATATCGACCAGATCGCGTTCGCCGCCACTCAGGGTGAAAGAACGGTTGTCGCGGATGCATTCGAGCACCTCGCTCAAATCGGGGCCAAAGGCGAGGGTGTCGCAATCTATCTGGATTGCATACTCCTCGCGGGAACGCCGGACCATGTAGATCACCCGTTCCCAGGTGCCGCCGCGCTGGCAGGGGCCGACGTCGATGTCCTCCAGGATCTGGAATTCGATGCCGGGAAAGTGGTGCGCCAGAAGCGCGCGGGACTTCTGCGGCATGTCGCGGTCGATGATGGCGACGATCTTCCCGCGGCCGATGCGCCGGTAGCATGCCTTCATGCTCAACAGGTACATCTGGACATCGGCGTTCGAAACCATGCTGACGAACGCCAGTGGCGCCGCGACAACCGGCATCGGCGGAGTGTCCAGTATGCCGCGAATGAGATGATAGAAGCGCCTTAGCGCGAGCGACTTGCGAAACTTGTAGAACATGTTGCGTTTCCCTTCAATGCGGAAATCGGATGGTTGCGTGACACGGTGCCTGAGCGCATGTACATCTGGGAACCGGCTGTTTCACCCGGTGCTCTTCTCATGTGTCCTTCCGGCAGGTCAGGTGCGACAAGCGATACATGCGGGCACGCGATCATGAGTTGGCGACGCTCCGCTTGACAAGGCCGTAAGTCCAACTTGTGTTCTCTCCCGGTGGCGCACCTTTGAATGGCCGCTGGCGGCCGCGTGGATGCCTGTGTGCTTGCGTCGCCCGCATCATGACCTCGCCACCAGCACTACCCCGGCCGTGATGAGCAATGATCCCGCAAGGCGGGGAATGCTGAAGGCTTCTCCGAGGAAAGCGATGGCGAATGCCATCGTCATGAGGAAGCCAAGCCCGACGAAGGGATAGGCTTGGCTGACTTCGATCCTGGCCAGCACGCCCAGCCACAACACGGCACCCAGGCCGTACAGTGCAAAGCCGGACAGCACATGCGGGCTGGTGGCGATGATCGCCAGGCCGGAAAGTTTGCTATCCACCAAGGCGCGCTGCGCCTGTACCGATGACATTCCGTATTTCAACACGATCTGCGCCAATGCCGAGAGTGAGACACTCAGCATAATGAGCGCGAGGGTGTGCCATTTCATGGTGGGTTCCTTGGGGTCATGCGCGGCGAGCGTCATTTCAGTGCGTTGCGGTCCCGACATGCAAATAGCGCGCCGCCAGCACGGTGGCCAGCATGGCCAGGATCGCGATGCGGCTGCCGCGGTCGCGGATCGCGTAGATGACCGGGTCGTCGTGCATTTCCCCGCGCGCGGTCTTGATCCACAGCCGTGCCAGCCAGTAGATCAGGCCGACGGCCACCAGCCACAGCAGGGCGGGGGTGGCGTAACGCGTCGCCACCTCGGGCGCGCTGGCGAACAGGGCGAACACCACCACGGCGCACAGGCCGGAGCCCACGCCCATCGGCCACAGGACGACAAGGTCGCCAACCCGATAGTCGCGTCCCCTGGCCGATTCGACTCCGTCCTGCGCCATCGACACCAGTTCGGCGCAGCGCTTTATCAGCGCCAGGCTCAGGAAAATGAATACCGAGAAACCCAGCAGCCACAGGCTGACGGTGATGCCGCTGGCGGCGCCGCCGGCAACGATCCGATGGGTGTACAGGAGCGCGAGCATCAGCACGTCGATGAGCACATAGCCCTTCAGCACCCAGCTATAGGCGCTGGTCAGGGCCACGTAAATCAGCAGCAGCCACAGGAAGGCGCGCGGCAGCATGAGCGCGAGGCCGAGCGCGGCCAGCATCGCCACGGCGGCGGCGGCCACGCCGGCGGGAATGCCTATCCGTCCGCTGGCGAAGGGCCGGTTGCGCTTGCGTGGATGGCGCCGATCCGCCTGCAGGTCCCACAAGTCGTTGCCGATGTAGGTGGCGGACGCGGCAAGTGAAAACGCAACGAAGGCGGCGACAACCACCGCCACGGAATGCAACTGGGTGAAGGCGAATGCCGTCAAAAGGGGCACGAAGATCAGCACGTTCTTGAGCCACTGGTGCACCCGCAGCGCGCGTAGCCAGTCGCTCACCCCGAGGGCAGGCTGGCGGAACTCGCGCACGATGGACACGCCGCCGGCTTTGACTTGGCGGCTCACTGCTTCCGAGGCGTCGGCCAGGATGGCGCCCCTGGCGGCCAGCCAGATCGGCAGGTCCGCGCTGCTGTCGCCTGCGTATACGAAGTCTGCGCCGACCTGCTCGCGGATCGCTGCGAGCTTGGCATTCCCCTTGAGGTTGCGGGTCTCGTCGGTCGCCAGCACCATGTCGAACAAGTCCAGATGCGCGGCCACCGGATCGGCGATGCTGCGGTGCGCGGCGGTCGCCAGCACGAGGCGCCGGCCGCGCGCCTTTTGATCCTTGAGGTAGTCGAGCAGGTCGCTTCGATACGGCCAGGCGTCTCCCGCCGCATGGCCGGCCGCGCGTTCGGCGATGCGGGTCTTGAAGGTCGCACGGCCACTCAGGAGCCAGAGCGGCAGCGCCAGCAACGTGGAAGGTTGGTGCTTGACGGCGAGCAAGACCGATTCCACCAGGGTATCGGTGGTCGTGAGCGTGCCGTCGAGGTCGACCACGATGGGCACGCGCGGATCGTCTGCGCTGGTCAAGCTCGCGGTGGGCGTTGGGTTCAATGCGTCCTCGTCAACCTGTGGTGCGCGTGCCGGATCGGGCGGCCGGCGCGGACCTAGCCATGATGCCCGATCATTTTTTCGTGAATCAGTCGCGAACTCATGAAAACACCGCCCAATTCATCGCGAAAAAACTCGCAAAAACCGAGCAGCACTCGCAAGAACTCCCGGAGATCGGACTCGGTACGTACATAGGGGGTATGTCCGGGTGCCAGCGAAGGGCTGTGATAGGTGAGGGTGAACACCTGGTTGCCGCGGCGCGCCAGCGCGCTTGCCAGGCGCTTGAGGTCTGCCAGGCCGCAACCCTCCGGCGTGAGCCGGATGCGCTCCAGCGCCCGGCTGCGCGCGGCAATGCCGCCGAGCCGCAAGGCGCGCGCAAAGGGGCTCGACAGGTTCGGGTACAGCCATCGTCCCTGGTTGCCGAGCCAGCCACAGAACGCCGTGGTGACGGGCAGTTCGAGCATCGGCGCTGCCGGCGGGCCAAACCAGTACGGGTCGTTGTCATGGCGGCTGAAGTCAGGGCCGCCGTCGGCGCTGAAGGACGTATGGGGCACGATGCTGGTGTCCACCAGGTAACCCAGCCTGGCGAGCGCCGCAGCCGTATTTGGCCCCAGGCCGTAGCGTCCCGCCTTGAATACCCTGGGTCGGCTACCGAAATTGCTTTCGATGGCGTCGGTCAGGCGTTCGAGCTTCGCGAACTCGAGCGCGGCCGGCAGGTTGCCGGTGTAGGAGTTGAACACGGTGACATCCTCCGTGTGCGGCGGCGAAACCCAGGGGTGCAGGTGGGTGCCGATCTCGCAGCGACCCGCATCCAGCAGTGTCTTGAGCGTGCGGTTGGCGGCTGGGGTGGTGGCCACCGGCCAGTCGATCACGTAGGTGGGGACGATGCCGAGGCGGTCGAACACTTTTTCATGTGCCAGCGGCTGCGCGGCAATCGCAGTGGTGCCGGTGCTGTCGCGCGAAAACGGTCGGGTCCAGTCGAACTCCTCCTCGGTATCGACGACAATCGCCAGCACGGGGGGGTGGCCGGCCGGCAATCGCGCGGCCCTGGCAGCACCCTCCTCAAGCATCCGCCGGCTCCAGCTGCCTTACCAGCCCTTCCAGGCAGCGATCGATGCGCGCATAAGTCTGGTCGAAAACCGCTTCCGCCTTGCCGTCCGGGTCGTGGATTTCATGCCCCGACTGGGTGTCGTCGAGTCCGGCGAGAAAGAACACCCGATCGCGCAGGTCGGGGTAGCGCGCACCGAAGCTGCGCAGGTTCTTCTCGTCAAAAATGAGTATATGGGAGGCGACATCGACGGTTTCCGCGAACGCATGGCGCGAGCGGTGTGGCGCGAGATCGACGCCACGCCTGTGCGCCGCCGCAATCGCCGCAGGCGGGCTCGGTCGCGCGTTGCGCGGCAGCATGCCTGCCGAGTCGACTGCGACTGCCGAACCGGCCGGAAGCATCTGTCTCAGGCGGTATTCCGCGTAGGGACTGCGGCAGATATTGCCCTGGCAGATGAACACGATGTTCAAGGGCCGGGTAGCGGCGCGCGTGGCGGCGATGATCCTGCCTTTCTCGCCGGATACGTACGCGCCACCCTTGGCAGGACGCAGGGTGGCGACGCGTTCCCGCGCAAACTGCCGCAATTCCGCGATTGCCGGTGCGCGGTCGTCTCCGACCCACAGATCCTGCACTTCGGTGCCGGCCGGAACGCGCCGAAACTCCCATAGCCATGCGCCCAGCGCGGCCAACCGCCCGAGCGCGTTGCCGCGCAAGGCCTCGAGATTGGAGCGCAATTGCCACAGGTCGGGGATGAAATTTCGACCATACCTGCCGGCGCGATAGTCCGCTTGCCGCGGCGCCGTCCCTTCCACCAGCAGTTGGTAAAGGCCAAACGGGAAGTTCACTCCGAGCGCGACCGGCAGCGGCAGCGAGCCCCATGGGCGCGCATTGACCTCGAGCAGGCGCCATTCGCCGCTGGAAGTGTTGAGCTTGAATTCGAACATGGCTAATCCCGTATAGCCGATCCGTGCCGTCATCGCGCTCACCGCGGCGAGGCGTGCCGGGTCAAGGCTGACGCTGCGCCGGTAGAAACTGCTGCCGGTGACTTCGTGCGCGCGCTGGTGCTCGAAGGCGAGAATCACCTTGCCGCGGTCACAGAGTACCGATATGCCGCCGCCCAGCCCGGGCCAGAATTCCTCGACGAACACATCCGCTGTCTCGGCCCGGTTTTCCTCAAGCCATTGTTCAAGCTCCGGGCGGGATCTGATCACGGAAGCGTTCTTGCGAACGTAGAGTTCGTTCCAGGAATACGAGCGCCGGAATTTCAGCACCATCGGCAGGTCAAACTCCGCGCACAGGTCGGCGGCGTTATCGGCTGCGGTAAGGAGGCGACCGCGCGCAATCGGCACGCCAAGTTCGGCAGCGAGTTCGCGGGTCGAGAACTTGTCGAAGAAGGCCTCCAGGGCGCGCGGGTCCGGAATGGCAAGCCGGCATAGCGGCTCCAGCACCTCGCGGTGCCGGTACAGCGGCAACAGCGCCCGTTCCTCGCAGGGAATGACAAGATCGAATCTTTCGTCCCGGCAGGCCTTCACCACGGCCGCCAGCCAGCGTTCCCCGCCGTCAAGGTAGTAGGGCAGGCGATGGATGCAACGGATGTACTTCGAGCGCAAGGCCGGCGCATTCATGTCATAGGGCGCCACATGCACTTCCAGGCCTTGCCGTCCAAGGGAACGCACGGTGGCCAGGAAACTGCGCGTGTCGTCGCCGATCACCAGCACCTTGCGACTAGCAGCCAATTCGGTCTCCCGTTCCAAATGCCACGCTCACGCCGCGCCGTCCAATACCGCGACCGTGTCCTTGCCTGTCTCGATGAACCGGTAGCCGTTGTCCACGAGCATGCGCTTTGCCTGCGTGCGCACTCGCGGCACCAGGTGGCAATGCTCGTAGTTGATGATGGCCGGCCTGACGCCGGCGTCAAGGACCGACTTGACGATCTCATGGCCATAACCTTCGGTATCGACCTGCAGCAAGTCGAGTTTGCGAAGCGAATGGCGGTCGAGAAGATCAGCCATGAGCGCGCAGTCTACCTCGTTGGCCTCGATCAGCGCTTCCGGCACGCCTTCCTTCAACAGGTGCGCACGGCTGAAACTGGCCAAACCGTGCCAGTCATACGGGACGTCCGCGGCGGGCTTGACGCGAAAGATCGGCGCTTTGCCCGGCACAGGGCCGATGGCGACATTTTCGAAGGTCAGACCTGCCTGTCCGGCATAGTTCCGCATGAGCTTCCCGAAAAGGTCCGGCAGCGGTTCAACAAGCAGTCCGGACAGTCTGTGCACGCGCACCAGGTGTTGCAACGGGTCGTCGAGTTGGCCGTCGTTGGCGCCGATCTGAAGGAAGAAGAAACCTTCCGCCGTCTTCATGCGATCTTCCACCACCAGGCTCAGGATATCAAAGGGCGCGGTCACGTCCGGCACGTACTGCACCACGTCATACCCGATACCGCGGGCGATGTTCTTGAGGAACAGTTTGATACTCAAGGAGAAATTCCGGTTCCGTACGGTCAAGGAATGCGCGTTGCTAGCGCCGCAACCGCATTATGAATGCTAGCGGCCGCTTCAGGGCCGGCAAGCGGCCGGCTGTGCGTTCGAACTCGGCAACGAAAGGGTGCCGCAGCAGCGTAACCGCGAGGACCCAGGCGGGACAGACCAGGACCGCCATGACGAGGATCCGCACCAACGCGGGCCACTCCGGAGGTGTTAAGAAGTCAAGCAAGGCGGCGATGGCGACGCAAGCCAGGGTTGCCGCCATGCCCGGCGCCAGGGCGCGCATGAATTCGCGATGGTGGATCCCGAAAAAGCGCGATTGTATGACCAGGTTGGCCGGCAGTGTCGCCGTGGCGGCCCACACGAGGCTCCAGCCGAACGAGGTCAGCGAGCCGTCGTAGATGAAAAAAATGCAGATCAGACGACCCAGCAGCATCGCCGCATTCGGGAGAGTCGCCAGGTACGGACGCCCGATGGCCTGCATCGCTGACACATGAAAAAGCGAGGTCAGGCCGATGCCTGAGGCGGCGCACAGCAGGCTGACGAGTGGCACGCAATCGAGCCATGTGGGTCCGTACAGGAACAGCACCACGTCGTGCGCGTAGATCGCCGTCACCGCGAGAGGGGGCCAGGCGCACACCGAGATGTAGGCGAGCGCCTTGCAAAGGATGGGCGCCAGGGGTTCGGCGCGATGATGCGCCTGTGATAAATGCGGCAAGGCGGCGTAATCGACCGTCGGCCCTGCGATCTGCATGAAGATGCCGGCCGTGCCGTTCGCGCGGCTGAGAAGGCCGACGTCGTGTGCGCCGCTGGACTTGCCAAGCCAGATGTCGGGCAGCGCGCTACCGACTTTCTCGAAAATACCGCCAATGATCGCGCCGCCGCCAAAATTGGTCACCTGCCGCCAGCCGCTTAACGACGGCAGCCAGGGCGCTTCTCGTGGACGGAAATAGGCGTAGCTCGCACCGGTGACGACGATGTTGATCAGGTTGGCCCAGGCCATCGACATGTAGCTTAGTCCTGCATAGGCCATCCATAGCACGCTGATCGAATACGCGCTTGTGCCAAGCACATAGACATAGGCTTGCTCGCTGGCGCGATAGTCGCGCGTGAGCAGGGTGTGGGTGATCGAGCCGAAGGGAATGAAGAAAAAGCCGCAGGCCAGCACCTGCATCACCTCGCGAGTGCGCGGTTCGTTCAGGTACGCCGCGATCGACTCGCTGGCGGCGAACATGCAGGTTCCCAAGACCCAGGAGGCTGTGATAAGAACGCCCGATGCGGCGCGGATCTTGTGTGGCGTCAGGTCTTTCTCCCGCAGCAGGTAAGCCGAGACGCCGAAATCGCGGAACGTGTGCGCGATACCCAGGAACACGACCGTCATCGAGAATATGCCGATCTCAGCCGGGGAAAGCAGGCGGGCGAGCACCAGCGAAACCAGGAAGAACACCGCTGTCGAGCCATTCGACGACAGAAAGGTAATCAGCAGGGATGGCCGCAGTCGTGACATGCGCTGCCTTCGGCCTACGAACCAGCCAGGGCAGGGAGCAGCGCCGCTGACAGGCGTCCATATTGCCCATCGACGAAGCGTACCGGGCCGATGAAATGCCGGAAAACGGTTGTGTCGTCCGCGGCATCCGGGGTGGCGTATTTCGGGAAGGGCAGCACGACCGGGTGCGCGGAATTGGCAAGCAGGTAATTCGAGGCGACCTGCTCGGACCCCCATTCGCTCCAGCGGTCGCCGATGCGCTCGCGCATGCGCGCCGAAAAGTCCAGCAGCCGTTCCTGCATGCCCTCAGTGCGGGGAAAGCCGGTGAATCCCGAACAACCCCTCACGTAAAGTGCGCCTGCCGGCAGCCCGACGCCAGGCAGCGCAACCTCGGCGAGGGCGATCACGTGCGGCAGGCCGGGATCGTCCAGCCACGGCCTGGCGTGATTCGAGGCCGCCGCGAGGCTCAGGCACTGCTGGCCGGATTGCTCGCCGATGACAAAGTCGGAGTCGCCGTGGATAGACGCCAGCACCTCAGGGATCGCGCCGCTGGTCAGGGTGTCGGCGTCGAGTTGCACCACATAGTCCTCATTGGAGTAGGTCGCGATGGCATTGAGTCGCTCCCAGGTGCCGCCGAGCGGGATTCTCGCATGCACGAATTCGCCGGCACGCCGCAATTCGGCATGCGGAACGTGGGTGGCAAGAATGTCGCGCTCGCTGGCGCCCATTGAATGGTCACACACGACCACCACGCGCCGCGGGTTGGCCAGGCGCGCGAACGACTTCAGCGCCATCAGATAGGAGGCAAGGTCGCTGGGCTGCACCATCGACAGCACGGTGAACGGGTGCTCCCCTCGGGGCAGGGGCGGCGTCGACAAAACCGGCCTAATGATGTGCCGATAGCGCCAGCGATGGAAGTCCCTGCGCAGGCGCTGATTCAGGCGGGAAAGCATGTGCATGAAGTCCGACCGCAAGTTTGCACGCGAACCGGGCCTTTCAGGCGCCCGTAACTGGCGGGCGGATGAGCGCGCGCAGGCCCAGCCAGGCGCAATAGGCCATCCACCTGAGCGTGAAATGCGCGCCCAGCGCCTGGCGTGCGAAACCAAATGCTTCCAGTGTTCGGCCTGGCTCGGCAGCAAGCGCTTCGGCGATGCGACGCTGGGTGTAGCCGACGTTGATCCGCGCGTGCCGTCTGATGATTTCCGAACTCGCGAACAGGCGCGCCTTGTTCCATAGATAGCAGCGGTAGGCCATTTTCTGCTGGTACGTTACTACCGTGGAAGCGTTGATTGTCAACGACGGATCCGGCACGTTATGGCGCGACACGATACCGGGATAGAAGATGATTCCCTTGGCCTGGTCGATCACGCGCAGGTAGTAGTCACGGTCGTTTTCATAGCGGATGAACTCGTCCAGGCCGCCGATTCGCCGGTACAGGTCGCGACTGACGATGGTGGTATTGAAGTGACAAAAATTGCCGCACTGCACGAGATCTTGCAGGGAGACAGAGAAGACGCCGTCCCGTGCCTTTGCGTCGCGCTTTTTCAGGATGTCCACGACGGGCTCCAGCCAGATCTGCGTGGCCAGGGGCCTGTCATTCATGTAGGCAACCTGGTTGGAGAAATAGACCTCGGCCGATGCATCGCGTGAAGCGAGGTGGCGCCAGGCACGCTCGAGGTGGCCCGGATCGACCCAGCAGTCGTCGTCGTCAAGCATGCAGATGAAAGCGCCTTGCGCCGATTCGGCACCGCGATTGATGGCGAAGCTGGGACCGTGACCATTGGCGGTAGGGAGCAGGTTGATCATGCGCACCCGTTGGCCAAATTGCGCCGGTATTGCTGCGTATGCATCGGCATGCTCGGGGCTCGTCCCGTCGTTGACAATGACAATTTCGACTGAAGCGTGGGTCTGTTCCAGGACTGACCTGACAGCAACCTCCAGCAGCGCCGGCCGGTTGCGTGAGGGTATGACGACCGTGAAATCAAACATGCGTCGCTCTCGCCACGGACTCGTTCACGCGTTTCCCGGGGCATTTGCCTCGACAGCTACGGCGTCGTTGCCAGTCAAGGCGCGGACGCCGATGTACAGACTGTAGAGCGTCCACTTGAAAGAAAACTTGGTCCACAAGGCCTCGATTGCAAAGTGGTATGCCGCCTTGGGGCGACCGTGAGTGAGCAGAGTTTCGGCGATGCTGCGCAGGGTGTACCCTTGGTGCAGCGTCGCCAGCGTTCGAATAGCGGAATGTGCGCTGCCAATGCGGGCCTTGTCGTAGACGTAGGTGCGACAGTGCATCCTTCGGAGGTAGGCGAGCGATGTAGGCGCCTCCGCGGCGAGCCCTTGCTCCGTAATATTGTGGCGCGCCACGACGCCCGGGTAGTACAACATGCGGCCTGCCTGGTCGACCATCCGCAAATAAAAATCCCGGTCGTATTCGTAGCCGATGAATTCGTTCATCCCTCTGACGCGCTGGTATAGCGCGCGGCTGACGATGGTGGTGTTGAAGTGGCAGAAATTTCCGCAGCGCGCGAGATCCTCGACGCCGACTGAATAGGCGACACCGTCCGGGCGCGCGTTGCGTGCCACCAGAATCGCCTCGATCGGCTCGAGCCACATCGACTTGCAGACTCGTTCCGCGCCACAGAAGGCCGCCTGGTTGGCCATGTAGACCTCTGCACCGACCTCGGAAAGGCACGTCCACGCCCGCGCCAGGTGTTCAGGATCGGTCCAGCAGTCGCCATCACCAAGCATGCAGATGTAGGTACCCGTGGCGGCGTCCACGCCGCGATTGTATGCATAGCTGGAGCCGTGGCCTCCGGTCAATGGCGGCAGCTCGATCACGCGCAATCGTGTGTCGAACATCTCTGCCAAATTGGAATAGCTAGCGGTCTGGTCACTATCCGAGCCGTCGTTGACAACGATCACTTCCAGGGATGGGTGTGTTTGCTCCAGAACCGAGTTGATTGCGCGCCGGATCAATTGCGAACGGTTGCGTGAGGGAATGACGACAGAGAAATCCATGGATTGTGGGTGGCCGCCATCTCGTGCGGCCTGAACGCCGACGAGGGCGATTTCTATGCAGAAGACATTTGTATTCGAGCATAGAAAAGACTTATGAATCAAGTTAAATGCATGCTCAAGTCATTCCATTTTCGGCTGTGGCATGAACTCGGCGTGCGCGGAGGGGACCCCGGCGATGTCCCGAACGTAGTTGAAGGTTGAGTTGGTGGTTGAAGCAGTCGGGGGCCCAGAACGTGGGTTCTTGACATCCTCAACCTGAACCACAGAAAGCTCAACCACCATGAAGAAGTCTACCCGCAAGGGACAAACGCCGAAGCTGCAAGTTGTCAGCAAGACGAACCGTGCCGCGCTGGAAGCGCAGCCGCTGTTGACGGCCAATCCGCAAGCCGCACTTCCGTTGCTGGCGATGATCGGGCAAGCGCAACTGTCGATCGAAGACCTGCTGGGCCGCACCTCGCGGCAATTCATCGAACAACTGCTGATGATGGCGGCCGAATCGGTGGCTGGCGCGAAACACCCCGGGCGTCAGGCCGGAGAAGTTCGCTGGCACGGCCGGCAGGGTGGCACAGTGAATCTGGGCACCTCCAAGCTCAAGGTCGCGCGCCCGCGGTTGCGTGGTCCGGCGGGGGAAGTGGCGGTACCCGGCTACGCCGCATTGGCAGGCGACGACAGCCTGTCACGCCGGATTGCCGACGTATTGACCTGCAACGTCAGCACCCGCAAATACGCACGGGTGATGTACCGCTGCGCCGACGAGATGGGCATTTCCAGAAGCGCGGTGTCGCGCCATTTCGTCAAGGACAGCGCCCAGGCCCTGGCCCAGTTGATGAGCCGGGACTTCCAAGATACCGACCTGGTGGCGATCTACGTCGACGGCATCATCGTCGCCAAGCACCACATCATCGCCGCGGTTGGCGTCGATGCCACCGGCGTCAAGCATATGCTGGGCATCGTTTCCGGATCGAGCGAGAACGCCAGGGTGGTCAAGGACCTGCTGGAATCCCTGGCTGAGCGCGGCATCGACATGAACGTGGACCGGCTGTGGGTGATCGATGGATCGAAAGCCCTGCGTGCCGCTATCGACCAGAAGTGCGGTGCTGCCGCCCGAGTGCAGCGTTGCCGGATTCACAAGATCCGCAATGTCACCGAGCGTCTGCCCAAGGAGAAGGCCGAGCAGACCCGCTGGGTGATGGTGCAGGCCCTCAAGGGCGATGCCGCTGCTGGCATCGAGAAGCTGAAGTCGCAGGCCAGGCATCTGAAGGCCAAGTATCCGGACGCGGCTGCCAGCCTGCTGGAGGGACTCGAAGAGATGTTCACGATCAATCGACTCGGCGTCACCGGCGAACTGGCGCGCTGTCTGGCGACGACCAACGTCATCGAGTCGCCGAATTCCGCCGTGCGCCGGGTGAGTGGTCGGGTGACACGCTATCGGGATGCCAGCATGGCGATGCGCTGGGTGGCTGCCGGATTCCTGGAAGCCGAGAAGTCGTTCCGCAGGCTGCGGGGTCACAAGCAAATCCCTCAGTTCATCCAAGCCATGCGGCCCGCTTCCGCACAAACAAAAAAGGCCGGATAATCATATCCACCACGGGTTCAACCTTCCCTTCAACTGTAGGCGGGACATCGCCTCTCTCGCATCAACAGGCAACTCTATGAAGAGTGATCAACAATATTACAAACATTCACGCAGCGAGATGACTTGCCTGCTACCTGAACGGTATGAACGCGTTCTCGAGATAGGCTGCGGAGAGGGGTTGTTCCGCGCCAACTTGAAACAGCACAATACTTATACTGGAGTGGAGCCGTCGCCGATACCGGCGGCTATCGCAAAAACCATGCTGGATCATGTATTGGTCGGCACATTCGATGAGGTTGCGGGAGAATTGCCACGCGCGCATTTTGACCTGGTGGTCTGCAATGATGTAATTGAACACATGCAGGATCATGACGCGTTCCTCGAAAGTATCAAGGAGTACATGACCAAGGATGGTGTTTTGCTTGGCTCGATTCCGAACGTACGCTACTTGCAAAACATGCGGGAACTACTCGTTGACAGGGATTGGCGCTATCGCGAATCGGGAGTCCTGGATAACACGCATTTGCGGTTCTTCACTGAACGATCCTGGCGGCGCGCACTTTCGGCCCACGGCTATCATGTGGAACAACTTCAAGGAATCTTCCCAATGCCCATTCAGGGCAGTTTTCGCGAGAAACTTGTACGCACTTCTATGATCCTTGTATTGGGCGGGGATATCCGCTTTCAGCAGTTCGGTTTCCGCTCGCGGATCAGGAGTTGAATCTGGTTCCAAGATCGGCCCACGCAATCTACGGGTTTGCGAAATGGCCGCGCAAATAGGCAAGAGCACCCACAGCGGAGGAATTGGCTTGGAAAAGGCAATTGAAGCTCAAACACCATACGATGATCGCGAAGTCGAAAGATCGTTCAGGGATTCTGACTTCGTACCGCTAGTTGCATGCCCAATATGCAATGCATCGCAGGTGGAGGTCATCGGAACCAAGGCGACGATTCACCCGCGTTCTCGACTTTGCGTGCGCATAGTGGGGTGTTTGATATGCAAACATTGGTATACGGACCCGATGCCAAGGGCTGAACTTCTAACGATGCTCTATGCCGAATCAAGCCTTTCCGTACTGGGAGAGAACTGGGCAGCGGCGGTTGAATCAAGTAACCGGGCACAGAATTTGGCACCCGACTCTCATTGGGTTGTAAGAGGCCTGTCGAAGTCCAAACCGGGGAAGTTGCTCGAAGTCGGATGTGGTGACGGCGGCTTGCTCAGGAAAATGCGGTTGCTCGGATGGGATGCGCATGGTGTTGATCTTGGCAGCTATGCAAAGGGTTTTCAGATCGTCGCATCGCCAAGCGAGCTGCCAGGCACAATCCGCTTTGACGCCATTGTTTTTCAGGATGTTTTGGAACATGTGGCAAACCCGCTCGATGTGCTGTCGAGCTACATGAGATTTCTTTCACCGAACGCTGTACTACTCATGGCGGTTCCTTGGAGCGAAAGCACGAAAGCGCAGAAGGAAAAGGAATCCTGGTGCATGGTGCGCCCCCTCGGTCACTTGCACTATTTTTCGAAGCAATCGGTTGGCCTTCTTCTCAAGGCAAGTCACTTCGATGTGTTGAGATTCAAGACCTTGAACATTTACGGTTCGTATACAAAAGCCCTCCTGCTGTCACTACTCTCATTTTGTTACGGGATCGTTAGGCCATCCAGATGGAGTACGTTGGCGCGTCGAGCGGACCATATGGCTCGATTGATCGAGGAGTTTCCCGGCGACTCTGCGGGGGATCAGCTTTGCGTGCTGGCGCGAATGAATCGTTAGCGTCGCCGCGAAAGTCCGCATCGATGATGCGCGGACAATTGAAAGCAGCGCGGCTTCAGGTTGGCGCCACTGATGGGGCGTGCCGGGAATTGCCCTTCCGCACATGCGCCGTCTTCGCAATGGGGTGAAAATGCGTTGCCAAACCGAACCAAGGGTCGCCGCTTGGAATCGCGTAGCGCATGGATTTTTCGACAGCGACAAACATTTGCACTTTGCATATGAGGTTATGGTCTTTGAAACCGACAACCCTTCTGATAACCTCCAGCGTCTTCGTATCATCTTCGATGGTCAAGGTTGATGATGCGCAGGAACGTGCTGAACTGACTCTTTTCTCGATCGGGAAGTGGCTGGAACTGGCTGACAATATTCGAATCGTCATCTGCGATGGGTCCGGATACGATTTTTCGAAGGACTGTGCGCAACGTTTCCCCGCGGCCAAGATCGAATGCCTGAGTTTCAAGAACGACGCGGCGGCAGTGGCGAGGTACGGAAAGGGGTACGGCGAAGGTGAAATCATCAAACATGCCTTGGCGCATTCCGTATTTCTTCGAGACGCGGATTTCTTCGCCAAGTGCACTTCCAAGTTGTGGGTCAACAACTTCAACCGTATCATGTGCCGCTGGAATGGCGTTTTTGGCTGCGAGTACGTGTTTCAGAATCCGCGATCCATTCAGGATATTGAACCAGAGTTGATTGACACGCGGTTCTACGTTGTGAACCGCAATTTCTATGTGAGCAACCTTCAGGATGCGTACAAGAACGTGCGGGACCTCGACGGTTATTGGCTGGAGCACAGTTTCAAGGACGCCATCGCCTCAAGGGGCCTGAGGGCTTCCAGGTTCTATTTCCCGGAATCACCCGAAGTGGCGGGTGTCTCGGGCTCCACTGGGCAAACTTATCGTCCCCTCGTGTTGACGAGGAGGCAGCGATTCGAGCGACTGGAAAGAAAGCTTACGCTCAGGGTTCATGAACTCGTCTACGGCCCGAGATGGTGATTCGTCAGCGCGCGGGATGGCGCTTTCGCGAGGTTTAGCGCGCACCTTTCGCAGAGCCTTGCAGGCCGTTTCCAATCATTCTTTTCAATCGACGGAAAATCCGGGTGGCCAGGTCGGTCACGCGGTCGCGCAAACTAACCAGCTCCAGCGCTTCGAAAGGAACGTCGTGCAGGCAGGCGCACCATCGGCTGAAGCCGCTTTTCCAGCTATATACGCTGTAGGAATACACCGCGGACGCCTTTGAAATCAAGGCGAAGTCGATCAGCGTGTCCCGCAAATCGGCCTCGGAGGCGTCGCATTTTCCCAGGTGTACCGTGCCTGTATCGATGAGCGGCAACCCGAATTGCGCGGTGATCGATTTCTTGAGCTTGGGGTTGTTCGAAAGTACCAGTACCCGCTTGCCCCATTTCGGGAGCAGTTTGCGTTTGATGTATCGATTCAGCAATCGCAGCTTGATGTTATCGGCTTCGAAGTGCTCGTCGGCCACGCGCACGTGCATGATAGCGAACCGCTGCCCCACTGTCGATTCGATCAGGCGCTCGGCGTCGCTGTCGATGGACTGGTCGACACGGAACTGGTCGCGAATCAGTTGCCGGACCTTCGGCGTGATCATTTCCTGCTTGGGCAGCAAATTGGTCAGCACCGCGATGGATTCGCCGTCTTGCATCTGCGCGATGCGGTCCATGACCATGGTGGCCCGATCGTCGAAGAATTCGGCCACTTCCTGGTCGGGCGGCTGATCGGCGTTCCCGCCGCGCAGGAACGTGCGTGCCGGGTGCTGGCTCAAGTCCAGGCGTAGCTCAAATCCATTGTTGTCAGCCAGAATGCCCAGGGCGATCGATCCGCGCAGGTAGTCGCCCAGCCCTGGGGGGGGACTTACCGTCTGGCAAGCGGTCCTGTAGGAGTGATTTACGATTTTCATCGGCGTGCTTGGTCGGGGTTCGAAAGATAAAAGTCGGCAAAAGTCCAACTGGTTGTGCCTGACATTCGCGGCTTGAAGCCTTGTAAATTTGGTCCAGCGGGGTTCTCCACCAGTTGCATTCAGGTCTTGATCCACAATCGGCTGAGCGCGCTATGCAGGCGTGGCAACTTGGTGGCAAGTTTTTCCAGTTCAACCACGACAGGATGTTGTACCAGGAACAAGGCCGTGAGCCAGACCACCGGCATTGTGGCTGCAAGAACCGCAAGGCGGGCGACTGGATGCCAGTTCGCCGGAAAGATGGCGTGCAGCACGCCGGCCGCCGCGGCGCACGCCAGTGTCACAAGAAAGGTGGGGAGAAGCGCGATCAGGAATCGCCGCAGTGTGAGGTCGAATAACGCGGACTGCAGGTAGATGTTCAAGGGTATGGTCAGGACCCCGGCCCAGGCCAGGCCCCAGGCGAACGAACCCAGGCTGCCGTCGTAAACGATCAGGATCACCGCCACGCGTGCCAGCAGAAGAAAGCTGTTCGGTACGATCGCCAGGTAGGGCCGGCCGATTGCGATCAGCGTCCATTGGTGGAAATTGAACGCCAGCGCCACGGCGGTGAGAAGACAGAACGCGCCAACGATCGGAGCGCTTTCCTCCCATTGCCATCCGTAAAGCACCACCACGATATCGCGCGCAAACAGGGCCGTGACAAGCAGCGGCGGCCAACCCAAGACCGTGAGGTAGCTGCAAGCCTTGGACAGGGCGCTATGCAACTCGTCGCCCGCATGATGCTTCTTCGACATGAACGGCACCACCGCATAGTTGACCGCAGGTCCGGCGATCTGCATGAACATGCTCGCGGTTGCATTGGCGCGGCTCAGCAGGCCTACGTCGCGCGCGCTTCCCATTTTTCCCAGCATCAGGTCCGGCAGGGCGTTGTTGATGCTGTTGACAACCCCCCCGATGATGGAACCGCCACCAAACCTGATCACGCCGCGCCATCCGCGCAGTGAAGGCATCCAGGGTGTTCCGGCCGGGCGAAAGAAATTCAGCGAGATGCCCGAGACGATGATGTTGACCAGGTTGGCCCAGGCCATCGACATGTAGCTGAAACCGGCGTAGGCAAGCACAAGCACCGTGCCGTTGTAGGCCAGAACGCCGGCGACACTTGCGAGGGCCTGCTCCCTGGCCCGCAGTTCGCGCGACAGCAGGGCATTGGTGATCGCGCCGAGCGGTATGAAAACAAAGCCGACGGCAAGGACCTGCATCACGGAGCGGATGCCCGGTTGATTGAAGTAGGCGGCCAGCCAACCGCTGGCCACGAACAGCAACGCACCCATCGCGCACGACGAAGCGATCATCACGCTCGTGGCGGCACGCAGCTTTTCGTCCGTGAGGTTCTTCTCCTGCTGGATATACCCGGCGATGCCGAAATCCCGGAATGTGTGCGCAAACGCCACCATCGCCGCCGTCATGGAAAAGACGCCGACCTCGGCAGGGGTGAGCAGGCGCGACAGAATGAGGATCGTGACGAAGCCGATCACCGTCGCGCCGTTGCTCGACAGGAACATGATCAGTACCGACTTGCGCAGCGTCGTCATCTAGTTTTCGTGATTACGCATTGCGAATTGCACGTTGTCAGAGTTGCAACTCGTTGTACAGGCTGTGCCTGCGGGTGCCGCTTCGTGCGACGAACGGACATTGGGGGCGGCGTTAGGGCCGGCTGGATGGCGATTTCAACGAACATGCCTCGCGCGCTTGGGGCGTTTCAGAGTGGGCATTTTATATTCCTTCGATAACCCGTCGGCGCTGGAGTATCAACGTAAAAGCCCCCTTTGTTCGCGAATGCCGGGTTGTTTGCGTGCGGCGGGGAGCCACGCTTTGGCCATTTTCCGGCTATTCGTATGTCGTAGCCGGAGGAATGAAGTGCCTTCCGCGAACTTCTCGCCGCTTTGGCGCGCTACCCCGGGTGGTATCATCAAAACCAGTAAGTGAACATCTGTCATGTCGTTGGTGGCGCTCAAATCCCCCGATTCTCATCATCTCCCGGCCCGCTTGTTCGCGGCCGCATTTCGTCTGGACCTGCCAACATGAAAGTCTCCGTATTCGGCCTTGGCTATGTAGGCGCCGTTTCGTGCGGCTGCCTTCCGGAACTCGGCCATGAAGTGATCGGGGTCGACACCAATCCCGCCAAGGTCGCGATGATCAACGCCGGCGAGTCTCCGGTGGTGGAAGACCGGATTGGCGACCTTATCGAATCTGCCGTGAAACGCGGTGTTCTCCGCGCCAGCCTTGACGTCGAGTCGGCGGTTCTGGGCTCGGAAGTATCGCTGATCTCGGTGGCCACGCCGTCGAAGCCCAATTACGCACCGGACCTGACCGCAGTCGAGGCGGTCATCCGCGCAATAGGCAATGTATTGCGCACCAAGCCGGAGCCCCACGTCATCGTGTTGCGCAGCACGGTGCCACCCGGTACCACCGAGGAATTGATCCGCCCGATTCTGGAGGAAAGCGCAGGTCGCGCCGTCGGAGACCGGCTCTCACTGGTGTTCAATCCGGAGTTCCTGCGCGAAGGTTCCTCCGTGAAGGACTTTCACCAGCCGCCGCAAACCATCATCGGTTCGCTCGATGAAGCCGGCTACATTGCGATCGAGCGACTGTACGCGGGCATACCCGGGCCGGTGGTGCGCACTTCGTGCCGGGTGGCGGAGTCGGTCAAGTACCTGTGCAACGTTTTCCACGCCATGAAAATCGTCTTCGCCAACGAGGCCGGTTCGGTACTCAAGGCGTGCGGCCTGGACGGCCGCGAGGTGATGAAGATCTTTTGCCAGGATACGCAGCTGAATATCTCGGCCGCGTACCTGAGGCCGGGATTTGCCTTCGGCGGGTCCTGCCTGCCAAAGGAGGTCAAGGGTTTCCTCACGCTGGCGCGTGAACGTGATGTCGCCATACCTGCGCTGGCAGGGCTGCTCGACAGCAACGAAGCGCACATTCGGCGCGCCTACGACCTGATCGCGCGCGATGGCCGGCGCCGGGTGGCGCTGTTCGGCCTGGCGTTCAAGCCCGGCACCGACGACATGCGCGATTCCCCGCTGGTGTTGTTGGCCGAGCGCCTGCTTGGCAAGGGTTTCGAGATCGCGATTTTCGACCGGTTTGTAAAACTCAGCCGGCTGTTGGGCAAGAACAAGGATTTCGTCGACCGCGAGATTCCCCATCTCGACCGGCTTCTGCGCGAGACCCCTGAAGGCGCGATGGACGGCGCAGAGGTCATCGTGGTGGGGCATGCCGATGACCAGGCGCGGAGCGCGATCATTGCCCGCGCTGGCAGCGCCCGCATCGTCGACTTGTCCGGCTATGCCGACCTGCGCAACGTTCCCGGGGTTGCCTACGAAGGCATCTGCTGGTAGCCGGCGTGAAGCCCAGGCTGGTTTTCGTCTCGCCTCTGTTCCTCTTTCCGGCTGACGCCGGGGGAAAAATCCGCACCAGCAACATCCTGCGCGGCCTCAAGGGCGGGCATTTTGACGTCACCCTCATGAGTCCGGCGACGAAGGATCAGCTGGGGCGGTTTGAGCATGAAATTAGAGAGACATGCGATCGTTTTGTGCCCTGGCGACCCGCGCCGCGTCCCAAATGGCTGCGCGTACTTGATCTGCTGCGCGATTTGCCGGTCAATGTCGCGGCTGACCTGACGCGCCCGGCGCTCGCCGCGGTTCGCGAGGCGGCCCGGCAAACCTGCGACCTCATGGTGTTCGACTTCGTGCACGCGGCGGTGCTGCGGCCGCCGGGCCTGGGCTGCGCCAGCATTTGCTTCACCCATAACGTCGAGGCGGAGATATTTGCCCGCCACGCCGAGCAGGCGACCAGTGCCGTAATGCGGCGCGTGTGGGCCGCACAGCATCGGAAGATGGCAAGGTTCGAGCCCAGCGCGCTCAAGTCGTTTACCTCGGTGATTGCAGTCTCTGAGCGCGATGCCAGGTTCTTTGAATCAGAGTACGGTTTGCCGCGGGTTCGCGCGATTCCCACAGGCGTCGATCTCGATTATTTTTCCTGGCAAGAGCCCGTGCCGGTGAGCAAGGAACACCCGCCGACGGTGGTTTTCACGGGGTCGATGGACTCGGCCGCCAATATCGGCGGAATGCGATTTTTCATCGAGAAAGTGTGGCCTGCGGTCCTTGCAGGTGTTCAGGAAGCGCGTTTGCTCGTGGTGGGCCGCAACCCACCTGCCTCCTTGCTGGCGCTCGGGAAGGCGGCGAAAAACGTGGTGTTCACCGGCGCGGTGGAGGACGTCCGACCGTTCACCCGCAAGGCGCATGTTTCGGTGATCCCCCTGTTGGTCGGTGGCGGTACGCGCATCAAGGCGTTTGAAGCCATGGCCATGGGCTGTCCGGTGGTATCGACCAGTATCGGCATCGAGGGTCTTGCCGTGGACCCGGACATTCATTACACCAATCGCGATGATCCGGACACCATGGCGGCTGCCATCGTCGACCTACTGGCCGATGCCGGTCACCGAATGGAGTTGTCGCGCAACGCGCGTGCCCTGGTCGAGCAGAAATTCGGCCATGCCGTTGCGGCGCGTGCATTCGAGGAAATTTGCGTCGAGGCATGCGCTGCGGTCGGTGATCGGTCGCCGGGCACCTCGTCCTCATAGGTGCTGGTTGCGCCCCTGCCTGCCCGGCTTATTGCGCAAGAAGGCAGCTTCGACCGGACTCGTGACCTACTTTGACGGTACCTGGAACACTACGATCTCGTGCCCGTACCAAAGCATGTTGACGGTCCGGTTTTCGATCGCTGTGCAACCCTTGGCCGTGGCGCACGCAATCGCATCCTGCAACGGCAGGTAGTGGATCCACTGGCGCGCGATCAGAAGATCGTGGGCTCGATTTGCAAATGCCCGCCAGAATGGCCGTGCGACCATATCCTTGTAGATCAACCGGCCGCCCGGCGCAACGCGCTCGATAGCCTGCTCGAGCACCGCGCGCTGATATGTCGGCGGAATGTGGTGCATCACGTCGACCAGGGATACGACGTCGTATTTTTCTGCCGGCAACGGCGCGGAAGCGTCCCGGCATTCGAAGCGCACCCCACTGCCGCCGGGCAGGCCGGAGGCCATTCGATTGGCCAGGGCGATCGCCGGCCCGCTGCTGTCGATACCCAGACTGGCACTGATGCGTCCGCTCGCGGCGAGAAGACCCAGGAAGAGTCCGCTGCCGCAACCGATGTCCAGCACCCGGCTGCCCGGAGGGACGAGCGGCAACAGGAGCTCGAAAGGAGAAATGTACGGGCGATAGTGTTGCATCGCCCTTGCTATCGCCGGCCCCTCGACATAGAGCGTGCGTGCGATCTTCGCTACCGCGTTTGGCGTGTCGGCTTGATGCATGGCGTCGCTCCTGGTCATGTCGGCGGCGTAAGGCCTATTTGCTGGGGGTGCGCATATGCTCGGGAACCGGCGGCTGCGCAACGATGAAATCGATCATGTCCCTATACAGGGAGAAATTGCTGAGTGCGGCGAGCGATAGCATGGTCACTGCAACTGCCCGCACCATGACCGGGGGAAACGTCCGGATTGCGCTGGCATATCCGATGATCAGCAGGACGAGCAAGGGAAAGCTCGTGTGCGCGCCGTAGAGGTAAATGCTGCCGCGAAATTGCCAGTACCAGTGCAACACGATATTGAGCAATGTCCAAAGCAGGACAACGACCAGAATCCGTCGCAGGGCGTCATCGCGCAGTGCCGCGTACACACCGGCAGCCATCGTCACAAACCAGGCTGCGATGGCGACGCCACCCGCCAGGCCATAGCGGAATTCGCGGAAATCGGGCATCAGGTGTCCGTCGTCCGGAAGATTGACCATGGTGAACTCCGGGGCGACGAAGCCGTACGGAACCAGCGCCGCGATCACCGCAGGAAGGGAGGCGGCCTCGCCGCGATTGATATTGATGATCCACCATACGTGCTTCGGGGCCGCCGTGGCGTTCGCCAGGACAGTAGGTTCGAACAGTGCGGCAAGCGGGACGACAATCAACGCAAGGCCGAGCGCCGCAAACAACCCTGTCTTGAGTTCCGTCGAGAGCCATTTGCGCAGCGGCAAGCGTTTCCATGCGAGCACGGCCGATGCGACCAGATTGAGAACCGCGTTGGTGACCGTGACCCCGGCGTTGAGGATGAACGCCACCACCGACCATCCGGTTACAGCGGGTGGCAGTTTCCTGCGATTCACCACGAGCACCATGTGCAACCCGATGCCGGCGAGCGCGAAGCCGTAGGTCTCGGGATTGACCCCGAGCATGAGAGGTTGCGCAGAGAAAGAGTAACCGGCCGCGATGAGCAATCGGTCGAAGCGGCTTTCACAAAGCTGGGCCGCGAGAAAATAGGCAATCACGGTCACGCAGCCGGCACACAGCGCGGTCAGCGCCATCACCGCGAGGTATGAATCGCCAATGACCATGTTGAAGCCGAGGCCGAGCGGGCGGATGGCCAGACTCAAGGCATGGCGCGCGACGAACGACACGGGTAGCACGTCGGAAACATCGGCGTCGGGCACGGTCCATGCCTTGACAAAGCGGGATGAGTCGAGGTCGAACGCCCAGTTGAATGATTGCAGCAGCACGCTCTTGGCAAGCGGATAGCCGTTGTAATAATGAAAGCCGGCGATCAGCATGCCCAGCAGCGTGGCGAGGATGTAATCGCGTCCGGCTATCGTCTTGTCAGGTATCGCAGAAGCTGGGCTCATGAATTTTCCGGAATTGAATGGTTGGGCCGATCCAGCGCATTCCAAAAGTCTGCCAGATGCTCGATGGTAACGTCTGCGTGCGAGTTGCAGGCCTTGCCGAGCAGTACTGTGCGCTTCAACCCGGCGCGGCGCCCGGCATCGATGTCCGATTCCTTGTCGCCGATCAGCACTGACCGCGAGAGATCGATCGCGTGTTCGCGCGCGGCATCGAGCAACATGCCGGGGTTGGGCTTGCGCCGTTCGCACTCGCACTTGAACTCGCCGACGCCGTGCTCGGCATGGTGCGGGCAGAAATACACCGCGGCGATGTCGATGCCCTGGTCGGCAAAGCGCTGCTTCATCCAGGCGGTGAGGTCGTGGAAGGCCTGCTCGGTGTAGAACCCGCGGCCGATGCCGGCCTGGTTGGTCACCACCACGATCAGGTAACCCAGGTCGCGCGCCCGGCGGCACAGGTCGAATATGCCGTCGATGAAGGTGAACTGGTCGGGGCGATGCACATAGCCGTGGTCGATGTTGATCACGCCGTCGCGGTCGAGGAACAGGGCGCGATGCTTCACTTGAGAATGGCCGGCAGTTCGGTCTGCGCGCGGTCGAAGTCCTGCGGCACGCCGATGTCGATGAACCAGGCCGCGGTCTCGAAGGCGCGTGCCCCGAGGGCCGCGCAATGCCCTTGCAGCAGGTCGGCTTCGAGCGCAAACCGGCCCTTGAGGCCAAAGCTGGCGAACACGTTTGCCTGCAGCACGTAGACGCCGGCGTTGATCAGCCCCGGGCCGCTACGGCCTTTTTCCGCGAAGCCGCTCACCATGCCGGCTGCAACGCTCACGCTGCCGTAGCGCGACGTGTCATCCACCTGCCGCAGCACCATCGCGCACGCCGCGGGCGCTTCTTCGTACCAGTCGCGCAGCATGGCGAAATCAAGGGCCAGAAAGGTGTCGCCGTTGACCACCAGCGCGGATTCCTCACCCGTGATTCCGGCCTCGGCGAAGGCATGCGCGATCGCGCCGCCCGTGCCCAAGGGTTCTTCCTCGACCGCATAGGTGATTGCCGCACCCTGGTAGCGCGAACCGAAATGCGCCTGGATCGCCTCCCAGCGGTAGCCCACTGATAAAACGATGGCGGAGAAACCGTCGCGCACCAGGGCGTCGAGCACATAGGCCAGGAACGGCCGCCCTGCCACCGGCGCCATCGGCTTGGGCAGGTCCGGGACACGCTCGCGCAGCCGCGTGCCGAGGCCACCGGCGAGAACGACAGCTTTCATTTGGGCGGCGTGAAAATCGCCTCTTCGATCAGCCCGCAGATGATGTGGCCGGAGACGATGTGGCCTTCCTGGATCTTCGGCGTCGATGGCGACGGGATCTCGATGCTGAAATCGACCATGCGGGTGATGGCTTCGCCGCGGTTGCCGGTCATGCCCACGGTCACCATCCCCATCGCGCGGGCCTTTTCGAGCGCCAGCAGGATGTTGGGCGACTTGCCCGATGTCGAAAAGCCGAACAGCACGTCGCCAGCCTTGCCCACCGCCTCGACCTGGCGCGCGAACAGGCGTTCGTAGCCGTAGTCGTTGCCGATGGCGGTCAGCACCGAGGTGTCGGTGGTGAGCGCAAAGGCAGGCAGGCCGGGCCGGTCGAAAGCGAAGCGGCTGACCATCTCGCCGGCCAGGTGTTGCGAATCCGCGGCGCTGCCGCCGTTGCCCATGAACAGCAGTTTGTTGCCGGCCTTGAGTGCGGCCACGCAGGCGGACGCAACCGCCTCAATGCGTGCCAGCAGCGTGTGGTCGGCGAGCATGGCGTCGACCACGCCGCGGGTTTCGGTGAGTTGTGCCTTGATGGTGGCTTGCATCAGATTCTCCATGCCTGGGTGCCGTTCTTGGTGAAATGGCAGTTGTTGATGCTGCCGTCGAAGCCTTCCAGGGTGCGTACCACGGCCATGCGCCGCTCCGGCGGCACCAGGAACATCATGAAGCCGCCGCCGCCGGCGCCGGAGACCTTGCCGGCGCGCGCACCGGCCGCGCAGGCGGCGTCGTAGATGCCGTCGATATGGGCGTTGGAGATGCTGCGTGCCAGCTTCTTCTTGCTTTCCCAGCCGCCGCGCATGGACTCGACAATGCCTTCGAAATCACCCTTGAGCACGCACTCTTTCATGGTGGCCGCTTCGGCCTTGAGCGCATGCATCGCATCGAGCGCCTGGTCGCGCTTGGTTTC
>JBEIFV010000063.1:0-31085 GCA_040382235.1 Burkholderiales bacterium
CGGGAACTATGCCAACATCATTTTCTCTAATGTGACTTTGGCATAACTTATCCTGGAGGGTGTATGCAGATCAAGAACTTGAGCGTCGTTGCGTTGGCTTTTGCCATCGTGCTTGCCGGTTGCAGCCACACGCCGAGCAAACAACAGATTGGCACGGCAACTGGTGCGGTCGTCGGCGGGGCGGCCGGAGCGGTATTGACCGGCACCACCACCGGCACAGTCGTTGGTGCCGGTGCCGGAGCGGTCATCGGTAGCGAAATCGGAAAATCCATGGACAGGAAGCGTTGATCCTGCCAGGCGCGGCCCAGGCGATTCGGGTTACACCTGAGCGTTTTTCGCCCTGCTTCACGTTAGAATGCGGCCCGCCGCGCGTGGCTGCACGCGCGCCCGCCGGTCCGGCCAAGCAGAGGAGTTACCGATGTTCAATCGCAGGAATCTAATTGTCCTAGCCCTCGCGGGCGCCTTGCCAATGGCTGCATGGGCCCAGACCTACCCAGGCAAGCCGGTGCGCCTGATTGTGCCGTTCGCGCCGGGCGGCACCACCGATATTGTCGCCCGAGCGGTGGGCGACCGCCTCGGTCGCGAACTCGGACAAACAGTGATCATCGAGAATCGCGCCGGTGGCGGCGGCACGATTGGTGCTGACGTGGTGGCCAAGGCGGCCGCCGATGGCTACACCCTGGGCATGGCCACGGTGTCGACCATGGCGACCAATCCTGCCACCAACCCGAAGATGCCCTATGACTCGGTCAAGGACTTGACGCCGATCCTGAACCTGGTCAACGTACCCAACGTGATGACGGTCAACCCGACCAAGATACCGGTCAAGAACATGAAGGAAGCGATCGAACTGTTCAAGAAAAATCCCGGCAAGTTCTCCTATGCATCCTCGGGCTCGGGCGGCATCTCGCACCTCGATGGAGAGGCGTTCAAGGTGATGACCGGTACTTTCATCGTTCACATTCCCTATCGCGGCTCGGGACCTGCGCTCAATGACACCATCGCCGGTCAGGTCGACGCCCAGTTCGACAATCTGCCCTCTTCGCTGCCGCACATCAGGTCGGGCAAATTGCGCGCCCTGGCCGTGATGGCCGACAAGCGTGTCGAATCACTGCCTGACGTTCCCACCTTCGCCGAGCTGGGCTTGAAGGACGTCAACAACATGGCATGGTATGGCCTGGTCGGGCCGGCGAATCTGCCGCGCGACGTGGTGCAGAAGGTACAGGCTGCGGCCGTCAAGACGCTGGCTGATCCGGAAATCCGCAAGCGCCTGGCCGACGGTGGTTCGTTTGTCGACGGCGGCACGCCCGAGCAGTTCGCACAGTTGATCCAGCGCGAGCTGGCCCTGCGGCGCGACATCGTCAAGAAGCAAAATATCAAGCTCGATTGAGCGTAGCTTGCCCGCACGTGGGCGCGCTACTTTCCGGCGCAATGGGTGGCGATCAGTGTGGCCAGTGAAGGGGCAAGCTCGACCGGCATGTCGTGGCCCATGCCTTCAATCAGTTCAAGACGGGCTGCCGGGATCTGCGCAGCCAGATCGACGCCGCACGCAGCCGGAACCAGAGGGTCGTCGCGACCGTGAATCACTAGCGTCGGCTGCGTGATGCGCCTGACCAGGGCCGAGCGGTCGCCCGAGGCGATCACCGCCACCAACTGGCGCGCCACGCCTTGCGGATGCCATGCGCGCCGTATCGAGCGTTCCACGCGGGCACGCAAGGACGCGTCGGATGCCGGATAGCGCGGGCTGCCGATCGTGCGCCATACGCGCACGCCGTGATCGACGAGCGCATCAATGTCGCTACCCGCCGGGCGTGACAACAAGGCGCGCCGCGCCGCCATGGTGGGGCCGGGTAGCCGGCGTGAGCCGGTGGTGGTCATGATGAAGGTGAGTGCGCCGATGCGCGTCGGCGCCATTAGCGCCAGCAGTTGCGCGATCATGCCGCCCATTGACACGCCGACCACATGCGCGCGCGCGATGCCCAGCGCATCGAGCACGCCAAGTGCGTCACGCGCCATGTCGGCCAGCAGATAGGGTGCGCGGATCGGCAGGCGCAGCGCGTGCTGCAGCGAAACCTTGACGAGATTGGGGCGGCCCCACCCATCGAACTTGGTGGCCAGACCGACGTCGCGATTGTCGAAGACAATCGGCCGCAAGCCATTCGCCGCCAGCGCCTCGATCAGTTCCGGTGGCCACGAGACCAATTGCATGCCAAGACCCATGATCATGAGGACCGGCATGGCGTCGGGCGCGCCGTGGATTTCAGCTTCGAGCTCGATGCCGTTGGATCGGATCTGCATGGTTTTCAGTTGATATTGAGACCAGACGTATTGTGCATATCAGGCCGCGCGCCGCGCCGCGGCGACGCAGGCGTCTCGAACAGGTCGGGATCGCCTGCATGCATCGGCGCTACCGGTGTTTCGCGGTCAAGGAAGGTCGAGTCCAGACCGCCCAGGTGTTGCATGCCAGTCAACGCAACGCCGTTCTTGTGGGGCCGGCCGGGCCATTCCCGCATAATCCGGACAATGCGACCCGGGCGTCAACTGTTTTCGCTTCTGGCATGGCTGTTTCTCACTGCCTGCACTCCCGCGCTTGACTGGCGCGAGGTCCGTCCGCCCGGCGGCGGGTTCGTGGTCCTGTTGCCACAAAAGCCCGCGCAGTCCGAGCGCCGGCTTGTCACCCCGGCCGGTCCGGTGCTGATGCGCATGTATTCGGTGCGTGTGGGCGAGCATGTGCTGGCTGCCGGTTTTGCCGATTTTCCGGCAGCGCTCGAAGCACCGTTGCAAGACGCGCTGCGCGATGCGCTGCTTGCCAACATCAATGGACAGGTGATCAACGAACGCGAGATCACGGCCGCCGGCATGCGCGGACGCGAGTTCAGCGCCAAGGGCACCCTCGGACGTGGTGCGGACGCCCAGACGGGCCTGCTTCAGGCCCGTCTGCTGGTGCGTGGTCAACGCTATTTCCAGCTGGTGTCACTGGGTGCGCCGGGCAGCCTGCAACAAGCGGACATCGAGTTCTTTCTCAGTTCCTTGAAGCTTGACTGATGAGCAACGCGCCATTCCCGGCTGCGCGCGTGTTCCTGATATTCGCGGCTGCGTACTTTCTGTCGTATACGTTCCGTTCCATCGGGCCCTTGATCGCGCCCGACCTGGCACGCGAGCTGGCGCTCAACCCGCGCCAGCTCGGGCTTCTTGGAAGCGCCTACTTCCTCACCTTCTTCCTGGCGCAGCCGGTGGTCGGCATCGCCATGGACCGCTTCGGCCCGGCGCGCGTCAACGCCGTTCTGATCTCGATCGCCGCGGCCGGCAGCGCGCTGTTCGCCATGGCAGGCAACGCAACCACCCTGGCGGCGGCACGTGCCTTGATCGGCCTGGGTGCAGCGGGAGCCCTGATGAGCGCGCTCAAGGCCTTCGTGGTGTGGTTTCCGCCGCGCAATCGCGAATCCCTGTCGGGCGCGATGATGGCCGTCGGCGGCGTGGCGGCGATGGTGGCGGCGACGCCGGCGGAATGGTTGATGCGCGTGATCGGCTGGCGCGGCCTGTTCTGGCTGCTGGCGGCAGTCGCGCTTGTGGTTGCGACGACCCTGGCTCTGGCTGCGCCTGCCCCCGGCACGGCGAGCCCGGCGGCACGCGCCCTGCCCGGTGCCGGCGGCTATCGCAGGATTTTCGGGTCACGCATTTTCTTGAGCTATGCGCCGCTGGCGGTCTTTTTCAGCGGCGGCTTCTCGGCGATCCAGTCCTTGTGGGCGGGGCCCTGGTTGGCCGAGGTTGCAGGCCTGTCGCGCGCCGCCGCCGCCGCCGTTCTGCTGGCCTACGGCTTTTCGCTTTTTTGCGGCTACCTGCTGATTGCCGCGGTCGGCTCGCGTATCAACGCACGGCCGGCCGCACCGCGCCGGTGGTACATCGGCTCACTGGCGATCTCGGTGCTAGCGCTCGGGGGAATCGTCAGCAATGCCTGGCCAGCGTCAAGCCTGCCATGGTTCGCCTACGGGATCACCCTGGCGGCGGGCATGCTGGCGTATCCGGCGCTGACTCGGGCATTCCCGGTGGCGATCTCGGGGCGTGTGCTGACCGCCTACAACATGCTGATGTTCATGGGCGGCTTCGCCCTGCAGTCGGGGCTCGGCATCCTGATCCAGGCCCTGCTCGATGCCGGCTGGAGCCGCGTGCATGCCTACCAGGGCGCATTCGCAAGCTTGCTGGTCGCGCAGGTCGCGGCACTGATCTGGTTCATTGCGCTGTCGCGCGGCCCGCGTCTCCCGCTGCCTACATGATGGCCGGCAGCGCCTGCCGCGCCTGGCGCGCGCCGGCGGCCGCGGTGTCCGCCGGCAGGGCGGTATTCCAGTCCTTGGCGATATAGCGCTCGCCATTGGAGGCGCCGGAGGCATCCGAGATCAGCCACAGGGTGGGCGCTGCCATCAGGGTCGGCGACAGCAACTGGCCATCCGCGCCGCGCCGATCCGCTCCATGACCAGGCAAAAGCCGGGTGTCGGTGGCGCCGCCGGGCAACAGGACATTGACGGTCACGCCGCTGCCCTCGAGATCGCGCGCCCATACTGCGCTCATCGCTTCGAGCGCGGCTTTTGACGGGCCGTAGGGCGCGTAGCCCTTGCGCACCATGGTGCCTGCACTGGTGGAGATGTTGACAACCCGGCCGAAACCCTGTGCCACCATGTGCGGCACGCAAGCACGCGCCATCAGGAACGGGCCCAGCACGTTGGCATCGATGATGTTGCGGATGCCCTGCGGGTCGCTGTGCCAGAACAGGGCCGGTTGGGTGTTGAAAGTGGCGCTCAGTTCCAGCATGCCGCGGCCGGCGTTGTTGATCAATGCGTCGATGCGGCCGAAGCGCTCGAGAGCGAGGCCGGCGAGCGCTTCGCAATCGGTCCACGAAGCGACATCGGCCTTGAGTGCCAGCACATTGGCCGGGCCGGCGATGGCGGCAAGCTCATCCTGTGCCGAGCGCAGGTCGGCATCATCGCGGGCGCCGCTGATCGCAACCCGACAGCCGGCACGGGCCAGGGCGCGTGCCATTTCCAGGCCCAGGCCGCGACCGCCCCCGGTGATGATGACCGAGCGGCCGGTCAGCGATGCAAAAGCTTGCGCGCGCCCAGGTGCCTGCATGATGGCGCGACGCCGGGCCGGCGCTTCTCATTCGCCCTTGAGGCCTTTTTCCTTGACTATCCTGGCCCAGCGCGTGGATTCGCTGCGCATCAAGGCTGTCAGTTCCTGCGGATTCATGTAGTTGACCGTCAGACCCTGCTTGTTGAGGGTGTCGGCGACATCGGGCTGGCGCAGAATCTCGCGCAAGGTGCTCGAAAGCTTGCTCACGATCTCCGGTGCCGTCTTGGCCGGCGCATACATGGCATACCAGACACTTGCATTGACATCGCGCGGCCCGCCGGCCTCGGCGATGGTGGGTACCTCGGGCGCGACGCTTACGCGCTTGTCATTGGCCACGCCAAGCACCTTCAAGCGGCCCTGCTTCACCTGCGGCAGAACGGTATGCACAGGCATGAACATGGCTTCGACCGCGCCGCCAATCACGTCCGTCACGGCGCCGGCCGAGCCGCGGTATGGCACATGCAGCATGAATGTGCCGGTAGCTACCTTGAACAATTCGCCGGTCAGGTGCTGCGGAGTGCCTACACCCGGAGACGCGTACGAAAGCTGGCCCGGCCGCGATTTCAAGAGCGCGACGAATTCCTTCACATTGGTCGCCGGCACACTATTGCCCACCACCAGGGCCAGGTAGCCATCGGTCAGGTTGGCGACCGGCATCAGGTCGCGGTAGGGATCCCAGTTGAGGCCGCTGTAGATCAGCGGATTGAAGACGATCGGGCTGGCGGTCAGAAGCAGGGTGTAGCCGTCCGCCGCCGACTTGACCACCGCTTCGGTGCCGATGTTGCCGGCGGCGCCGGCACGGTTCTCGATCACCACTGTTTGGCCCAGCCGTTCGGTCAGCTTCGGCCCCAAAGTGCGGGCGATGATGTCTTGCCCGGTGCCGGGCGTGAACGGGACGATGAGCTTGATCGGTTTGGCAGGCCATTCCTGTGCAGTCGCGGTGGCAGCGGCCAGGGTCAGGATCAAGGCGGCAAGGGCGAGTGAGCGCATTCTTGGAATCTTTCAGTTCAAAAGGTTGAAACAGCTGTTCTTCTGCGCACGCAACTCCCGCACCAGAACGGCCGTTGTTGCACGAACGATGACTATTTCTTGTCGCGCAACTCGCGTCTGAGGATCTTGCCAACCGGTGTTTTCGGCAATTCAGTCCGAAATTCGACGACGCGCGGCATTTTGTAGCCGGTCAGGTGCTTGCGGCAATGCTCGATCACGTCTTCCTTGGTCAGGTTCGGATCTTTCTTCACCACCACCACCTTGACTGCTTCACCGGACTTTTCGTCCGGGATGCCAACCGAGGCGCATTCAAGCACGCCTGGATGCATCTGCACCACGCCTTCGATCTCGTTGGGATACACATTGAAACCCGAGACCAGGATCATGTCCTTCTTGCGGTCGGTGATGGTCACGTAACCCTTGGTGTCCATATGCCCGACGTCGCCGGAGAGCAGCCAGCCGTCGCGGATCACCTTGGCGGTCTCTTCCGGCCGCTGCCAGTAGCCCTGCATCACCTGCGGGCCGCGGATGCATATTTCACCGGTGCATTTTTCGATCTCGCCGGTGCCGTCCCACAGAGGCAGTTCGATAAAATCGTCGCTGCGGATCGAGATCTCGGTCGAGGGAAAGGGCAGACCGATGCTGCCGTTCCACGGGGTACCGAGCGGATTGGCGGTGGCGCCGGGCGAGGTTTCGGTGAGACCATAGGCTTCGGTCAGGTATTTGCCGGTGACTTGCTGCCATTGCTCGGCGACCGATTTTTGCACCGCCGCGCCGCCGCCGATCACCACTTTCAGGGTCGAGAAATCGAGTTGGGCGAAGCCGGGCGTGTTGAGCAGGCCGTTGAACAGGGTATTGACCCCGGTCAGCACCGAAAAGCGGAATTTCTTCAATTCCTCGATGAAGGCCGGCAGGTCGCGCGGATTGGTGATCAGCACATTCATCGCCCCCCAGCTCATGAATGAGAGCATCGAGTTCAGGCTGAAGATGTGATACAGCGGCAGGGGCGAAACCGCGATTTCCTCGCCTTCCTTGAAGTCGCGCGAGATCCATGCGCCGGATTGCGTGAGGTTGGCGATCAGATTATGGTGATTGAGGATCGCGCCCTTGGACACACCCGTGGTGCCGCCGGTGTACTGCAGGAAGGCGATATCGGTGAGCGTAAGCGGAGTCGGCTTGACCGCGCGGCCGGCGCCGCGCGACATCGCTTCGCGAAAGGTGATCGCGCCGTCGATGCGCCAGTCGGGCACCATTTTCTTGACCTTCTTGATTACCAGGTTGACGATCCAGCGCTTGGGCACCGGCAACATGTCGCCGATTTGCGTGGTGATCACATGTTCCACCGGGGTGTTCTTGATCACCTGTTGCAGCGTGCTGGCGAAATTCTCGACGATCAGAATCGCCTTGCTGCCGGAATCCTTGAGCTGGTGCTCGAGCTCGCGCGGTGTATAGAGCGGGTTTACGTTGACCACCACCATGCCGGCCTTGAAGATGCCGAACAAGGCGACCGGGTACTGCATCAGGTTGGGCATCATGAGGGCGACGCGGTCGCCTTTTTGCATGCCCGGAAGCCCCTGCAGGAAGGCTGCGAACTGGTCGCTCTGGCGGTCGAGTTCGCGATAGGTGAGCGTCAGGCCCAGGTTGGAGAAGGCGCCACGGTCCGCGTATTTCGCCGCCGCCTTGGCGAACAGGTCGGAGATCGAGCTATAGGGCTTGTCGTCAATGGTCGGCGGAACGTGCGAGGGGTAGCTCTTGAGCCAGATTTTTTCGGCCATTTTTGTCTCCGGTGGTGCGATCGTACGGACTCCGCCCGCAACATTCGAGTGTAGCAGTCAAGGGACGGCTTGATAAATCAGGGTTGGCCCGGATCAGCGCTTGTGGCGGCCGGAGCGCTGCCGGCGAACGGATCGCCCGCCCCTTCGAACAGGCGTTTCATCAATTGGGTCTCGCGAGCGCGTACCGTGTCAAGAAACTCGGCCGCGCCTGCCATCTTCTTGAAGGTCACGAAACCGCGCTCAAGAAAGCTCTGCAATTCGGTGAGGCCTGCCAATTTCGCCGGCTTGCGCATCATCTTGATGCTTGTCTCGAGGAACGCTATCCGGGTCAGATGGTCCAGGGCACTGCCGATGGCATGCGTCAAGGCGATCTGGTGCTCGCGCGCGGCGCGGTTGGCGCAGGCGCGGTAGGCTTTGGCGTACGCATCTGCAGTGAGCGTATCGATCTTGGCAGCAGCGAGTGCGGCACGCAGATCATGATCGAGCTGTTCGGAAAGCGCGTCAAGTTCCACGGCATCGGCGATCGCCGACAGCGCGGCGGCCGGCAGTAGTGCCTTGAGCTTGGGCAATATGCGGGCGACATCGGCATCGCGCTGCGAATAGTCCCGCGCGCCATACAAGTCGGTCAAGAAGAACAGCGCGGCTTGCCGGTAGCGTGGATGGGCGAGCAGGTCGCTATAGGTAAGCTGCAGGCGCTCTGCCTGCCAGGCCTTCAGGGCGAGATGTGCTTGCGCGGTGGCGGGATCGTCAAGCGCGGCCTGCCGAGCCTGGCTCACGCGCGCGAGAAAGCGCGCAAGTCGATCTCCGGCTTCGCCCTTCGATTCCGCCACGCCCTAGGAAAACACCGAACCAGCCGCGTTATTGACGCCTGTCGCAAGGCAGGTTTGAATCGAATCGAGACCAGCGGACGGCGGGAGTTTTTTCATGCGGGCTTGTTCGGTGTTGCTTTTGAGGCGGCTTACTGGGTCGAACCACCGTCAGAGAGCGGATTGAAATCCTCCGGGTCGTAACTCTCGCCCGCGGCGGTGGCGAAGCCGCGCTCGTCGAAGGTGACCGACAGGCGGATCTTGCGCATGTCGCTCTTGCCCGGGTAAGCCGCGTAGTCCCAGGCTTCGCCACCGGAGCGACCCGGAAACACCATGCCGGGCCGGCCGAGCAGTCGGCGCACATCGTCGCGCGTATCCTGGCCCATGCGAATGCGCGCCACCGTTTCCACCGTCAAAACCTGGTCGATGGCTACAAGTTTTCCCTGGCGGTCGAAGCGCGCCATGAAGGTGTGCCGACCAAGCGGGCCGCGTGGGTATTCCCATGATTCCGTGTAGGCGGCACCGGGCGGCGCGGCATGAACAGCCGCCGGTTCGCCCATCGCGGCGCGGGTCTCTGCGTGCCCGGCCGCGCCCGTTTGCAGTGACGAGCCGCTATAGGAAGCGCAACCACCCAGGGCGCACAACACAACAATTGCGCACAAGGAACCAGCGGAACGACCAAGTGTTTTGAGCATGATGAATCCTTTGAAGTGGAATGATAGCTTCGTTCGCGGTATTGCGATTGGAAACCGCAAGGCTGCGGCGGTATGGCCTAAACTGCGTCCATGCTCGCGCGTTGGCTTCTGTTGATCGTTCTGGTGATCGCCGCCTTCGCTGGTATGGTGACCGTTCTGGCGCTGATCGTCGTGATTATTCTGGTGAGTTTCCTGATCGCTGCCGTGAATTCTTCGCCGCGGCCGGCGGATATCCCTCTTGCGCCGCATGCGATGGCCGCGCTGTGGTTGCGCGAGATCGCGTCGGCATGGCTGGTCATTCTCGTCTTCATGCCTTTTGAGCGCTGGTTGATGCGGCGCGACGTCGCCGCCAGGCGTGGGGGCCTGCCGCCGGTGCTGTTGATCCATGGCTATGTAAACAATGCCGGCGCCATGTTCATCCTGTGGCGCGCAATTAAAGATGCCGGCCATGCCGCGCACACGGTCAACCTCGAACCGGTGTATGCCGATATTGACAGCTACGCCAGCCGCATCGAGGCGCGTCTGGCCGCCATTCAGGCAGGCGCGGGCGGGCAGGCGGTGGTGCTGGTGTGCCACAGCATGGGTGGCCTGGCGGCACGTGCCTACTTGCGCAAATACGGTGCGTCGCGCGTCGCCGGCCTGGTCACCCTCGGCACCCCCCATTCCGGAACCGTGCTTGCGAATACCGCGTTGGGGGAGAACGGCCGTCAGATGCGCTGCGGCAGTGCCTGGCTGGCTGGGCTGGCACAGTTCGAGGCTGGGCGCTGGCCGTGCAGGGTGGTTTCGTTCTATTCGCATGACGACAACATCGTGGCGCCGCAACTCTCGGCCCGGCTGGAAGGGGCGCGCAATATCGCGCTGGCGGGGCTTGGCCATATCAGCCTGCCGATGTCGGCCGCGGTAGCGGCGCAGGTGATCGAGGAGATTGCCGGCGACGCGACCTGACCCTTCCGTGCGAGCCGCTGCATTCAGCGGGCGACGGCGACCTGCCCCGAAAGTACCGCAGCGCGTTTCGGCCGCGGGCCGCAGAAAGCGAAATCCACTTCCGGGATGCGGCCGCTGACAATATCGGCGATCGCCAGACCCGAACCGCAGGCATGGGTCCAACCCACCGTACCGTGACCGGTGTTCAGGTACAGGTTTGCCAACCGGCTGGCTCCGATGTAGGGCACGTTGGAAGGGGTCGCCGGCCGCAGGCCGGTCCAGAACTGCGCTCTGGAAGCATCGCCGGCGCCGGGAAATAGTTGTTCGGCCCGCTTGAGTATCGCCGCGCAGCGCACCGGGTTCAAGTCGGTGCTGTAGCCGTTCAATTCGGCCGTTCCGGCGACGCGCAGGCGATCGCCCAGGCGTGAAAACACCAGCTTGTGCCCGTCATCGGTCAGCGAAACCGCGGGCGCGCGCGCGGGGTCGGCGACCGGCAGGGTCACCGAATAACCCTTGGCGGGATAGATGCGCAGGTCGACGCCGAGCGGGCGCGCAAGAAGCGGGCTGTAGGCGCCCATGCACAGCACGTAGGCGTCGGCGGCAACCCTGCGCGTCGCGCCCGCCTGCGTCACGCGGATTCCGGTCACCCGACCGCCAGCGGATTCGAGAGCGTCTATCGTGCAGCCATACTCGAAGCGGGTACCGCGCGCCTGGGTCAAACGGGCAAGGTTCTGGGTGAACTTGTGCGCGTCACCCGATTCGTCGCTCGGCGTCAGGCTGCCGCCGGCGATCAAATGCTCGGCCGCTGCCAGAGCGGGTTCGATTGCCACGCATTGGGCCGCGCTTTTCATTTCCAGTTCGCAGCCGAATTCGCGCATCAGGCGCGCCGGTTCCTGCGCGTTGTCGAACTCTCTGGTGCTGGTGTAGAAGTGCAGAATGCCGCGCGTGAGTTGGTCGTAATCGATCGCGGTTTCAGCGCGCAATTCCCGCAGCGCGGCGCGGCTGTAAAGCCCCAGGTTGACCAGTTGGCGAATGTTGTGGCGGGTGCGCGCCGGTGTGCATTCGCGCAGGAAGGATAAGCCCCACAACCACTGCTGCCAGTCGGCACGCAGCCTGAACAGCAGTGGCGCATCCTCGCGCGCGAACCACTGCAGGATTTTCGCCGGCGCATGCGGATTGGCCCAGGGCTCGGCGTGCGAAACCGAAATCTGGCCACCATTGGCAAACGAAGTTTCCATGCCCGCGGCGCCCTGGCGCTCCAGGACCGTGACCTCGTGGCCGGATTTGTTGAGATACCAGGCGGCGGCCACACCGGTGACCCCCGCACCCAGGACGATGACTTTCATGATCAAGCTCCCATAATCGTTGCGAAAAAGGAACGAGGAGGCGCCGGGCGAAACGAAAAAAGCGCGCGGGCCTCCTCGCGCCGCTCCCGCTGTCCTTGATACCTGAGAGATTCGACGTCGGGTCAAGCCGGCGTCTTGCTCCTTCGGTGGGTGCCTGCGTCAATCACACGCGGCACCGCTCTCCAGTCGGCAATCGCAGGGTTCAGTATGCTGGGCCTGAGCGTGTATGGGAGTTTGCGCCTTCGGCGGTGCGGTGCGCTTTTCGCGGCGCCCGCACACTCTCCTGAATCTGCCAAGAGATTGTAGCGGAGTCGAGCGTCAGGCCGACTTGGCCAACAACGTGAAATGCTCAATCACCGGCGGACTGGCAAAGTACGGCCCGACGATGGCGCGCCAATCCTGGAACGCCGGCGAGCCGCGACAATCCATCGTGCGGCTTTGCACCGTGTCCCGGAAAATCATGAGGATAAAGCGCTCAGGGCAATCGACGCCGCGGTTGACCTTGTAGCCGCGAAAGCCGCGCGCCCGCGGATGATGGCAGCATAGAACTCGACCCCCTTGCCGGGCGGAGTGCGAATCTCCGCGAGCTCGGGAATCATCAGAAATGGATTCCCTTCAGGAGTTGCTGGAAGGCTACCTGATCCGCGGTCGGTTCGGCCGGCTTGGCCGCCGGGTCGCGGCTCTTGGCAGCGGCGGAGTCGCCAAACATGCGGAACGAAGTATTCATCACGATTTGCGCGATGCGCGGCATCAGCGCATGCAACACCTCGCCGAAAACCCCCATGCGGGTGGCGATACGCACCGGTTCATAGACCACCGCTTCGACGATCATGTCGGCAGCCTGTTCGGGCGTGAGCGTGGGCACGTTGTTGTAGATCTTGGTCGGCGCGATCATTGGCGTGTTGACCAGCGGCATGTTGATGGTGGTGAATTTCACGCCGGTATCGGCATACTCGGAAGCAGCGCAGCGGGTAAAGGCGTCGAGAGCGGCCTTGGAGGCGACATAGGCCGAGAAGCGCGGCGCGTTGGTCAGTACGCCGATCGACGAGATGTTGATCACCTGCCCCTTGCGCTTTTTCGTCATGCCCGGCAGGAAAGCCAGGGTGACCCGCAGCGCACCGAAGTAGTTGACGTGCATGGTGCGCTCGAAGTCATGAAAACGGTCCGATGAATTCTCGATCGCGCGGCGAATCGAGCGGCCGGCGTTGTTGATCAGGATGTCGACCCCGCCATGCTTTTCGTTCACGGTGGCCGCGAATTCGGCGCAGGCGGCTTCATCGCCGACGTCGGCCGCATAGGTGAACACCTTGCCGCCGTTTTTGGCGCATGCGCCGATTTCCATCTCGGCGGCGGCCAATTTCTCCTGGTCACGCGCGATGACGACGACTGTCGCGCCGGCTTCGATGATCTTCTTGGCGGCTGCCAGGCCGATGCCCGACGAGCCTCCGGTGATCATCACCACGCGGCCCTTGACCTTGCCCTTGAGCGAGCGGTCGATCATCAGATCCGGGTCCAGATGGCGTTCCCAGTAGTCCCACAGCACCCAGGCATAGGTTTCCAGGTTCGGGCAGGCGATGCCGGTGCCCTTGAGCGCGCGCTCGGTCTCGCGCGAGTCGAAGCGCGTGGGATAGTTGACGAACTGCATGATTTCGTCCGGCAGCCCGAGATCCTTCATCAAGGCGTTGCGGATGCGCTTGGCCGGCGTTAAAGACATCACGCTTTTCTTGATGCCGCGCGGAATGAAACCGAACAAGGCGGCGTTGATGCGCATTTCCATGCGCGGCGCGTGCGCGGCCTTGCAGAAGATGTTGAGCACGTCGCCGACGCGATGTGGGTTGGGATCGGTCAGATGGAAGGCGCGACCGTCGCCCTTTTCCATGTGCATGATGTGATCCATCGCCGCGACCACGAAATCGACCGGCACGATGTTGATGCGCCCGCCCTCCAGGCCGATCGACGGCATCCACGGCGGCAGGATCTTGCGCATCTTCTGGATCAGCTTGAAGAAGTAGTACGGCCCGTCGATCTTGTCCATCTCGCCGGTGGTCGTGTCGCCGACCACCAGGCCGGGACGATAGACACGCCAGGGCATGACGCATTCCTTGCGCGCGATCGCCTCGGATTCGTGTTTGGTCGCGAAATATGCGTGTTCCAGGTTCTCCGCTTCGTCGAACATGTCCTCACGCCACACGCCTTCATACAGGCCGGCGGCGGCGATCGAGGAGACATGGTGAAAGCGCCCGGCCTTGATGGCATTGGCGAACTGCACCGCATTGCGGGTGCCGTCGATGTTGCCCGCCTGTTGTTCCTCGGCGCTCGCCTTCAAGTCATAAATCGCCGCCAGATGCGCGAAATGCGCGATCTTGCCACCGAGCTTTTTTCGATCTGCCGCGGTCACGCCCAATTCGGGCTGGGTCAGATCGCCGGCCACCGCGATCGCCCGCTTGTCGTCGACGCCCCAATATTCCAGCAGTGCGGCCCGTTGTTTCTCGCCCTTCGCTCCGCTTGCACGCGACAGGAAATAGACCACCGTATCTTCGCGGGCGAGAATGGTCTTGACCAGGCGTTTGCCGATAAACCCGGATGCGCCGGTGATGAAATATCCTGTTGTCATGGTTGTCTCCGAAAAGGTGGGCTGTTGCCGATGCTATGATCTTGCAAGCCGATGAGCGCTGGCAAGCGATGGATTGGTTGCGGTTCATGCCGATGCAAAATCATGCAGGTCATGCGAGTGTTTCGTTGATGATTGTAATGCCCGTACCCCGGAGCAATCGGCAAGCCTTGAGCGTCGCCATGGCCTCGCTTGTTCTCCTCTCAAGCATCATGCAAAGATGAACTCAGCACACAGCGCCCTGGCTGCATCGCAACGGAAAACGATGGAAGCGATCGGCTCGATCTGGGGGCGCGACATCCAGAAGCATCGCGATATCGTGCTCGGGGCATATGGTCCGGTACTGGCTGCCGCGCCCAAGGCAGGTGTCGCGGTGACGCGTGACCATGCATATGGCGCGCATCCGCGCCAGGTGCTCGATGTTTTTCGTCCTGTCGGCGCCACACGCCTGCCGGTCGTGATCTTCATGCACGGTGGTGCGTTTGTGCGTGGCGACAAGCGGGTCAGTGATGAGGTCTACGACAACGTGTTGTACTGGTTCGCCAGGAACGGTCACGTGGGCGTGAATATTGAATATCGCCTGGCACCCGAAGGCGTGTGGCCGGCCGGCGCCAACGATCTTGCCGACAGCATTGCCTGGGTCAAGATGAATATCGCAGGGTACGGCGGCGACCCGGAGTCGATCTTTGTGATCGGCCACTCGGCCGGCGGTACCCATGTCGCCAGCCATGCCTATGACCCGGCTGCGGGTTTCCTTGGTCGCGGTGTGAAGGGCGTGGTGCTGATTTCGGCGCGATTACGGGCCGATGTCCTGCCCGAAAACCCGAACGCCGCCGGCGTGCGCGCGTATTTCGGTGCCGACGAATCGCTTTACGAGGCACGGTCGCCAATCAAGCACGCGGCGCCCAGCCGCTTGCCTGTGATGGTCGCGATCGCCGAGTATGAGAATCCACTGCTTGACCTCTACGGTCTTGAATTCGCGCATCGCGTCGCCGTGGTGCGGCGTCACGCGCCACGCTTCATCCGCCTGCCTGGCCACAATCATATTTCGATTGTGGCGCACTTCAATTCAGGCGAGGAATTGCTCGGGCGGGAGATTCTCGATTTCTTCACTCAACTCAAGTAAGGCTTGAGCCAGCCCAGTCCGGCGCTGGTGTTGCCGCGCGGCCGGTACTCGCCGGAGACCCAGCCGTCATAACCGAGTTCATCGATCAGGGCGAACAGATAGGGGTGGTTGATTTCGCCGATGTCCGGTTCGTTCCTCTCGGGTACGCCGGCGATCTGGATATGGCCAACCCCCTTGAAATACTGGCGCAACTTCATTGCCAGATCACCCTCGACGATCTGGCAGTGGTAAAAGTCCATCTGCACCATTACCTTCGCGCTTCCGGTGGCAGCGCAGATCGCGTGCGCCTCGTCTTGCCGATTCAGGAAAAAGCCGGGAATATCGCGCGTATTGATCGGCTCGATCACCAGTGCGAGGTCGCGCGTGCGGATCTGCCCTGCCGCCCAGGCCAGGTTCTTGACGTAGGTGGCGCGGTGTTCCTCGCGGGTTCGGCCCGCCTGCATCAGCCCGGCCATGACATGCAGGCGCCGGTTGCCCAGCACATCCACATAAGACAGCGCCTTCGCAAAAGAGCTCTTGAACTCGTCCTCGCGACCCGGCAACGAAGCAAGCCCGCGTTCGCCTTTTGCCCAGTCGCCGGGCGGGCAGTTGAACAGCACCTGGGTCAAGCCGTGCCGCTCGAGGCGCTCCTTGATATCGGTGGCTGCGAACTCATAGGGAAACAGGAACTCGACGCCCTTGAATCCATCTGCGGCGGCGGCGCCGAAGCGCTCGAGGAACGCATGTTCCTGGTACATCATTGAAAGGTTGGCAGCGAATTTAGGCATGGGATTTCCAATGAAATGCGAACTCAGGTCGGGTGACGGGCGCGCAGCGCAGCCACCTGTGCGGCATCAAGCGCGCGAATGCGCCTGCCCTGCAACAGTAAAAAAAGCTTCGCGGTTTCTTCAAGCTCCTCGGTTGCGTCCGCTGCTGCGGCAAGCGAGTTGCCCGCCACCACCGGGCCGTGGTTGGCCAGCAGCAGGGCATGGTGTTTGCCGGCGAAGCGGCGCACCGCATCGGCCAGCTGCAAATCGCCTGGCGCGAAATACGGCACCAGCGGCAGGCTGCCGACACGCATGACGTAGTAGGCGGTGATCGGTGGCAGCACATTCGCAGGGTCGACATCGGCCAGCACCGACACTGCCACCGAATGGGTGGAGTGCAGATGAATCACCGCGTTGGCGTTTGCATGGGCGCGCTCCTCGTACATTGCCAGGTGCAGGAAGCTTTCCTTGGAGGGTTTGTCGCCCGCGAGCAGGGCGCCTTGCCAGTCAAGTTTGGACAGGCGTGCAGGATCCAGGCTACCCAGCGATGAGCCGGTCGGTGTGAGCAGCCAGCCGTCTTCGAGGCGCACGCTGATGTTGCCGGTTGAGCCGTGCGTCAGCCCGCGGTCGAACATAGATCTTGCGACGCGGCAGATCTCTTCGCGCGCCTTTGCTTCGGCGCTCACGCGATTTGCTCCAGCGCCTTGGCGAAGAAATCGGGCGTGCCGAAATTGCCCGACTTGAGCGCCAACGCAATCGCCGGCTCGCCGTTAGCCACAGTCCAGGGCACACCCGGGTCGATTTGCGGTCCGATGCGCAAGGTGTTCACCCCGAGCGCCTGGACAACAGCGCCGGAGGTTTCTCCACCTGCCACGACCATCTTGCGCACGCCCATGGCCACCAGGCCACGGGCGATCCGGGCGAGCGCGTCTTCGATCAGCTTTCCCGCCGCTTCGACCCCCAGCCTGGCCTGCACGGCCTTGACCTCCTCGGGTTTGCTGGTGGCATAAACGAGCACCGGCTCCCGGGCGATGCAAGTCTGCGCCCACGCAAGTGCCTGCTCCACGACCGGTTTCCCGGCCGCCAATTCGAGCGCATCGACGCGAAAGGCGGGGCGCGTGCGGCGCCATTCCTCGACCTGGCCATTGGTGGCTTGCGAGCATGAGCCCGACACCACCGCGGCATAACCTGTGATGCGCGGCAGTGATGCGGCCGAGGCGGCGTGGTTCAGCCGGCCTTTGGCACGCGCGTTCTGCGCAAGTCCCAGGCCGACTCCGGAGCCGGCGGTGACAAGCGGCATGTCTTCGCAGGCCTCGCCGATGGCCGCAAGGTCGGCATCGGACACCGCGTCCACCACCGCCATGCCCGCGCCTTCGGCCGTGAGTGCGTCGATGCGTTCGCGGATGCTGGCCGCGCCGCGCGCCACCGTATCAAAGCGCACCAGTCCGACTTTGCGGGTGGTTTGCGCCTGCAGCACGCGCACCAGATTGGCGTCCGTCATCGGCGTCAACGGATGGTCCTTCATGCCGGACTCCGACAAAAGAACGTCACCCACATACAGATAGCCACGAAAAATCGTGCGGCCGTTCTCCGGAAAGGCCGGGCAGGCGATGGTGAAATCGGTGCCGAGCGCGATCATCAGGGCGTCGGTCACCGGCCCGATGTTGCCCGCGGGCGTGGAGTCGAAAGTGGAGCAGTACTTGAAGTAGATCTGTTGCGCGCCATTGGCCTTGAGCCAGCGCAAGGCCGCGAGCGACTGCATCACCGCATCTCGTGGCGCAATGGTGCGCGACTTGAGGGCGACCACGACCGCATCGACGTCCGGTGCCACGGCATCGGGCACGCCGATGGTTTGAACGGTGCGCATGCCGCCCCGGACCAGCATGTTGGCCAGGTCGGTGGCGCCGGTGAAATCGTCGGCGATGGCTCCCAGCAGCATTTACTTGCTCTCCCTGGCGCCCGGCAATTCGATGCCCGGAAAGATCTTGATCACGGCCGCATCGTCTTCGCGGCCATGCCCGGCGGAAGATGCCAGCATGAACATCTGGTGCGCCGCTGCCGACAGCGGCAACGGAAATTTGGTGGCGCGCGCGGTATCGAGCACCAGGCCCAGATCCTTGACGAAGATGTCGACCGCCGAGAGCGGCGTGTAGTCGCCAGCAAGCACGTGAGCCATGCGGTTTTCGAACATCCATGAATTGCCTGCGCTGTGGGTGATGACCTCATACAGCGCGTCGGGCGCCACGCCTTCGCGGATGCCCAGTGCCATCGCTTCGGCCGCGGCAGCGATGTGCACGCCGGCCAAAAGCTGGTTGATGATCTTGACCTTGGAGCCGTTGCCGGCGGTTTCACCGAGCCTGTAAACCTTGGCGGCCATGGCGCCGAGCATCGCCTCGCAGCGGGCGTAGACGGCAGGCTTGCCTGCGGTCATCATGGTCATCTCACCGGACGCCGCCCGCGCGGCGCCGCCGGAAATCGGTGCATCGAGGAACAAAAGGCCCATTTGTTCCAGGCGCTGCTCCAGATTCACCGCAAAGGCCGGCGGCACGGTGCTGCACATGGCGAATACGCTGCCGGGCCGCATCGCGGCCGCCGCGCCATCTGCACCGAACAACACCGTTTCGGTTTGCGCGGCGTTGACCACCACCGAGAAAATCACTTCACAGGCCGCCGCCACCGCCGCAGGGGAAGCGCAGGCCACGCCGCCCTCACGTGCGAAGCTTTGCGCTGCCTCCAGGCGCACATCGCAGGCGTGAACGTTGTAGCCGGCGCGCCGCAGCGACTTGGCCATCCCCAGGCCCATGGCGCCCAGGCCGATCATACCTACAGGTGTAGTCATTGGATTCTCACGTTGGGATGCTCCAAAGCTGCTTGCTCGCCAGTGTCGCACCCTCGGCCATGCTGCGCAATTTCGCAAAACAAATGTCGGGGTCGACCAGGCCGTCGCCGGCGAAAGTGGAAAAGCCGCAATCCGACCCCGCCATCACGCGTTCGCGGCCGACGATGTCGGCATAGGTGCAAATGCGCTGCGCGATCCATTGCGGGTGCTCGATGGTGTTCGAGGTGGAACTGACGACACCCGGAATCAGGATCTTGTCGTCGGGGATCTCGCGCTTGCGCTCGGCAAACACCTGCCATTCGTGGGCATGGCGCGGATTGGCCGCCTCGAACAGCAGCGCCTGCGGCTTCGCCCGCATCACGATCGGGAACAGCTTGTCGAGTGCAATGTCGCGATGGTGCGGCCCCTCGTAGTTGCCCCAGCACAAATGCAGGCGCATGCGTTCGGCCGGCAGGCCGGTCAGGGCGGCGTTGAGCGCTTCCACCTGGGCCGCCGCATGGTGCAGGAATTCCTCGTCGCTGATGGTCTTGAAGGCGAGATGCCGGCCCATCGCAAGGTCGGGACAATCGATCTGCAAGATGAAGCCGGCCTCGATGATCGAACGATATTCGTCCTGCATCGCGTCGGCCAGTGCGCCGAGATAGCGGTCGGGCGAACGGTAGTACTCATCGGTCTGGAAAACCGCGATGACGCCAGGCGAGGCCGCGTTCATGAAGCCTTCCGCGATCCCGGCGGCATCTAGCGCAGCGCGAAAGCGCCTCAAGTCCGCCGCAAGCGGCGCACGGTCCTTTACCGCGATCGGTCCGGTGCAGCAGGGGCGCGCCAGCCTGATCGCACCGCCGCGCCGCGACATCAACCGGGCCAGGTATTGCGGGAACTCGTCAAGGTCGGCGCCGCGCATGGCCTTGCTGTGGCCGGAAAAGCCGCTCAGCCGGTCCTTGATGTAGGTGGCGTAGCTGGGCTTGCTTTGTTCACCGTCGCTCACCACATCCACGCCACTCGCGCACTGCCTGGCAACAATGCCCTGCACTGCTGCCGACATGGTGTTGTCGAATTCGCTTGTGTCGTACGGCAAGCCGCCTTCTTTACGTGCCAGCAGATCCACCACTGCCTGGTCGCGCGGCAGCGAACCCACGTGCGTGGTGAGAATGCGGTCGGGGCCGGCGCGCACGGCCGCCTAGTCGAACTTCACGGCGTTGCCGTTCTCATCAAAGCCGGCGCCGACGGCGCGCGCCTTTTGTTCGAGACTGGAATCCCATTTGACCCGGTCCGGCACCTTGCCACCGAGGATCGAGATCAGCATGCCCGCATCGCCGTCGAGGCTGCGAAACGAGCGATGTACGCGCGGCGGCACGCTGATGGTGTCTCGCGGGTTGAGCAATACGGTATGCACTTGGCCACTGGCGCCGTCGATCCAGTCCACCTCCCAGCGGCCCGCCTGGACGATGAACACCTCTTCGGTGGTGTGCCAGTGCATTGCCGCGCCGCAGCCTTTGGGCGCTACGATGAAGTCGACGTGAAAGTTCTCCGCTGCCGCGATGCGCGGCTTGAAATCGGGATTGTCGGTGACGCCGGAACCGATGACTGACATGAGCGTGCGCTGATGCCCGTCAACCCAGGTATCGACAAAGGCGCGCGGGCTGGCGGGAATCTCGCCGAAACGTGCGATACGTTGGTTCATGGTGGCCGGGTCGCAGGCTGCCGAGGGAGCCACGTGGTGTTTCCAGTTGGCGAGCGTCTTGTCCCTGATTGTCATCTTTTTCACTCTTAGATCCCCTTTTCCGGTTTCATGCGGTGGGTTGGCGCTTTGGCAGCGCGTCGCACTATATCGCAGGTCTGTTTGTGTGGGCGTGTTCACCAATTGTTTGAAAGTCACGACGAGGAATCGATGTTGCCGATGCGCAGACATGGCACCAAGGCCCCTTGATGGCTGCGCGCATATTTTCGAATTAAGCGTACCGGCGATATCGGCGGCGTGGTTTCAAGCGGCGGTCAACGGCTAGAGCCATGTCTCTAGCGCGAATCCGCCTTTTAGTGTGCCTCCTCTAGCCGAGGCGCATAAGATGCAATGCATATCGGTTGGCAAGGTCTCGCAAGAGCGGGCAAGCAAACCGAATCCCGACTTGTTCGGTTCAAACTTTCCAAGGAGCAAAGACATGGCCAAGAAACTCAAGCAACTCGCAGAAAAATCGGCGTCCGACAGCAAGCTTCTCCAAGCCGTGCGGGAATCCGCGCAGGAGATCTGGCAAGCCGGCCTGGGCGCATTCGCCAAGGCGCAACAAGAGGGCACAAAAATGTTCGAAGCACTGGTCAAGGAAGGCGAGGGCTTGTCGAAGAAGACTCGTTCCATTGCCGAGGGGCGGATCAATGAAGTGACCGGCAATGTCGGCAAGGCAGCTTCGCAGTTTTCGTCCAAGGCCCAGGCGCAGGCGACCGAGGCGTGGGACAAATTGGAGCAAGTGTTCGAAGATCGCGTGGCCCGTGCGTTGAATCGGCTCGGCGTGCCGACCCAGCGCGACGTGCAAACGCTTGCCAAACGGGTCGAGGAACTCACCGCCAGCGTGCAGTCGCTGTCGGGCTCCAAGCCTGCGGCGCCGCGCAAGGCGGCGGCGAAAAAGCCTGCGGCGAAAAAGCCTGTCGCGAAAAAGGCGGTTGCCAAGAAGCCGGTAGCCAGGCGCACGCGTTAATCATAAAAGTCGGAAGGCGCGTCGACGGCGCTGGCCGTCGCGATGCCGGTCGGGACCGTTGCCGATCTCCAGGGCGGCGGATCCCGGCAGTGTTTCGTGCTTCGCCTCACCGGTACGCCATGCCGTGACTTGCCGTACCGGGTGCTATACGCGAAGCGTTGCCCTTGCTATCTGCCGGAACACAAGCACGCATGGACTCAAGCAAGTCTCGAACCGCGCCCGCTGCCAAAAGCGCCAGGACCGCCAACAACGTCAGACGCAGCGGGGCCGCCAACAACGCCAGGGCAGCGATGGCTGCGCGTTCGACGACCTCGCTACGCGGCTCACGCGTTGCGCTGGCGATGGCAGGGGGCGGCCCGCTTGGTGCTATCTACGAGATTGGTGCACTCGCGGCCCTGGCCGAATCGCTCGACGGTATCGATTTCAACCGGCTCGATATTTACGTAGGGGTTTCAGCCGGCGGCATTCTCGGAGCGGGGTTGGCCAACGGAATCACGCCGCGCGAAATGTGTCGCATGTTCATCGATCCTTCAAGCGCAGCCGGGGGCGACGCGACGCGCGCCGAACCGTTTGACCCGGCGATGCTGATGCGGCCGGCGCTGGCAGAGTACTGGGCCGGCGTGCGCAAGTTGCCGCCCCTGGCCGTGCGGGCGGCGTGGCGCTATGCGACCGCCGGTCGCGGCAAGGGCTTGGGGGCCATGCTTGCAGCCACCGAGCATCTTTTGCAGGCCGTGCCGACCGGGGTGTTCTCCAACGAACCCCTGCGCAAATTTCTGGAGCAGGTGTTCAACCAGCCTGGCCGCACGGATGATTTTCGCGCGCTCAAGGGGCGCCTGCATCTGATTGCCACCGATCTTGATTCCGGCAAGTCGGTGGAGTTTGGTGCGCCAGGGCATGACGCGATCCCGATTTCGCTGGCGGCGACCGCAAGCTCCGCCTTGCCGGGCCTGTTTCCGCCGGTCGAGATTGACGGACGTCATTATGTCGATGGCGCCCTCAAGCGCACCTTGCATGCATCGGTGGCGCTCAAGGAGGGCGCGGACCTGGTGCTGTGCCTCAACCCCCTGGTGCCCTATGACGATCAAGCCGTCATCGATTCCGGCGGACGTGTGCGCCGCCTCATCGATGGCGGCTTGCCGATCGTGGTGTTGCAGACCATTCGCGCGGTGATCCATTCGCGCATGGAAATCGGCATGCGGCAGTACGGTGACGACTATCCGCACGCCGACGTGCTGTTGTTCGAACCCAACCGTGCCGATGCGGAAATGTTCTTCACCAACATGTTCAGCTTTTCAAGCCGCCGCCGCTTGTGCGAGCACGCTTATCAGAAGACCCGTGCGGAACTCTGGAAGCGCCGCCACGAACTCGCGCCACTGCTTGCCCGCCATGGCGTCGCGCTCAATCTTGCAGTAGTGCGCGATCGCCAAAGAACTCTGGTGGGTGGGGTCGACAAGCCGGACCGGCCGGCGCCGCTTCCGGTGAGCGGCATCACCAACAGGCTTGCTGAAACCCTCGATGATCTGGGGCGCTATGTCCTACAGGCGCGGGCACACCAGGCGGCAGGCCGGCGCGTTCCAGCCGCGCGGAGGAAGTCTGCTCGTTAGGCTGGTACCGCTGCCTTCGACTAAACGCGCCTGCCCGCCTGCTCGAACGCTTGCAAATAAAGATTCTCCAGCGCTTGCACGTAGGCGGCAAAGCGGGGCGTAGCTGCTTCTGGTGCGAAGGCGGCTTGCGTGCGGCGCCGCCAGTCCGCGGCGATGGCGCTGCGTTGGCAGAACTGCAGCGCGCGCTCGATATAGTCGTCGATATCGGCGGCCACCAGATCGGCAAGTCCTGCATGTACCAGCGCACTCGCACCGACGCGCGCGGAAAAGCGGTCGCCGCGAATCGTCAAGAGCGGCAGGCCGGCGGCGAGTGCCTGCATGGCTGTGACATGCGCGCCGTAGTGGAATGTGTCTAAGAAAACATCGGCCAGCCGATATCGTTTGAGATGCTCTGCAAAGGGCAGCCTGCCTGCAAAAACCAGTCGTGCGGGATCGACGCCGGCCTCGATCGTCTCGCGGACCAGATTTTCGCGAACCGCGGTACCGTCATCGCGCAGCCATAGCACGGCGCGCGGACTGCGTTCCAGGATACGCATCCAGGCGCCAAACACGGTCGGCTCTATCTTGTATGCGGTGTTGAAGCAGCACAAGACCGGCGCGTCTTCAGGCAGGCCATGCGCATGGCGCGGGGGCGCACTGGCGTCGCGGGCCGAACTGGCCCAGCGCGGGTCCAGCGGCAGAAAGCAGTGCGGAACGCGCGCGCCCGGGTCCGCCGCATCGAGGACCACCGCGTCGCCTATGGTCGAATCGATTCCGGGCAAGGAAAGCAGCGCCGGCGTCTCGAACAACAGAAGGTGGACGCGCGCCGGATGGTGCGTGTGGAGAGCGGGGCGGCCATGTTCGAGCAGGCCGGAGAAGTCGACCAGCACGTCGATGTCGTCGGTGAGGATCAGGCCGGCACATTCGGTCGCGCTCATATGCGCGACCCGCCTGAAGACATCGACACTCGCGGCAGCCTCGGCACGCCACGCGCTGCCGTCGTCGTCGGTCAATGCGTAGGCGAAGACTTCGAAACGTCCCCGATCATGCGCGCGCAGCAGTGGATTGAGCGCCATGCCCGACGGGTGTTCGCCGAACCCGGTACCGACATAGCCGATGCGCAGCCGCTGGCGCGCCGCGCGTCGCGGCCGCGGCCATGCCAGCGGGCGTTCGCGCGCTTGCAGGTCGCGCACATGGGCGGTGAACAGCGCTTCGCACAGGCGCGGGTCGAGTCCTGCGGCGAGGGCATGGAATGGCGCTTCGCTGACGTCGAGGCTCAACGCCGGGTCGCGGGCCCGCGCCGCGGCGCCAGCCAGCCCGGCCGGCCGGCGTCGCCAGTCGCAGGCGCGTAAAGCCGCAGTGCCGGCATACAGGAAGATCAGGCGCGGATCGAAACTTGCACGCATTGCTTCGGGAACCCGGCCTGCCTCCACAGATGCCCGGTCCAGCTCGCCGCGCATGGCCAGTCCGGCCGCGAGCCCGCGCCGTGCGAAGGGGTCACCCGCGTCCTGTGCGAGGAGCTGCGTCGCCGCCGCGACGGCGGTATCGGGGTGGCCGGACTTGAGCGCGCTCTCGAGCAGCAAGTGAAGGGTTTGTGCGCTCTCGCCCGTGCCGGCCAGGGCGGACTCGACCAATCGCAAGGCCTCCAGCGCACGGTCTGTGCGCAGCGCCAGCGCGGCGCGGTCGTGCAGGATCGAAACATCGGCGGGCGCCAGGCTCGCGGCGCGTTCAAGAGCGGATATCGCGGCGACGGGGTCGCCATCGGCCTCGCAGGCAAACGCCAGGTTGCGCCAGGCCTGCAGGTGCGTCGGGTGCAGGCGCAGCACGGCATCGAGCGTCGCGCGGGCCGCTTTCAACAGTTTGAGGTCGAATTGACAGGCTGCCAGGCCGCACGCGAACTCCGGGTTGGCCGGATTCAGAGCCACCGCTTCGCGGAACCAGCGCATGCCGTCCTCGGGGCGATCCAGGGCGTGGCTGGCTGCCGCGGCGAGCTCCGACGCCCGCGCGTCGCGCGGCGATTCGCCGCGCGCCAGGAGCGCGAGACGCAGCGCCTCGGCGGGGCGTCCCTGTGCGAAATGCAGCATTGCCTGGTCAAGATTCGTTTCCATGAAGCGCTAGGGCCGATAATCGACAAATGAACGCGATGTTGCACATTATCAACGCCTTTGAAACCGCGACCCGCGGCTCGGAGCGCGCAGCGCTCGAAGCCGCGCGCCTGCTGCAGGAGAAGATGCCGACCACGCTCTGGTCGACCGTGCGGCCGCCACCGGCAGTGCAGGCGCTAGCCGCCGAGTCGGGCGTGGCGCTCCACATCGTCCAGCCGTTCGCCGGCCGTTTCCCCAAAGGCGGCGTACTGATGATCTGGGGCACGCATTTCGACCCCGGCATGTGGCTGCAAGCTTCGCGCTGCGAGCGGGTGGTGATCGTCAACGAACTATTCAACTACGTCCATCTGTATCGCCTGATCCAGGGCGTCACGGCGGCGGGCCTGCCCAGGCCCGCGATCGTCCATGTATCCACCCTGCTGCGCGACGCGTCCGCAATCGATGGACCGGTGCTGTATCCGATGGCACGCATGGCCCCGATGTTCGCCGTCACGCGCCAGATTGACCGCAACCCGGTGGTGGTCGGACGGGTCAGTCGGGATGTTGCCGAAAAACATCACGCCGACGATCCGCTCCTGTATCGCGCGCTCGTCGCTGAAGGCCTGAAGGTGCGGCTGCAGGGCGCCACCGTGCTCGCCGACGCGCTGAAGAACCGCCCGGAGATCGAATTGCGGCCCGAGGGTGCGGAAGCGGTGGATGCCTTCCTTGGCAGCATCGATATCTTCTTCTACCGCACGGCCGGTGAGGGCCGCTTCGTCGAACCCTCGGGTGTGGTCGTGGCCGAGGCAATGGCCGCCAGCCTGCCGGTGGTGGCAGTGCGACCAGGGGGCTTCGCGGACCTTTTCGTCAACGACGGGAACGGCTTTCTGGTCGATAACCAGGAGCAGGCTTACGAGGCGATCATGCGGCTGGCGCGCGATCCGGCCCTGCGCCTGCGCGTCGGCGCCGCCGCGCGCCGTGACGCCCGACAAAGATTCGGCCCCGCCTATGTTGAGCGATTGCTCGAGATCGTGAGCCCTGCGACGCACCCTGGTGCGCGCAACCCGCAAGCGCAGTAGGGTGCATTGCACAGCCGGAATGAGGCACCGCGAACCAGCGGTTCCTGGCCTGAAGCCGGTGGTCACGCTGCGCCAGGCTAAACCATCGAGACAAATTCATCGAACTTGCCGCCTGCATTGCGCGGAATCTGCGCCATGCGGGTGAACGCGATCTCATAGTCGTAGCGCATGGTGTTCCGGATGTTTCGAGCGATCTCGGATTTCTCGTCGGCGCTGAGATCCCGGTGCGCCACATAGCGAAGCTCCAGCTTCGACGGCGTGTGCTGCACGACCTGGCGTTGAATGATCGGCGCCACCGCGGTCCAGAATCCCAAATTGAGGTGGCCGAGAAAGCGGCGCCCGCTCGGATCCACCGCGATCTGGCCGGATCGCCCGAGAATCTCGTCAAGTACCGGCAGCCCGCGTCCGCAGGGGCACGGCCCGGCCAGCCGCGCGTGATCCCGCAAGTCGTAGCGAATCAGCGGCATCGCGAAATTGTGCAGGTCGGTGACGATCACCCGGCCGCTTTCTCCCGGGGCGCAGGGCGTGCCGTCCTCGCGCAGTATTTCCACGTACACGTGTTCGCTCTGCACATGCAGCCCGCCATGTTGGGGGCACTGGAACGCGATCGAGCCGACCTCGCTGGCGCTATAGATGTCGTAGAGCGCTGCGTTCCACAACTCGCGTGCCAGCTCGCGCGTACCGTAGGGCAGCATTTCCCCGAAAACAATGATCGCCCGGATTCCCTCGGGCACGCGCCCGCTGCGCCGACTTTCTTCGAGCACGGCGCGAATGGTGAAGGCGTGCGCCTTCAGGTAAGCAGGCTTTTCGCGGCAAATCCAGTCAAGTTGCGCGCTGTGATCATCGGTAGCCCGGGTCTGCACCGATGGTCCGGTACGAAACACCGCGTTCGCCGGTGGCCCCCATTCGGGAAAGCTGACCGACTCGCCAAACATGCTGAGGAAGCCGTATTTCTTCCGGAAGTCGAGTCCGTACCAGAGCTGGCTGCGCAACACGAGGGCATGCTGCACGAAAATCGCCGCGTCCGTAGTCGCCGCGCGCAGCGGCTCGCCGCTCGACCCTGAAGTGCTTACCAGGCGCCATTCGCCATGCCCCGCAGGCATTGAAGACGCTTCGTATGCCGCGGCGCCGGCCTGAATTTCCCGCTTGTCGAGCAGGGGCCAGCGCAGGAAGGTCTCGGGGTTGATGTCTTCAGGCATGGCAACGCCGGTACGCGCAAGGTGCTCGCGATAATGCGGCACGTTCGAAGTCGCGTGGGCGATGAGCAGGCGCAACTGCCGGAACTGTTGCGCACGCATGCGGTCTGCGGGCCACCATTGCGACCGGTCGAACTGGAATTGTGCTGCCAGCATGGCCTGGCCTGCCGGCGGAGGAATGGCTGGCCAGGCCACGCCAGGCAAGGTCGAATAGACGGGAAGGTCGAGGCCCTTCGGTGTCATGCCACGCCATCCACGCGCGAGATGAACTCCTCGAACTTCGCGCCCGGCGCGCGAGCGATTTCAGCCACGCGCACGAAACTGAACTCGAAGGGATGACGAAAGGTAGCGATGAGCCCGTCGCGAATGCCGGCCTCCTCGGCGTGAGTGAGATCGCGCGGGGCGACGAAGCGCACTTCGACATGCGATCGCGTCAATTGCACGAACTGGCGTTGCGTGATCGGCGTGCCCATCCACATGAAGGGGCTGAGCAGCGGCCAGAAGCGCCGCCCGTTGACGTCGATGGCCATGTTCGAAGAGCGCCCCGCGATGCGCCGGATCACCGGCAGGCCGCGACCGCAGGGGCATGGTTCACCGGCCTCGGCGTAGTCGCCGATCGCATAGCGGATCAGCGGCATCGCGAAATTGTGCAGGTCGGTCACCACCACCCGTCCCACCTCGCCGGGCGCGCAGGCCGAACCATCCTCGCGCAGGATTTCCAGCAACACGTTCTCGGATTGCACGTGCAGGTGGTCGTGCTCAGGACACTGCAGGGCGAGCACGCCGAATTCGCCGGCGCTGTAGGTGTCGTACACCGGGACGTCCCACGCCTCGCGCGCCAGAACCCGCAAATCCTCGGGTGGCCGGTCGGCGAATGACAGCAGAGCCTTGAGGCCCCTGGGACGCTTGCCGCTCGCGCGGCTCTCGTGAATCAGCGCGTGCAATGTGTGGCCGCGCGACAGCAGGTAGGCCGGCGCCTCGCGGCATAGCCAGTCAAGCTGTGCGCCCAGGTCTTCGCTCAGGCCGAAGCAGACCGAAGGGCCGGTCTCAAAGGTGCCGCGCAGCGCCGGGCCCCAATCCGCGCCCTTTGGTTCATGCTTGCCGGAGCGGATGGCGCCGAATTTCAAGCCCAGCTCGAGTCCGTACCAGAAATGGCTGCGCATGACCAGCGCGTCCTGGAACAGGCTGCCCAGGCTGCTCGTCGCCACCCGCACCGGCTGCCCGGTCGACCCGGTGGTGGTATTCCAGATGAGCTCACCATGGGCAGCCGGCAGATTGCGCGCCAGAAGCGCTTCGCCGGCGTCGAGCACGTCGCCACGCGACAGCAGCGGCCAGCGCGCGAAGCTCGTCGGGGTGATGCCCGCAAGACTGAAAATCTGTGCCCGCCGCAGGTGTTCGCGGTAGAACGGCGCCTGGGTGCGCGCGTGGTCGATCAGAACGCGTAGCTGCTCGAACTGGCGGCCAAGAATCAGCTGCGGGTCAAGCCGCTGCGAGCGGTCGAACTGGAACTGCAGCGCCAGCAAGGTCTGGCCACGGCCCGAAGGCATGGCCGGAAAGTCGATGCCGGCCAGGGACGAAACGGGCAGCAGGCTCTCCCTGCCAAGGGCATTCAATGCGCGCGGCGGGAAAACGTCACCCTGGCTCGCTAATTTGGGGGTGGTAGCGCGGGCCCGGTCCCTGACTTTGTATAGGCGACCACTCCGTTGACGCCAATCGAAGGGCCTTCATACATCATCGACCCGTAAACTTGATAAGCCATGCCGGCGCGCGATGCTGCAGGGCCGGCAAAGAAGCCTTGGCCGGACATGGTCAGGCCACCGCTGCAAGCGTATCCACTAAATTTGGCAGAGGAGTTGTAGCCATACAAGCTGCCGGCAAAGTTATTTGGCATGCTATCGATATTGATGCCAAGCGTGAAATTGCCATTCATATAGCTTGAGCCCCAGGTCACGGTCATGGCCGACCCTGTCACTACGGCCGACGAGCAACCGGAGGAGCACGATGCGGTGGCGCCAAGTGCTGTATATGAGGCCGAACCAGTCGTCGGCAAGTTGGTGACGGGCAGGCCTACAACATAGTGAAACGGGCCGCTATCGTTGAGGTTGAGCCCGTTGCTTGTGGAACCGCCGATCCAGCGGCCCCACGCGATGACGCCGTCGTTCCCGGCGAATGAAAGCTGGGCGCTACCGCTGCCTTCGAATTGATACGGCCCCTGGTAAGCAGTAAGAATGCCCTCGGAATTGAGGATTGAGGTCGAGGAAGAAAACGCCTGTACGCCCATGTAGTAGTTCGAATACGCAAGATTCGCGAGATTCGGATCGCTATTGACGAGCGTTCCTGTCAGCAATGTCGCTGCGGGCAATTGGGCTTGCGCATCCTGTGTGGCATTCTGCGGGCCGGCCACGTTGGTGTTGCTGCTCCCCTGCGGCGGCAGGAAAGGCTTTTCGTCGCTGGTCGTCGGTGGCGAATTCGCACTGCCGACAGACGCGCTACGTCCGCTGGGTACCGTGGTGGTGCCGCTCTGGTTGGTGACGGTCGTGGCGCCTTCGGCCACGAAAATGGTCACGCTGCCGCCGGCGTCGTAGCTTACCGAATAGCCGGTGCCGCGGATGCCGACGGTGGCGGTGGCGGTCTGCAGGCGATAACCGTCGCGGTTGGTGCGGCCGATCAGGCCGGTGATGGTGCGCATGCCGCCCTTGAGCAGGCTCATCACGGCGCTCTCGTTGGGGCTGCCGCGGCCTTCGAAGACGTAGTTGTCGATCTTGAAGTCGGTCTGCGGTTGCAGCGATACAAAAGCGCCGTCGGTAAAGCGCATCTGCGCCCGGCCCTGCTGGGTGCTGATGGTTTCACCGACCTGCACATCAGTGCCCCGAGTAAGCGTACGCGAGCGTCCGTCCGGGCTTGTCGCCGTTACATTGCCGGTGGCGAAGTCCACGCGCGCGGCGGTTTGCGCGGTGGCGATGCCGGGAAACGCAGCCGACAAGGCGGCGGCCATCAGTGATTTTGGGAATACCGATTCGTTTGGCATGGTGGACTCGCTACAAAATTGGGATGAATACGAAAACAAGCCTACTCTTCTACGCCGACCGCGCCAAGTGGTAAATCGCCATTGGGGCGCACTATTTCCCGCCAATAACCACCTTCGTCACGCGATTGACAAGGTTTTGCATTGCGCGTGACCGCGGCTAGCGGAATTCGTAGCGCAATGTCGCCGAAAACAGGGTGCGGCGATAGGCGCTGACCGAAACGTTGGACTGGTTGTCGGTATAGCTGACAGTCGGGCTGGCGCTCCAGTTGCGTGCGAATTTGTAGTTGACCCCGACGCGCACGCCGTATTCCTTGTCGACCCGGCCGAAAGGGAAAAGACTGGTGAACGAGCGCAAGTCGACGGCCAGTGGCGTGCCATAGCTGCGCTCTTCAAACGAAAGGTTGGCAAAAGCGGTCAGCGCGTCGCTGAAGCTTAATTGGCCACCG
>JBEIFV010000064.1:0-31012 GCA_040382235.1 Burkholderiales bacterium
ATCGAGACCATCAACACCGAATTGGCCCTGGCCGACCTGGCCTCGGTCGAGAAGCAATACAGCCGCTATTCCAAGATCGCCAAATCGGGCGGCGACAAGGAGGCGCAACGCATTGTCGCCCTGCTCGAAAAGATTCAGCCGGTGTTGAACGAGGCAAGACCGGCGCGCAGCGTGGCGTTGACCCGCGAAGAGCGGGAACTGCTGAAGCCCCTGTTCCTGTTGACCGCCAAGCCCAGCATGTATGTGGCGAACGTGTCGGAATCGGGGTTCGAGAACAACCCGATGCTCGACCGCGTGCGGGCCCATGCAGCAGCCGAGCACGCCCCGGTGGTGGCGGTGAGCTGTGCCATCGAAGCGGAAATCGGGGGGCTGGAAGATGCCGACAAGCTCGATTTCCTCAACGAGATGGGCATGACCGAGCCCGGGTTGAATCGCGTTATCCGGGCCGGGTACGCGCTACTGGGCTTGCAGACCTATTTCACCGCCGGCGTCAAGGAGGTGCGTGCCTGGACCGTGCCGGTGGGCGCTTCCGCGCCACAGGCGGCAGGCGTGATCCATACCGACTTCGAGAAGGGATTCATCCGCGCCGAAGTCATCGCCTATGACGACTATGTTGCCTGCAAGGGCGAGCAGGTGGCCAAGGATCGCGGCAAGATGCGCGTGGAAGGCAAGGAGTACATCGTCAAGGATGGTGATGTGATGCATTTCAGGTTCAACGTCTGATATCAGCAGATACTTGCAAGCACGTTTCGACGCGCGGCCTGCGCTACACTTTGCCGCTTGAGTTCCGTGCCGGGTAATCCATGAAAATCCTCAAATGGCTGGTCATCGGTGTTGGCGCTCTGATGGGCCTGTTGATCATTGCTGTGGCGATCATCAGCGCGACCTTCGACCCCAACAAGTTCAAGTCAGATATCACCAAGCTGGTGCTGGAAAAGAAGCAGCGCACTCTGGGCATTCCCGGCAATATTTCGCTCAAGGTGTTTCCCAAGCTTGGCGTCGAACTGGGCCAGGTTACCTTGTCGGAATTCAAGAGCGACAAGCAGTTCCTGAAGCTGGAGCGCGCCAAGCTTTACGTCGACTTGCTGCCGCTGCTGAAAAAAGAGCTGCTTGTCGACCGCATCGAAATTGACGGCCTCGTCGCCAATGTCATCAAGGGGCGGGATGGCAAGTTCAATTTCGATGACCTGCTGTCGAAGGAGGAAAAGCAGGACGACAAGCTGAAGTTTGATGTCGAAGGCATCAAGCTCGGTGGCGCCACCGTGACCTACCGCGACGAGACCAGCGGTCAGACGATTTCACTTGCGCAGCTCAGCCTGAGCACCGGTCGCATTGCCGACAAGGTGCCTGGCAAGATCGACTTGACGGCGAAGATCGAAGGCAGCAAACCCACAATCAACGCGCAGTTGGATGTTGTCGGCGGCATTTTGTTCGATCTGGAAAAGAAGCGGTACGCGTTTTCTTCCCTTGAGGCGAAGGCGGCGGGATCGGTGCGCCAGGCGCCTGAAAAGGGCAAGCCGGGGCTTGATCTCGCGGGGCTGGATGCGAAGATATCCGCAGGTGAGCTCAAGGTCGATGGCAACACGCTGGCGATCGATGCGCAAAAGCTTGCAGTCGAGGCGCGTGGCACACTGGATCGCGAGCCCTTCGAGTTGAAACTCAGCGCGCCCAAGCTTGCCGCCAACGGCAAGACGCAAGCCGTCTCAGCGGAGAAACTGGCGCTCGAGGCCAAGGGGCGACGCGGCAGCGACTCCGGTACGGTCAAGCTTGATGCGGCCAGGTTCGAGGCCGATACGGCGAACCACAAGTTCGCCATCGAGGGCCTGTCGGCCAGTGGCTCGGGTGCGATGCCGGGTCTGTTGCTCAACGATTTCAAGGCGAGGGCACCAAAGCTTTTGGTCAATCTGGGCGCCGGTCAGATCGCCCTCGATGGCGTCACCCTGACCGCGGTGGGCAAGCGCGGCGACGAAGGCTTCGATCTCAAGGTCGATGCGCCCAAGCTTGCGGTCAACAAGGAGTCCGCCAGCGGGGAGGCCATCACAGGCAGCCTGAAGCTCACGGGGCGCGAACAGGTCGAGGCGAAGTTCAGCCTGGGCGAGATCAAGGGCTCGGCCAAGGCGCTCACTGTGGGCAAGATCGCACTGGACATCACGCAGGCGAAGTTCGGCGATACCGTGATTTCCGGCAGCATCAACACCACGCTTGGCGCCAATCTCGAAGCACGGCAGTTTGATTTGCCGCGTGTCGCCGCCGACCTCACGGTCGCCAATCCGCAAATGCCTATGAAGAGCGTGAAGTTGCCGATCAGCGGCAGCTTGCGTGCGGACCTTGCACGCGAGACCGCCAGCGCAGACCTGTCGACCAAGTTCGACGAAAGCGCGATCCTGGCCAAGGTCGGTGTGGCCAAGTTCAAGAATGCGGCGATCAGTTTCGACATCAATGTCGACCGCCTCAATGTCGACAAGTATTTTCCGCCCAAGGCCCCCAGTGATGCAGGCAAGGGCGCGCCGCCGCCGGAAAAGCCTTTCGACCTGTCGGGACTGAAGGCGCTCAACGCCAGTGGCACGATCAAGATCGGTCAGTTGCAGTTCAACAATTTGAAAGCTGCCAATGTCAGCATGGTGATCAAGGCGGCGGGCGGCAAGCTCGATGTCAATCCGCTCAATGCGGGCCTCTATCAAGGCACGCTGGCGGGCGCCTTGAGTGTCAATGCGGCTACCAACGCATTCGCGATACGCCAGACCTTGAGCGGTGTGAACATCAACCCGCTGATGAAAGACGCGATCAACAAGGATATTCTCGAAGGGCGCGGCAACGTGCTGCTCGACATCACCACCTCCGGCAACACCGTTACCGCGCTCAAGAAATCGCTCAACGGCACAACCGAGATCCAGCTAAAGGATGGCGCCTACAAGGGCATCAACCTGGCCAAGTCCTTTCGCGAAGCCAAGGCGGCGCTGTCGCTCAACAAATCGAAAGTCCAGGAAGCCCGCAAGGAAGACAAGACCGATTTCACCGAGATGAAAATCAGTGCCCAGATCAAGAATGGTATAGCGACCTCCACTGACCTTGATGCCAAGTCCCCCTTCGTGCGCCTGGGTGGCGCGGGCACGGTTGACATTCCTGCGGGGGCGATGGATTACCTGGCCAAGGCCACGGTGGTCAATACTTCGGGAGGGCAGGATGCCAAGGATCTGGCGGCGCTGAAGGGTCTCACCATTCCGGTCAAGATCAACGGGCCGTTCGAGGCGCTCAAGTACGATGTGCAGTACGGTGCGGTGGCAGGCAGCCTGGCGACCGAAAAGGTCAAGGATACGGTCAAGGAAAAACTGGGCGAAAGGCTTGGTCTTGGCAAGCCGCAGGACAAAGCCGCGCCTGCACCTGGGCAACCGACGGCGCCAGCGCCGCAGCAGTCGCCGCAGGACAAGGCCAAGGAGCAGCTTCGGGGCTTGTTTGGCCGCTAGGCGCCGCGCGCAGGCTGCTGTTGCCGACGGACGCGCCCGGGCACTCGCGCCGGCGGGTGCGAATCCTGCTGGCGACAAAGGGGCGGAACCCGGTCGCGCAAGCGATAGCCAGTTCGCCGATCGCGTGATCTTGTGGCAGCGGGACCATGGCCGCCATGACTTGCCGTGGCAAGACACCCGCGATCCCTACCGGATCTGGCTATCCGAAATCATGCTGCAGCAGACCCAGGTAGTGGCGGTGATCGGCTATTACCATCGTTTCCTTGACCGATTTCCGGACCTGCGCGCACTCGCCGCGGGCGAGGTGGACGAGGTCATGCGTCTGTGGAGCGGCCTGGGTTACTACAGCCGGGCGCGCAATCTGCACCGCGCCGCCCGCATCATCGAGAACGAGTTCAACGGGCAATTTCCGAGAACGCAGGCGGACTTGACGCGTCTCCCCGGCATTGGACGGTCCACCGCGGCAGCGGTGGCCGCTTTTGCATTCGGACAGCGCGCTGCCATACTCGATGGCAACGTCAAGCGGGTGTTCGCGCGTTACTTTGGCGTTGAGGGCTACCCGGGGCTCCCGGCGGTCGAAACGGCTTTGTGGGAGCGCGCAGAGGCACTGCTACCCGAGCGTGACCTTGAGCCCTACACCCAGGGGCTGATGGATCTCGGTGCGACGCTATGTACCCGTACTCGACCACGCTGCACGGCCTGTCCCCTGGCCACCGATTGCGTGGCTCGGCTGATGGGCCGCACAGCCGAATTGCCGCATACGCGGCCACGCAAGCTGTTGCCGCGCCGCTCGTGCATCATGTTGGTGATGCAGTCCCGCGGACAGGTTTTGCTGGAACGTCGCCCGCCGGCCGGTATCTGGGGCGGCTTGCTGTGTCTGCCGCAAGCGGACGATCTTGCGGGCGCGCGGATCCTGGCGGAAACGCTCGGCGCGGACTGGCACGGGCATGCTTTGCTGGGTGCGATCGAGCATGGCTTTACCCACTACCATCTCACGATCCGACCAGTCCACATAGCCCGGCCTGCCCTCTCGACCAGGAAGATAGCGCGCGAGCCGCGCTATTCATGGATGCCGCTGTCAAAGGCACTCGATGCCGGCTTGCCGGCACCGGTCAAAAAGCTCTTGCTGGCACTCCATGAGGCGCCGCTGTTCGCTTGAATATGCGGCTGTCCGCCTTGGGCGGCATCGGCAGAGCCAGGGGATTACTTCAGGCCTTGCTGCTCGAGAAAACGTTGAATGATCTCCAGGCGCATGTCGGCATCCTCCAATTCCATCAGTCTCTGTTTGGCCACCGGCGGTATCGGCAACACCTCCGCCAAGCGGTTGGACAACCAGCTGGCGTCGCTGAAATTGTAGGGTTCGGCAATCACGCCGGCCGGCAGTTTCGGGAGTATCGATTGCAGAATCGCCCCGCAGGCAACGAACTCGGGGCGCACCAACATGCTCGAATCGTCGTCAATGGGCTGTGCCTTGGCTTGAATCAGGCCATCGGATCTGGCTTGCATGGACTCAATGCGAAAGCGACGGGTACCGGCGGTCTTGATGTGCAGGACCCCGAGTTGCTGCATGTCCCAGTCACGAATTTCAGCCAGGCAGCCGATTGCGTGCGGTACCGCGGGCGAGCCGACCTCGACTCCTTCCTTGATCAGGCAAACCCCGAAGGGCGTGCCGCGTTTCATGCATTCGCGCGTCATGTCGACATAGCGTGCCTCGAACACCCGCAGCGGCAAGAGACCGCCGGGAAACAGTACGGACCCCAGCGGAAAGATCGGCAATCGCGACCAGTCCGGGCCGCTACCAGCAGCGGCGCCGGCACTTGCGGAGGCAGCGCTCAAGTGTTCCTGACCTCGCGATGACGCACCAGGATTTCGGCGCCGATTTTGCCGGTGCCCCGTTTCTGAAATCCTGCAGCAAGGTGCTCGGCGAAGTACACCGAGCGATGCTGGCCGCCGGTGCAGCCAATCGCTACGGTGAGGTAATGGCGGTTGTCGCGCGCGAATGAAGGTAGCCATTTCGCCACGAACTGGTCAATGTCGGCCAGCAACTCCTGCGCCGTCGGGGTGGCGTCGAGAAAGGCGATCACCGCCGCGTCCCGGCCGGTGAGCGGCCGCAGCAGGGGGTCATAGTGCGGGTTGGGCAGCGGCCGCACGTCGAATACAAGGTCCGCATCGAGCGGAATGCCGTGCTTGAATCCGAAGGATGTGAACACCAGCGTGAGCTCGGAGCGTGCGGACTTGAGGAAATCCTTGAGCCAGTCACGCAGCGTGTTGGGGCGCAGGTCGCTGGTATCGATGTGATGCGCAAGCGGCTGCAAGTCGGCCAGCAGTTCGCGTTCGTGCTCGATGTATTCGGGGATGGTTGCGGTGCCGTCGTCGAGCGGATGGCGCCGTCTGGTTTCGGAAAAGCGTTTGATCAGGGTTTCAGTCTTGGCGTCGAGGAACAGGACGCGTACATCGACACCATAAAACGTCAGGTTGGAAAGATACTGCGGCAAGTCGGTTAAGCCACGACGCGAGGTGTCGGTGAGAGCCGCGGTGCGCGCATCCACCGCCACTGCGACCTTGTCGCGCCCGGCTTCGCGCAGCGTCGCCACCAGTTCAGGCAACAAGGGTGCCGGCAGGTTGTCGACGCAGTAATAGCCGGCGTCCTCGAGCACGTTCAAAGCGACGCTTTTGCCCGAACCCGACAGACCGGTGACCAGAATCAGTTGCATACGGCAATGATGGCGCAAGAAAGGCAAAGGCGCACAAACGTGCGCCTTTGCGCGCTCAGTGAAATCCTAGGACTTTGCCATGCAGGTTTTCATCTTTTCGGAGCGTTCGTCCTTTGAAAGTTTTTGGCCTTTCAAGTCGCTGCTGCACTTTCCGAACTTCGCCTGATGGGCTGTCTTGCCGTCTTTCTCGGCCTTCAGACACTCATCGCGCTTTTTCTTGTACTCATCGCCTTTGAGTCCTTTGGCCTGTGCGGAGCAGTTGCCCATCTTTTTCTGCTGAGCAGTCATTTCTTTCTTCTCCTGCCCCAATGCCGGCGTTGCGACGAGCGGCAGGGCCAGCAACAGGCATGCAAAAAGCTTTTTCATCGGATCATCCTCTCTAGGTTGCTTGGGCGGCCGTGGTGCGCGCCCCCTGGCGAGCCGGCTCCTTGTGGAATTAAATCACGGTTCGCACGACTCGTCACGGTTTCGTGCGCAGTCGAATCAGGTTCAGCCTTCGTCCATCGCGTTTTGCTGGCGCGCCATGAAATCGGCCATGGTGTCGACGCCGCGCAGCTGCAGTATCGCGTTGCGCACCGCGGCCTCGACCAGTACCGCCAGATTGCGCCCGGCAGCCACCGGGATGCTGACCCGGCGTATGTTGACGCCCATCAATTCCTGGTAGTTGGCATTCAGGGGCAGGCGCTCGTAGTCCGCCTTGGCCGAAGCGCTGGGCCTTTCCAGATGGACGATCAGCTTGACGTTCATTTTAGGGCGCACCGCGGTTTCGCCGAAAATCGCCTTGATGTCCAGTAGCCCCAAGCCGCGCACTTCAAGCAGGTCCTTGAGCAGCGGCGGGCAGCGGCCTTCGATCGTTTTCGGCGCGATCTTGGTCAATTCCACCACGTCGTCGGCGACCAGGCCGTGGCCGCGGCTGATCAGTTCCAGGCCCAGTTCGCTCTTGCCAAGCCCCGATTCGCCGGTGATCATCACGCCCAAGCCCAGCACATCGACCAGCACGCCATGTGAAGTGGTTTTTTCGGCCAACAGCTTGGTCAGGTACACCCGCAACATGTCGATCACCGATGCCGCCGCTGTCGGCGTGGTGAACACCGGCACGCCGTGGTGCGCACAGGCTGCGACCACCAAAGCCGGTGCGTTCACGCCGTCGGCCACGATCACCGCCGGCGGTCCGCCGCCTAGCAATTCTGCCAGCAGGTGCTGTTGCCGGGTGGCGGTCAGTTGCGACAGGTACTCGTATTCTGGTTGACCAATCACCTGAATGCGGTTCTTGTGGATCAGATTCAGGTGCCCCACCATGTCCGCCACGGCATGCGTCGCGTAGGCATCAGGATTGAGCGAACTCGCGCCGTTTTCCTCGCCGCTGATCCAGGTCAGCCCGAGTTCGTCGGAGGTATCGTCGAACAGCGCCCTAAGCGTCAAGACTTGCATCGGGGCGAAATGTGATCAGGTCCTGGTGGACGGCCTGTGGGTCGTTCTGCGTGCTCAGGCGCGCGCGCATGGATTCATCGGCGAACATTTCCGCCAGTGCCGCAAGTATCTGCAAATGGGCGTCGGTGGCCTTTTCCGGTACCAGAACAAAGAACAACAGATTGACCGGCTTGCCGTCCGGTGCCTCGAACGGGATCGCTTCCTTGAGCCTCAGGAACGCGCCGATCGGGGCGTTGAGCTTGGCGATGCGTCCATGCGGGATGGCGACGCCCTGGCCCAGGCCGGTGGAGCCGAGGCGCTCGCGTGCGAACAGGCTGTCAAACACGGTCGAGCGCGCGATACCCTGATGATGCTGAAACAAGAGGCCGGCTTCATCGAACACGCGGCGCTTGCTGGAAAGATCAAGGTCGAGCACGACATTGGTCGGCGGCAGCAGGCGGGCAATGGTCGAGAGCGTGTTTTGCGGTTGCGTATTCATGCTGCCACGACGTGCGCCGGTTGGCGGTCGGGGGGATGGCGAGGCGCGGATTATACGTCCACGATTGGGTCGCCCGGGCGGCGGCGTGGAGCCTGCTGCCGGGCGGCCCGTGGCTTCAGGCGGCGCGGCAACAGCGTGAATGGAGGTTCAGGTCTCGACGGGATTGAGCGCGCGTTTAGGCGGCTCGTGCTGGTGTGCCTGCGACTTGTCCTTGTGCTTGAGGATTTGTCGGTCAAGCTTGTCGGCCAGGGTGTCGATGGCCGCGTACATGTTCTCGTCGACAGTCTCGACAAAAATGTCCCGGCCGCGCACGTGAACATTGACTTCAGCCTTCTGGGCCAGTTTTTCGACCGAAAGGATCACATTGACATCGATGACTTGATCGAAATGGCGATTGACGCGTGAGAGCTTGGAATGAACGTAGTCGCGAATGGCGGGCGTAATAGAAACATGGTGTCCACTAACCTTGAAATTCATGCTGCCTCCTTTGCGTTTCAAACCGCGTTATCCGGCATATCGGCCGGAATTGACGGTTTGCAAGAGCGACTTGCGTGAAAGCGGTCTGCGTTTCCTTACAAGGATTTGCGCAGATTGGCCGGCGGGATCTTGAGCGCATCACGATATTTCGCAATGGTGCGGCGCGCAACGACAATGCCCTGCTGGCCCAGGATGTCTGCAATTTTGGAGTCTGATAGGGGTCGTTTGATCTCCTCTGCCGATACAAGTTGCTTGATTAAAGCGCGGATTGCCGTCGAAGAGCAAGCCCCGCCGCTGTCGGTCGCCACATGGCTGCCGAAAAAATACTTGAGTTCAAACAGCCCGCGCGGGGTCAGCATGTACTTGTTGGTGGTCACGCGCGAGATGGTCGATTCGTGCAAGCCTAACTCATCGGCGATCTCGCGCAGCACCAGCGGGCGCATCGCCACCTCGCCGTGATCGAAGAAATGCCTCTGCCGTTCGACCACGGCTTGTGCCACACGTTCAATGGTCTCGAAACGCTGCAGCACGTTCTTGAGCAGCCATTTGGCCTCCTGCAATTGTGTGACCAGACCGCTGCCATCGCCATTGCCGCCGCGGCCGCGCTCGCGGCTCAGGATATCGGCGTACATGCGGTTGATCTTCAGTCGCGGCACAGCCTCGGGGTTGATCGCCACTTTCCACGCCGACTTGACCTTGCGCACGATCACGTCGGGCTTGACGTAACGCGTATCCACGCTGTCAAACTGCGCTCCCGGGCGCGGATTGAGTTGCAGGATCAACTCGCGCGCGGCCTTGAGTTCGCTGTCCCCGCACTTGCACAAGCGCTTTATCTGCGCGAAGTCGCGCGCGGCCAGGAGTTCCAGATGCGAGGTCACGATGGCGCTCGCCAGCGCAAGCGCGGGTTCGTCATCGAATTCCCGTAATTGCAGGAGCAGGGCTTCAGACAAGTTGCGTGCCGCCACGCCCGGCGGATCGCAGGTTTGCAGCAGCTTAAGCGCAGTCTCCAGGTCGCCATCTTCGACGTCCAACCCGGTCGGCAGCAGTGCGTAGATCTCGGCCAATGGCATGCTCAGATAGCCATCGTAGTCGAGTGCCTCGATCAATGCGGTCACGAGGCCGCGATCTTGAGCGGATAGACGCATCAACGTGACCTGCTGCAACAGGTGTTCGCGCAGGGTGGTGCCGGCAGCAGCGACCTGCCGGCCGGGTGAATCCTCGTCGTCATCGCTGCGCGCGGTGCCGGGCGTAGCCGCACCCATGCCCGGTTCGCGCTCGCCCCAGTCGGCGTCCGGCGGGGTACCCTCCGGGCCGCCGGCGAAGGCGTCGGCGATCGATTCGGTCTGCACTTTTTCCTCGGCGCCGAAGCTGCCGGCGTCGGCGCTCTGCTCATCGTCGCGTTCGAGCATCGGATTGTCGGCCAGCATCTGCTCGATTTCGGCGTTGAGCTCGATGGTCGACAACTGCAGCAGGCGGATCGACTGCTGCAGTTGCGGTGTCAGCGTCAGATGCTGGGAAAGCTTGAGTTGCAGGGCTTGCTTCATGTTCCTCAGAGCCGGAAATGCTCGCCCAGGTATACCCGGCGTACGTTCTCGTTGTCGACGATCGCGTCAGGCTCGCCCGAGGCCAGCACCCGACCTTCGCTGATGATGTAGGCGCGATCGCAGATGCCCAGCGTTTCGCGCACATTGTGATCGGTGATCAACACCCCTATCGACCGTTCCTTGAGAAACCTGATGATTTTCTGGATATCGAGCACCGCGATCGGGTCGACGCCGGCGAACGGCTCGTCAAGCAGAATGAATTTCGGATTGGTGGCAAGCGCGCGCGCGATCTCGACGCGGCGGCGCTCGCCTCCCGAAAGTGACAGCGCCGGGTTGTCGCGCAGGCCGGCGATGTTGAGGTCGGCCAGCAGTTCGCTGAGCCTGATTTCGAGCTGCGCAGGCTTGAGCCCCTGCAATTCGAGCACGGCGCGGATGTTTTCATCGACCGTGAGTTTGCGAAACACCGACGCTTCCTGCGGCAGGTAGGAAAGCCCCAGTCTTGCGCGGCGATGCATCGGGTGCGACGTGACATTTTCGGACCCCAAGGTGATGCTGCCGGCATCCGCTCCGACCAAGCCCACCACCATGTAGAAGCAGGTGGTCTTGCCGGCGCCATTGGGCCCCAGGAGGCCTACGACCTCGCCATTGGCTACCTCGAAGGAGACGTCCTTGACGACTTCGCGCGACTTGTATTTTTTCTTCAGGCCCTGGGCCTTGAGGCTGCTCATTTTTTGGGCGCTTCGGGATAGGCGTCGCGCGGAGCGGCGATGCCTCCGGCCGGTTTCAAGGTCAGGCTGGGGCGCTTGTCGGGGGGCGGCTCGCCGGTGGTTGGCGGCAGGTTGCGTGGCTGGATCACCGCCCGCACACGGCCTTCGGGGTTGTTGGTCGAGCCCGAATCACGGCCGCCCAGGACGGTGTAAAACTCGCTGCGGCCGTCGTAGGAGATGACGCTGCCGCGCACTTCGTCGGTGCCCCGCAGGATGCGGGCGCGGGTGAAAAGCTCTGCCTTTTCCGACCTTGCATCGTACTCGATGCGTTCGCCCCAGCCCTCGACGTACTCGTCCATGGCTTCGCGTTTTTGCTTGAAGTAGGCAAAACCGCCGGGACCCTTTTCCGCAGTGCCGCGCTGAAAACCCTCCGGATCCTGCTTGACGGTGAGTTTGTCGGCCCGAATCACTAGCGTGCCCTGGGTCAGGATGACGTTGCCTTCGAATAAATTGACCTGGCGCAGGTCGTCGTAGCTCATGCGATCGGCTTCGATGTTCACCGGCTTGTCGCGATCGGCTTTTTCCGCGTGGCTTGCGCCTGGCAATCCCAGCCACACAAACAGGGCGAGCAAGGCGCGTACTAGCCCGTACCGGAGCAGGGTTTTGTACATGAGCCGCATTCAGTTGCCGCCGGCCGGACTGCGGCTTTGCTGAAAACTGGCCCGAACGTCGGCATGCAGCCGAAAGCGCCGGTAACGGTTGTCGAAATCCATGCCGGTGCCATTGAGGATGGAGGGCCCCTGTTCAATGCGTACCCGGTCCGGCGTGTCGGCGCGATCCAAGTCCGGCATCACACGCAGATAGGTGGTCGTCACGCGCATCGCTTCGCTGCCGCCCTTGCCGTTTTTTTGCGTTTCGCCGGCGCGATAGATTTCCACGTTGTCGCGCAGATGCGCGATCTCGCCGCCACTTTCGATAACGCCGCGTAGGGCGCTGATGCGCACCTCGGGCTGGCCGGATTGAATCTGGCGCAAGGCCGGCTTGGTCAGCAAAGAGGTATCGTCGGCCGGCATATGAATCATCTTGTCGGCCGACAACGCATAGCGCGGCTGGCCGGTGTCCGATAAGCGGAGCAGCGTGAATTTTTCGACGATGTAGTCCGGCTCGATGTTTTCGGGCGCCGCCCCGTCCCGGCCGGCAAGGCCGCTGGTGCGCGCCAGAAACAGGGTGAGCATTGCCAGCAGCAGCATGATCAAAAGCGGAAACGCGGCGCCCAGGCCGCCACGCGGCAGAACTCTCATGCCAGATACGCCGCGATCATGCCGGCAAGCAGGCCCTGTTGCTCGAGAATCAATTCGCAGACTTCACGTACCGCGCCGCCGCCGCCGGGCAGGCGGCTCACGTAATGCGCGCGTTCAAGCAGGGCTGACGGCGCCTCCGGCACGGTGGCTGCGAATCCGACGCGGATCAGCACGGGTAGATCAAGCAGATCGTCTCCCATGTAGCCCGCCTGCGCGGCATCCAGGTGCAACTCGGCCAGCAGATCGTTGAAGGCCGGCAGCTTGGCCTCGACACCCTGAAAGCAGTAGTGCACGCCGAGCTCGCGCGCGCGGCGCTCGACGATCGCCGAGCGCCGGCTGGTGATGATCGCTAGCTTCAACCCGGCGTCGCGCAGCATCTTGATGCCGTGGCCGTCGCGCGCGTTGAAGGCCTTGTATTCGCTACCGTCATCCGCATACCAAAGGCGCCCATCGGTCAGGATGCCGTCGACGTCAAAGGCCATCAGCTTGAGCGCGGCTACGCGCAGCGCGCCATCCGGGGTCAGCATCGGGTGAGCCTCAGACAACCTTGGATTGGAACAGGTCATGCATGTTGAGGGCGCCGATCAGGTGTCCCCGGTCATCTCCGACCAACAGCTGGCTGATGCGGTTTGCTTCCATCAGGTGCACCGCTTCGGCCGCCAGCGCGTCGGCGTCGATGGTGTGCGGTGCTTTCGTCATGACATCCGCCACGCCGGTTGCCCGCAAATCGCTGATCCGCGCAAGCGCACGGCGCAGGTCACCATCGGTGAACATGCCGACGATGCGCAACTCGCTGTCGACGACTGCGGTCATGCCCATGCGCTTGGCGCTTACTTCGAGGATCGCCTGGGCCAGTGTAGCCTCGACCGGCACCGCCGGCACCGCATCGCCCACGCGCATCACATCGCGCACTCGGGTAAGAAGCTTGTTGCCAAGCGACCCGCCGGGATGCGCACGGGCGAAATCGTTGGGGCCGATTCCCTTGGCGTACAAGAGGGCGACCGCCAGCGCGTCGCCCATCGCAAGTTGCGCAGTGGTGCTTGCCGTCGGCGCCAGGTTCATCGGGCAGGCCTCCTTGGCCACGCTGGTGTCAAGCGTGGCGTCGGCCAGGCGGGCCAGGGTTGATTCCGGATTACCGGCGACCGCGATCACCTTGGCGCCCAGGCGTTTGACTAGCGGCAGGATGGTCAGAAGCTCGCTGGTTTCACCGGAGTTCGAAAACGCGACCAGCACATCGTCCTGCGAAATCATGCCGAGGTCGCCATGGCTGGCCTCGGCTGGGTGCACGAAAAACGCGGCTGTGCCAGTCGAGGCGAAGGTCGCCGCCACCTTGCGCGCAATATGTCCGGATTTGCCGATGCCCGAGACTACGACCCGGCCCTTGCAGGCGATCAGAAGGTCGATGGCGCGGGCAAATGCGACATCAATACGCTGGCCGAGCGCGGCCACCGCGGCGGCCTCGATTTCCAGCACTTCGCGGGCAAGACCCAGCGTTTGCGCACCGGTCAATCGTATCGGGGCAATCTTGGCTATCGGTATCGTTGTTGCAGCAGCTATCATGCTGTCGAGTATAGCAAACAGCCTGCACAGGGTCGAAAATTGGCATCAAGATTGCAGACAAACCTTGAAAAAATGTGTTTCCGCAGCGCCGGCGGCGTGTCGGTGACCGTGCGGTGCGTGCGCACGGAAGCGCGTTGCCGATCTGCCTGATCCATGCCCAACACGCTCGAAATCGTCCTGATTTTCTTGGCCGCCTCGGTCGGGGTGGTCGCGCTGGCGCGCAAGCTCCACTTGCCGCCGCTGCTCGGTTACTTGCTGGCTGGGATCGTAATCGGGCCTAACGCGCTGGGATTTGTGCCCAACACCGCCGAAAATCGCTACCTGGCTGAATTCGGCGTGGTTTTCCTGATGTTCTCCATCGGTCTTGAATTCAACCTGCCCAAGCTGATGGCGATGCGGGCGGTGGTGTTTGGCCTGGGGCTGGCGCAAGTGGCAGTCACCACCGCGATGGGGGTGGGCGCTGCGGTGGTGTTCGGTTTCGGCTGGCAGGCCGGCGTTGCCTTGGGCGGCGCGCTTGCGATGTCGTCCACCGCGATCCTGGTCAAGCTCCTGGGTGAGCGCGGCGAGCTCGAAACCCCTCATGGCCGCGACGTGATGAGCGTGCTGTTGTTCCAGGACTTGGCGGTCGTGCCCTTCCTGGTGGTGGTGCCGGCGCTGGCCAGCGATCCCGAAAACATTGCCATGGCCCTGGGCGTGGCGCTGGCCAAGGCCAGCATTGTGCTTGCGATCCTGCTGTTCGCCGGGCGCAAACTGGTGCGCGCGTGGTTGACGGTGGTGGCGCGCCGTCGTTCCACCGAACTGTTCGTGCTCAACCTGCTGTTGATGACCCTGGGCCTGGCCTATATCACCGAGCATGCCGGCTTGTCGCTGGCGTTGGGCGCATTCGTGGCCGGCATGCTCATCTCCGAGACCGAATACCGGCACCAGGTCGAGGAGGACATCAAGCCGTTTCGCGACGTGCTGCTGGGCCTTTTCTTCGTCACCATCGGCATGCTGCTCGATGTGCGTTCGGTCATCGCGCAGCCGGGACTGGTACTGTTTTTGGCCACCCTGCCGGTGATTGCGAAGTTCGTGGTGGTGGCCGGCTTGAGCCGGCTCTACAAGAGCCCCGCCGGCACCGCGATTCGCACCGGCCTGGCGCTGGCGCAAGCCGGTGAATTCGGCTTCGTCCTGCTGGCACAGGCCGGTGGCCTGAAACTGGTCGACGATAAGCTGATGGATGCGATCCTGGCCGCCATGCTGTTGTCGATGCTCGCGGCGCCGTTCCTGATCGCCTACAGCGACCGCATCGCCATGCGCTTCGCACGCGATGAATGGATGCTGAAATCCCTGCAACTGACCCAGCTTGCATCACGCACCATCAAGACCAAGAACCACGTGATCATCTGCGGTTACGGCCGCAACGGCCAGGCACTGGCCAGGCTGCTGGCCTCTGAAGGCATCGACTACATGGCGCTCGACCTCGACCCCGAGCGCATTCGCGAAGCGGTCGCCGGCGGCGATTCGGTGGTCTACGCCGACGCCAGCCGCCGTGAGTCGCTGATGGCCGCTGGCCTTATGCGCGCGCAGTCGGTGGTCATCTCCTATGCCGACACGCCGGCCGCACTAAAAATCCTGCATCACGTCAATGCCGTGCGGCCCGGTTTGCCGGTGATCGTGCGCGTCAAGGACGATACCGAAATGGACCGCCTGCACGCGGCCGGCGCTGCCGAGGTGGTGCCCGAGGCGTTCGAATCCAGCCTGATGTTGGCGTCGCATGCGTTGCTGCTTTCAGGCGTGCCGATCTCGCGCGTGGTGCGGCGGGTGGGGACCGTGCGCGACTCGCGTTACGGCATGCTGCGCGGGTTTTTCCATGGGTCGAGCGATGAACCGGAGGATTTGAGCGAGCGCCAGCATGTGCGGCTGCATTCGGTGACACTCGAGCCTGGCGCAGCAGCGATTGGCAGTACGTTGGGCGAACTCAGGCTCGATGATTTAGGGCCGGAAGTGGTGACCGTGCGCAGGCCTGGGCAGGCGAGTCCACAGCCGGGTCCGGACCTGCAACTGCAGGCGGGCGATGTGCTGGTACTTAGAGGCACACCGGAACAGGTCGCGCTGGGTGAGACGCGCCTGTTGCAGGGGTAGTTGAAGCTTGCGCACAAAAGCAAAAAGCCCTGCGTTACAGGGCTCTTTTCTCGCGTGGGCTGAGGTCCCGGCTATACGCGCCTGCGCCTGCCGATGGCTCCGAGCAACGCCAAGCCAACGCCGAACATCAGGGCCGCCGATGGCTCGGGAATCGCAGCGATCGTTCCAACATGGAAGCGCTGTATATCGAGGGCGTTGTCGGTCCCGGCCTGGGTGAATACAACTTTGGTAATGGTTGCGGTCGCCAGGGAAGTGAAGCCCACAAAATTATAAGTATTGGCAACCGGGCCCAAGGTAAGGGTAGAGGGGGCAATCAAGCTACCGAAGGTGTAGTCAGAACCACCAGCGGTCACTGTTGCATTCAGAACAGAATTCGTGACGTTGTAGGAACCATAGTAGAACCCGATTGCAGTCGCGCCAGTCAATGTAGCCGTGATTGTGTTTGGGAAAGTATTGGTTTTGGCGGTGTAGATAACGCTCGGATTACCCAGGGCCCCGGCATCGGCAATGATGCTTTCGTTTGCGGTAAACGACACGCCAGAGCCGGCCACTGTGACCGGATTGCCAAAAAACGACTCGGTAGTGCCGCCACCCGGTGCGAGGCTGTCAAACACAAACCCGTCGCCGCCAAGTCCACCAAGCGTGGCGTTGCTGAATGTCGTGAAATCGTAGTATGCCGTCGGCCCCACCACGGCCTGCGCCGATGCGGCTGCGAAAGCCAGGGACGCGACAAAAACTTTCAGGGCGGACTTCATTGCTTGGATCCTTTCGGCGGTTTCCCGATGCTCAGTGACAACGACAGAAGCAATTATCGCGCCCGCCAGAAAATGTTCTATTACATCAGATAGTTATCGCGTTGCCTGACATTGGTGCCCAAGCAAGTGTAAAAACCACCGACATTTTTTGGATTGCGTCAGCGGCTCGCCGTTCATAACCAACATCAATTGATGATTGTACCGCCGCCGCAGTTGCCGCCGATGGCACCGCCTGGTGCCGCCGCCTGGCCATTGTTCCAGGGGCTGGATACCGGCGGGCCGACAGCCGGCGCCGCCGCGCAGTTGCCTTGCGCTACCGGCGTCGCGCCGGCCGGTGCCCAGGTACTGAACCTGAAATTGCCGGTGTACGGGTTGCCGTCATCCATCTTTGTGTCGATTTCGGCCATCACGTTTGAGGGAATCTGGTTGCCGGTCTTCACGTTTGTGCGCGCAGCGGGAAGGACGATCGCGAAGGCGGCTCCGCCAAAACTTGCCAGGACGTTGTCGGTGACCAACTGCAATACCCCGCCATATACGTTGGTCGGGCTATTGGCGGAACTTGATGCAACCTGCGCCACGGTGCAGGTGGAACACGAAAGAAAGCCTGTCGCGGTGAGATTCTGGAACGCGCTTGAGGAGTCGATCAACGCAATCTGCCCGTTGCCGCCGGCAGCGCCGTCGGTGGATGCCAGCACACCGTTACCGACCAGTGCAACCTGGGCGATGCCGATATCGCCTGGCACCAGCCTAAATCGATCTTGAAACGCGAAGTACGCAGCCCGCACTCCGTTTTGCTGATCAATCACGTTGCGCACCCGCGCTCCCTGGATCAACTCCTGCCCGCGCAGAATCCCGCCGAGGAGCAGGCCGATGATGACCAGTACGATTGCAATCTCGACCAATGTAAAACCTTGTTGCTTGCGCATGACGCCTCCGCTGATTGTGTGGCTTGGCTTTTTGGTGTGGCTCATTAGAACTGATTACCCTGCAAGGCTTATGCCAGAGTGGGGCTTGCCGCTTTTGCTGCGCCAAGCCTGCGTTTTTCGCTCTGAAGCACCGGCAATAGGCGTGCTGTGTCGCTAATGCGGTAACTGGCGCCGGTTTCCGGACACCACGTGTCGAAAAATCGTCACTTCGACACAGTTCCGGTCTCATGGTTTGCGTTATTGATCTCGTCCAATCGCGAGGCAAGAAAGCGAAATTCCGCCGGGTCGGTGACCTGCCCGCTGTCCAGCAGCGCGCCCAGCAGCACGCGCGCACTCGCCAGTTCGTTCATGTCGGCCAAGAGCAGGATTTCCATTTGCCTGGCCCAGGCCGGAACGGTCGGCCCTGTCGCGTAAAGGCGCAGGCTTTGCGCATACTCGCGCGCCAGCGCCAAGTCCTTCAGGCGATGTCTGGCAACGTAAGCAGCGTGCGCCAGTGCTGCCCATCGGTGGTTCGGGTCGGCGCGAAACTGGCGGTGCACGAAATCGAGCATCAGGCGCTGGCGCGCCGCGTCGGGCACCTCCGCATAGAGCCGGCTGGCAGCCAGCAGCGGGTAGGGTCCGCGCGCGTCGAGTTCGATGATGCGATCCAGCCAGCGGATCACCATCAGGTAATCGAGCTTGGCAAATGGAATTGAAAGTCCGGGTTGGTTGTCATGCGCCTGCAACAGCAGGTTCATGACTTTCGCCGCCGGTAGCGGATCGCCCAGGCTTGCGACCATGACTGCGGCAACAGTGGGTGGCGGACGCAGGTCGGCCGCGCTTGGTGCGCTGCGCGGCGTTACTGTCGAGAAGCCGATCTGCGCCGCCAGCGCCAGCGCCAGCACCACCCAGGCGGGGCCCGGCACACGTGCTAACGGGCGCTCGTCGCGCCAATGGCGGGCCCAGTCAAACATTCTTGCGCATCAGGTCGATGAAGCCTGCGGCCAGCAACAGCGCGGTGTAGACCAGGGTTTGCAGCGCGATCAGCCCGAAGTCCGTGAACGGTGGGGCGTCGCCGGTGAGCCACGCAGTGCGGGTAAACAGGTCAAGGCGCGGCAAGAGCGTTGCGATCGCCTGCAGAATCCCGCTTGCGGCCTGAAAGGCGGCCGATTCAGCCGGTGCGACGCTGCCCGACCCGATCGCCAGCAGCGCGCCGATCGTGCGTGCCAAGGCATAAAACGCGGCGATCGCGGTGAGGCTGCCCACCACATGCGCAAAAGTCAGCGCGCACAAGAGGCTGGCGCTGGCCATCAGCGTCAGTTCCAGTGCCAGTGACACGGCCCACGCAGCCAGCGCCGGCCAGGGCGCTGAGAACCCCAGCGGCAGTGCGAATAGCGCCGCCAGTACCACGGCAGCCAGCGTGCAACCGAGCCACTTTCCCAACAGGTAGCCGGCGCGCGGCAGCGGCAGCGCGAAGATCAGTTCCAGGCTTTTGTCGTTGTGCTCGCGCACCACCGAGGCGATGGTGAAGCTGCACACGAGAAACACAGCTGCCAGCCGATACAGCGCAGCCAGGGTGGCCGCCCGGATGCCGCTTGAATCAGTCAGTGCAAGCATGTTGGTGAATTGACCAAACCCGGCACCCACCAGAATCACGATGACGGCGGCGACGGCAATGCGGCTGTGGATCGCCTCGATCAGTGTGAAGCGGCCCAGGGTGGCGATCGCGCGCACCAGCATCGCCCGCTCGGCTTGCCGGGCAGCCGAGGTTCGGGCTTGGGGGCTAAGTGTGGTCATGGCGAAACCGTCCGCTTGGCTCGCATGGAGTGGGGCGTTCGTGACGGCAAGAGTAGTCGTTATGGCGTTGAGGCGGCAGGCTTTATTATGCGCCGACCATGATCCTTGAGCTCACGCGTTCGCGCGACCTGCTGCTGGTGCTGGCGATCGCGCTGCTGTTTGCCGGCGAAAGCGTGCATCTCGACGCCACCTGGCGCCAGCCGCTGTTTTTCGCGCACCTGGGAGCCTTCCTTCTTTGGCAGCCGCTGGTGGCAGGTAGTCGGCGCATGTCGCTGCGCGATGTGCTGCTGGTCGCCGGCGGCGCCGTGCTGGCCACGCTGTTCCTCAACCCGTGGATCATGCTGATCTGGACTGCGCTTGTCACCGCGCTGGTCGGTGGCCGCGTGTTGGACAGTGCTGCGCGCGAACAGCGCTGGTTTTATCTGGGCGTACTGTTCGCCCTGTTCGCGTTTCTGTTCAGTCTGGTGTTGCCTGATCTCTTGCCCAAGGAGTTGCGTGACACCGCCATCAGCCCGACGGCGCGTACATCCATCGAGATCGGCTTAGGGCTAGCCATGGCGGGCTTGCTGCTGGTCGCATGGCGCATCAAGCCCAGGCCCGATACGCTGTTGCCGGCAGCCGGGGCCTATGACCTGGTGCACAGTGTCTGGCTGCTGCTGCTGCTCTTGGTCATCAGTTTTTTCGGCATCGCGCTGATGACGCTGGCGCAGCGTGGTTACCTGGCCAGCATCGGCATCACCCTGGTCAGTGTGGCGGCGCTGCTGGTGGCGGCCGACACCCTGTGGGGCCGTGCCCCTGCTGGTGACGCGCGCGGTGGCGGCCTGGGGTTGCTGTTCTCACGTTATCTGCTCTCCTATGGCATTCCCTACGAGGCCTGGCTGGACCGGCTGGCGCGCTTGGGACGCGATGAAAATGACGCCATGCGCTTCTTCGAGGCGGCTGTGCGCTCGCTCGGTCAATTGACGGTCTTGCAAGGCGCGCGCTGGCGCGGTGCCGTCAGTGCCGGTGGTTTCGGCCTGGCCAGCGGCCGCCACGAGGAATCGATTGTCGTGCCCTTGCACAACGATCCCGGCGCCAGCGTTGAAGTCGTATTGCTCACGCACAATCGCCTGTCCGCGGCCTTCGTATGGCACCTCAAACTGCTGCTGCAGATCACCGTACAGTTCTACGCCGCCAAGGCCCGCGAACAACGCTTGCGTGACCAGCAATACCTGCGCGCTGTGCACGAAACCGGCGCGCGCCTGACGCATGACGTGAAGAACCTGCTGCAGTCTCTCGATGGCCTGATCGGTGCGGCCTCAGTACTCGACGACGATACGCAGGTGCGGCTCCTGGTGCAGCGCCAGTTGCCGGAGATTTCGCGCAGGCTTGCCAACACACTGGTCAAGCTGCAGGAACCCGGCGGTGATGCGCAGGCAACAACGGGCATACGCGGCTGGTGGAAGGATCTGTGCGCCCTGTACATCGCGCAGGAGATCGAATTCGACTGCAGTGAAATGGCCTGTGACATGCCGATACCCACCGCATTGTTTGCCAGCGCCGCGGACAATACCTTGCAGAACGCGCTGCAAAAACGCAGGTCGGAACCCGGCATTGCGATTCGGGCAAGCATCCACGCGGATCCTGAGAGGCTCGTGTTTGCGGTCGAGGATTCAGGCGGCCCGATCGAGACGGATTTAGCCAGCAAGCTGCTTGCCGGACCGGTAGCCTCGCGCAACGGTCTGGGCATCGGGCTGTATCAGGTGGCGCGCCAGGCCGAGACGCTCGGTATGCGTTTTCGATTGGCGGAGAATCGCGTTGGCTGCGTGCGTTTCGCGCTTGAAATGGCGGTGGCGGATGGTGCGTTGGCTAGCGCAGGCGCAAGCCGGACTGGATCATCCGGTTGACCAGCGTGTTGGCGCCGATGAACACCAGTTGATCGTCAAACACACACAGGTTGGCGCCACCATTGTCGGAGCATCCGCCGGCGGTGGTGTCCAGCGGGGGGCGGACTATGAACGGGTTCGCAGCAAGCCTGGCACCGGCGGCAATCGCGCCAAGCGCGGGGCCATTGAGCGCCTCATCGGTGCCCGCGGCAGGGACTGGGTATACCGTACCGTCCTGACTGGTGCCGCCGGCCCGGTTCGGACCGTGCGAGAGCACCACCGCCACCGCGCCGGTAGGCGGGGCGACGGTTGAATTCATCAGGAATACCGAGCCGGGCCTGCCCACCTGTCCGTCGCGGATCGGGATGTCGCCGGTATCGGCGATTTCGAACAGGCAGCTATTGGGGTTGGAGGTACTGCTGGTGCAACCCGCCGGCACGCCCCCCGCGACGCAGCCCGCCACTGCCGCTCCAGACTGGCTTTGCCCAGCGGTCGTGCCGCAAACCCAGATGGGATCGGTCCCGCTGCGGGTGAATTCCGCACTCACCCGGTAGCGAAAGCGCGTGCCCCAATAGTCGGTCTGCTGCACGCCTAGCGTAACCCAGGGCAGGAATCCCTCATTGATGCCTCCGGCACAGCCAAGCGTCGGTGTGGCACCGTTTGCATTGCGGTCTTCCAGACCGTCGCCGGTGCGATCCGGGCACGGCAGCCGGCCGTTGATCGCCGCGAATGAAAGCAGCGCGTCGCGTGCGGCGTCCAGGCGCTCCTGGTTGGAATTTGATTGGGATATCTGAAACAGGCGGTTGACCGGGCCCAGCGCACCCGCCAGAGCCAAGCCAATCACCAGCATCACGATCGCGATTTCGGTGAGCGTAAAGCCGGATTGCTTGCTGCCAAGGATCATGGCGCTACCACCACAGTCTTGTCGTTGAAGTTGCGCGCCAGAGGCATGGTGGGCGCATCAAAGCGAACATCCGCGTTGGTGTTTTCCAGGCTGTCGAGATAGTCGGCAAGCGCGGACGATGGGCGCACTTGCGCCACACCCGGACGCGCGGCAGCGAAGGGCGCCGAGATGATGGCAGGCCCCGTACCGATCACCAATGCGCGCGCGTCGCCAACCGATCCTGCTGCCAGGCGGACGCCTGAAGCGCCACCGCAGTTGGCGAGCGGAGTGGCCGCAGGGGTGGGTTGCGTGCAATCGGCAGCCACGTTGTAGATCATGTAGTCGCCCCATGAATTGGCGTTGAACCAGCCTTGAACCTGGGCCGAAAACTCCGGGTGTGTGCACGGGCTCGGGTTGGGCGGCACCGAGGCTGGTGTGGTCGGCACGGTCGGTGGCAGGCCGATGAGGTTGCCGTTCTCACACTGCCCGCGCAGTCGTGGCGTCAGCGTCAATTGTGTCAGCGGTGCGGCGAACGGGAAAAACCGGTTGGCGGCGTAGTACGCGCGCAAGACGTCGGCGATGTACTGCGTTGCGCGCCGTTCGGTCAGCTCCATCAACTCGTCGATGGTGACGTAGAGGAGGCGATCGTTGCACTGGTAGGGTTGCGCAAACGATGGGTCGTTGGGACTCACCTGGGACGGCGGTGCGCACTGGATGAAGCTCAGTCCGACGTTGTCGGGCCAGTTGAAGCGCGCATTGTTGTAGATCCCCGGCACACAGGGTTGCGAGCAGCCGGCTGTGACGGTAACCGTGTCCAGGTAGGCCGCGGGACCTGCGAGAGGCGAGGCCGGTCGTGCCTGCCCACCAAGGGGCGGGCCGGGCAGCACGAGCACAAACGCTGCGCGGTTGGTCAGCAGATTGCCTTTGTAGTCGCGAACCGTCAGCCAAGGATACGGCTGCCTCGCGATAGTAGGGCTGCCGCATACACCAGGTGTGTGGATCGTATTGATGAGTGCAGGGTTCAAGAGCCGGACACAATTGTTGGGGGCCAAGTTTGTCGATATTGCATACCACGGGACCGACCCCGCAGCATCTGACTGCGCGCCTGATCCGAAAATCCCCAGGCCCAGTGTTTCCCACGGTAACCTGCCAAGACAGCGCGTGCTCTGCGGCGGCGTTGCGCCCATCGCGGGAAGCGCGGCGCCGGCGACCCAGGTCGATAGGGCACAGGCGTTGAAGCTGCCGTCATAGTTGGCGGGCCCTTCGGCAGGATCAAGGAAATCGGGCGTTGGCAACTGGCCGGGTCGTGTGACGTTGGCCACCACCATCGCCATGGATGCGCCGAGCAGCGCATCGCGGGCCTCGCGCAGTACAGCATCGGCGCTTCGCGTGCTGCCCACCGCCTTGGGCGAGGCCAACATGCGCAGGCCCAGCCATGACCCGGTGATCACCATCAGCAACGCGAGCAGCAGCAGCACGGCGCCACGCTGGCGCGAGGGGCGCGAAAACTCCTGTTGGCGGCGGGTCTGGTTGGATGGCACGTGCCAAATGCCGCAATTTTCGCGCCAGTCGGCCCTCACCCGGGATGTCCCCGGCCGCATGCGCTTGGCGACCGACCTTACGGCCGCGGGCCTGGCGTGACAATCGGTGGCGGCAATACCGGACCGGCTGGTGCGATCTGTGGCACCGGCCTGGCCATGGCCGGCGCTGGCGTCGGCTTGGGCGCCACCGCGGGCTTGGGCCCGCTTGCCGCTCTGCCGCGACCACTTGTCCTGCGCGGCTTTTTCGTCTTGATGGCCTTGGTTTTCGCTTCCGGCGCCGCGCGCTCCACAAAGCCGCTGCCAAACGGCATGGGCAACCCTACTTCACGCGCGGCGGCTGCGCGTCTGCCGGGAAGATCATAGATTTCACCGACCTCACCTGTCGTAAGGTCGACAGTCTGTCCGGGCCTCGCCAGCCGCACCTGACCATCACCGCGGGTGATGCGCACGCGGCCATCGGCCAAGCCGGTGATTTTGAGGCCCGAGAGTTCGTCGCCGGCCGCCAGCACCCGACCATTGATCACTGGAAGAGGCGGGCCGTTGGGGCGCGCGATCAGTCCGCTGATGACCAGTTTCTCCGGGGTCATGATGTCGACGGGCACGACCGCCGGTCGATCCCGCTCGCGCTCCAGTCGTTCGCGCTCGCTGGCCGAGAAAAAAAGGCGACCGAGTTCCGGGGCCGCCGCTGCGGCGCGCTCCTGCGCCACGGCTGCGCAGGCGCACAGGCACAGCAGCGCTGCCGTACCCGCCCTGTAACAGGCTGGTCCGATCATGACGGTTTGGCCACGACGGGCAGCGCGTCGGTAACCACGGGAGGTCGTGCGCCGGTGAGCGTGGTCCAGTCGAGCAGACATTCGCCACGCAGGTTGCCAGGCGTGGCGCCGCTTGCGTCAACGCCCGCAGGCGTATCGGCCGGCGCGGCGGGCGCGCGCTGCAGCGCGCAATTGCGGATTTCGAAAACTCCCATGGGTGGCGCACGCAGACGCGCGATGATCTGCAGCAGATCGCCTTCATGCACCAGGCCGAACTCGAGCTTCATGCTGCTGGATTCGAAGCGCAGGCCGGGCGCCGGCTCGGTCAGCCCGACACTCGGCGCGCGCGCGGCGACGTTGTAGGTCAGGCGCGGCAGTCGCATGTCGTTGCGGATCGCGGCCAGTCGTTCGATCCAGAGAAGCCGGCTCTCATCACCCAGTGCGCCGATCGATTGCAGCGTGTTGTAGCGCGCGAGAAAGGCATCGATCTCCAGACGCTCGCCGTATACGCTGCCAAGACGTTGCTGGGTATCCCTGGCCTGGGCCTTGACCTGCATGTATCCGGCCTCGGTGACACCGTGCATGTCGAACCCGTACAGCGCCGCCGCCACTCCGGCGCCGGCCAACACCAGGGCGCCGAGCACGGCGAAGCGCACCTGAGCAAACGCGGTTTTCATGAGCCGGCCTTGCGTGCGATGCGGATCGATACCAGCGGCGCCGGCGCAGCGGCTTGCGCGGCCTGGCGATCGCCACCGGTCAAACCGCTGGTGGAGGTAATGTCGATCGGCTGCCTGGCGATGCTTACCTGCGCACCGCGGATCGCTCGCAAGGAGGCCGCAATGCGTTCGGCGCTTTCAAGGTCGCGCCGCGGATCGGCAGGCACGCCGGGCTGCCCGATGCTGCCATGCAGTATCGCGATCTCCAGGCGTTCGGGTGGCGTATCCGGAGCAACGGTCGCCGGCGCGGCCGCTGCGGCAGACCCCGCCGCTATGGGGCCCTGCATCTCGGGGTCGTTCGCGGCGCCTTGTCGCCATTCGAGCCGATCCAGCCGGAAATCGGGCACCTGCGCCAATACGTTGCCTATCTCGCCCAACAAAGGCGTCGGCGAAACCGCGCGCGCAGCCATTTTCTCGAATGCGGTCACGCTTGCCTTGAGCTGGTCCGGCGTGGCCGGCAGGGGCGGGAAAGATCGCTTGATGCGTTCATAGTTGAGTTGATCCAGACGCGTCTGCGACGCCAGCAGATCGGCTTCGCGGCGCAGGTTGCCGGCTTCGAACCAGCGTTCCCCTCCCACCGCGCAACCGGCCAGCAGGATGGCTGCGCCGCCCGCCCAAATCGCGTTGCGCAACTGCCACATGCGGTAGGCCTCGCGCAACCAGTTTGGCGCGAAATCCAGGCGCGGTCGGCTACGCGCCAGCGCATGAATCCATAGTGCGTCGGCAAATGCGGGCATGGTCGCCGAGCCGCCGCTCGACTGCACGGTCTTGAGGCCGGCGGCTCGGCGGGCGTCATCCAGGTCGATCAGCACCGGCTCGATCGATTCGGAGAACAGGCCGCTGCGCTCCCACGCCGCTGCCTGGCCGGGCGGCACCAGGACCAATGTCGGTAGTTTGAAGTCCCGCTGCAAGAGGCGCAAACCCACCAGATACTGCTGGGTCTTGTTGATCTCGGCAATGCAGTTGGCGGCGAATTCCGGCGTATCGATCGCTTCATCACCGGCTACCGCCGCGAGCCTGGAGAAGCGCGCCACCTTGCCCTCGACCAGGGTCTGCCGCAGGCCGGCACGATTGATCGATACCAGCAGCAGGCGCGCTGGTGCCGCACCGGTACGCCGTGCGATGGAATCGAGCAAAACCGAGGACGCTACCGGTGGTGAATACAGCCCGGCCAGCCGGATTCCCGCGGTGCTCAAGGGCGTCAGCCACAGATTGAGCGCCTGCGCATTGGTGAGCGCCATCAGGAGAACCCGCTCGTCGCGTCGTCCTTCGGTTTCGCGTCCGAGCGAAACGCTGGTGTGAAATGGGGTGTCGCGATAGGTCTGGCTGGATTTGCGTGCCAACAGTTGCGCGCGTGCCGGACCGCGCAGGTGCGGGATGGTGTCCTGTCGAAAGTCTTCCTCGATCTGGTCGGCCAAGGCCACGAATACAGAGCGCCTGCGCGAAGCGACGAAGGCTGCGAAGTCGGCTGGCTGGTCGGGAAGAAAGCTCGCTTCCAGCACCAGGCGCTGCTCGGCCAACAAATAGCAATCGCAGCCGGCATTGCTGATGGCGAGAACGCGCTTGGCTGGAAACAGCATTGGCTCAGTGTCTCGCTAGCGCCACCGTGCGTGCCTGGCGCGGCACAAAGAATCCGCGATGCCGGTCACGCATCACTGCCCGCCTTGCCTGTAACGCGATTGTCATCGATGGCTCCTCAGATCTTCAGTTTGCCGATGGCATCATAGATCGGGCCCAGCACGGCCAGCAGAACCCAGCCGATGATCAGGCCAAGGATCACCGTCAGGGTCGGCTCGATCAGGGCCTGTACCCGTTCGATCGACTCGCGCACTTCCCGGTTGTAGAAGTAACTCACATTGAGAAGCGAGGTATCGAGGCCGCCGGTCGATTCGCCCACCTTGAGCATGCGCAGCACCAGCGGCGGGAACAGCCCTACGGACTGGAATGCAGAGGTGATGTTCTGCCCTTCGCTGATCAGGTTGCCGGCGCGGGCCAGCGCGTCCGATACCGCCAGGTTGCCGGCCACATCCTCGGCGATCTTCATGGCGTCCAGCACGGTGATGCCCGCCGCGTACATCATGGCGAAAGTGCTGGCGAAGCGCGACAGGATGATCTTGTGCAGGATCGGTCCGATATAGGGAATGTCGAGCTTGCGGCGGTCGATGGTGTAGGCGAAGCCCGGCGAAAACCGCACGCCCAGGATGATCACCCCGATCAGGAGCGGCGGGATCGCCAGGATCAGGTACCAGTAGGCGCGCATGAAATCGGAAACCGCAACCAGGGCACGGGTCTGCACCGGCAGTTCCTGCCCGAGATTCTTCAGAAAGCCCGCCAGTTGCGGCACCAGGTGAATCATCAGGAAGGCCACGGCTGCGAATACCACCACACCCACGAAAGTAGGGTAGAGAATGATTTTCTTGGTATGCGCGGCCAGTTCGTCCTGCCACTTGAGCATGTCGGCGATGCGCCGCAGCACCTCGGGCAACTGGCCGGTACGCTCGCCGGCGCGGGTCAAGCTTACGAACACGTCGCTGAACACCGCCGGATGGTCCGCCAGCGCCTCCGACATGGTCTTGCCACCTTCGATGGATTCGATCATCGAGCCGATCACTTCGCGAAAGCGCTGCGACTCGACACTGTCGCGCAATTCGGACAAGCCTTCCAGAAGGGGCAGCCCGCTTGAGGTCATCTGCTCCAGATGAAAGCAGAAGGTGATCAGGTCGCGGCGCGTGATGCGGGTGGCGCCGAACAATGCTCGGCGCGCGTCATTGGCAAGTTCCGCATTGATCAGGTCCAAGCCGATGCGCTTCAAGCGCATTTCCAGGTCGATCAGATTGACCGCCTCCAGGCGGCCTTCCACCCGCTTGCCACCGGCGTCGATTGAACTGTAGGCGAATACGGCCATGCTGAACCTAACGTGCCTGGAACGCGCGTTGCGCCGGTGATCTTCCTGAACAATGTGCGGGCAAGCGCATGCCTGGCTTATGCGGCGTGTGCATCATGGGTTCATCACGCGGCCGGTGAAGTCGACCACGCGCGCCACTTCCTCGATCGTGGTGGAGCCATCGAGCACGCGTCGCACCGCATCCTCCGCCAGGGGAATGAAACCCTTGGCCAGGGCCAGTTGCAGCAGTTCCCGCGTGGTCGCGCGGCGCGCCACCAGTTCATCGAGATCGAAATCCATCTTGAGGATTTCCATGATCGCGATGCGGCCGCGGTAGCCGCGGTACTCGCAGTGCTCGCAGCCGACCGCGTTGTAGATCCTAGGCGCGGCCAAGGCGTCGATGCCCATGATCTGGCACTCCACCGGCTCGGCGGCGTGTGCCTCCTTGCAATGCAGGCACAGTCGTCGCACCAGGCGTTGCGCGACAACGCCCACGATGTTGCCGGCCATGACGTCGGGCAGGATGCCGATGTCGAGCAGCCGCGGGATGGCGCCGATGGCGGAATTGGTGTGCAGGGTCGAGTACACCTGGTGCCCGGTCATGGCGGCGCGAAATGCCATTTCGGCGGTATCGGTATCGCGAATCTCGCCTACCAGGATCACATCCGGATCCTGGCGCATCAGGGAGCGGATGCCGGTGGCGAAATCAAGTTTCGCGGCTTCGTTCACGCTGGTCTGGCGCACCATGTTCATCGGGTACTCGACCGGGTCTTCGAGCGTCATGATGTTGATGCTCTCGGAATTGATGTGATTGAGGATCGAATACAGGGTGGTGGTCTTGCCCGAACCGGTGGGACCGGTCACCAGAATGATGCCTTCGGGCCGCGCGATCATCAGCTTCATCAAGCCCAACTGCTCTTCCTGAAGACCCAGTTTGTCCAGCGGCACCAGTCCACGCTGGCGATCGAGAATACGCAGCACGATGTTCTCGCCATGCGTGGTGGGTTGCGCGGCCACCCGGAAATCCACCATGCGCCCGGTCAGCGAAAGTGAAATCCTGCCGTCCTGCGGTGCGCGAGTCTCGGCGATATTCATCTGGCTGATCACCTTGATACGCACCACCATGGCCGGCCAGTATTGCTTGTGCAGGGCGCGGATTTGTCGCAACACGCCGTCGATGCGGTAGCGGATGCGCAGGAAATTCTGCTCCGGCTCGAAATGGATATCCGAGGCGCTGCGCTGCACCGCATCGGCCAGCAGTGCGTTGACCAGGCGCACCATCGGCTGGCTGTATTCATTGGTGGTCGTGGACAGGCTCTGATAGTCGATTTCACCGGTTTCGATTTCGTTGAGGATGCCGTCGATCGACAGCTCGTAGCCGAAATACTGGTCGATGGCGCGCGCGATCTCCGATTCGCCCGCCAGGAGCGGCACCACCTCGAACGGCTCATGGGTGGTCGCCAGCAAGTGGGCGCGTAGCTGGTCGAGCGCAACCACGTTGTTGGGGTCGGCCATGGCGACGGAGAAGCGGCGGCCTTGCCGATCCAGCTCGAGCGGAAAAAGCATGTGGCGCTTGGCGAATTCCGGCGGCAATGCCTTGATGGCAGCCGGGTCGATGATGATGTGAGCGAGATCGACACCGGTGGCGCCGAGATTTTCGGATAGCGCGTCGCGCAGCGTCGCTTCAGTGACAAAACCGAGATTCTTCAGAGCCTTGCCGAGCGGTTGGTTGGTGCGCTGCTGTTCCTTGAGTGCGATGCGCAACTGGTCTTCGGACAAGATGCCGCGTTCGACCAGGATACGGCCCAGCGGTTTGGGGGGCGCTCCCGCGCCGCTGATCGCCGCCTTGACTGCCGGGGCGTTCATTTGGCGCTGATTGCGAGTTGGTCCAGGCGCGTCTTGGCGCGCGCCACATCGAAGCCCGGGCGCCGCTTCTGCGCCAGTTCGAGCGCGCGCGCGTAGTGTTCGAAGGCCAGCTTCGGTTGCCGGATCTGGTCCAGGCTAACGGCCAGGTTGAAGCAATAGTCGGGATTGTCGGGCTCGGCCGCGAAGGCGTTGAAATAGGCCTGCTGCGCTTCCGGCCAGCGGTTTTGCGCCGCCATCTGATTGCCCAGCGCGAAGTGCAGAGGCGCGGCGCCCGCCTTGTCCGGCTCGTTTGCCAGCAGACTCTTGACCCGGCTTTCGGCGCCCGGGGCGTCGCTGCCGCCACGCAGGGCCGCTAGTTGGGCAGTGGCATAGGGATCGCGCGGGTAGATTTCCACCACGCGCTGGTACAAGCCCTGCGCGGCATTGCTGTTGCCACCGCGCAATGCGATCGTCGCCATGCCGAGCAGCGCATCGCGGTTGGTGGCGTCAGTGGCCAGGGCGCGTGCATAGTGATCGCGCGCGGCCTCGACGTTGCCTTCGGCGAGCGCCGCATAGCCGGCGGCGACCGCCGGATCGATCCCGGAGGGCGCGCGGTCGCGACTGATGCGCAGGTTGGACGGCGAGTCGACCGGTACACCGCCACGCGCGCTTGCCATAGTTGCGGTGCGCGCCCCCTCTCCGCCAGTGCGACTTTGCGTACCGGCCGCCGCGGCGGCCTGAGCAGGACTGCTTGCGGGCCCGCGCGCGGTTGCCGCTGTCGGCGCCGCAGTAACAGCGGCGGCGGGCATCGGTTTAGATTCGATTCTTGCGCTGGTGGCGGCCGCGGTTGGAGAGCCGGCGCTTGCGGGCGCTGCGGCCGGCGCCACAGGCGCGACCGATACCATTGGCGCAACCGACGCCACAGATGCAGTTGGCGCGTTGATGCCGGTTTGCACGGGCGCAGGCTGGACAGGGGGCGGTGTTTGCGGGGCCGCAACCGGCGCTTGATTGATGCCTGGCGGCGCAGCATTCGCCAAGGGTGCCGGGGCCGGGGCGTTGATCACGCCGGTTGCGGTGCCGACCGGGCGAGCCGCGGGTGCTGCTGCAGGACCTTGCAACTGCGCCCAGAAGTAATAGGCGCCGCCTGCCCCGACTGCGAGGAGGGTGCCCACAATGGCCAGGAATGGCGCGCGAGAAGTGTCGCCTGCGGCAGGCCGTTTGGCGGAAAACACGCTCTTTGCAGCCAGGCGCTCGGCAGCTTGCAGGCTG
>JBEIFV010000065.1:0-30956 GCA_040382235.1 Burkholderiales bacterium
GCAACACTCGATTGAACTAATTATTGACCTCGAATGAACCAACTTGCTGTCAAGGAGCTGGCCCAATGGCTGGCAGAACCCGAACGGCCGCAGCCGCTGTTGCTCGACGTGCGCGAAGCCTGGGAGGTGCAAACCGCCAGCCTGCCGGCCGTGACCCACATTCCGATGCAACAGATTCCGGCACGCGCCGCCGAACTTGATGGCGAGCGCGAAATCGTCGCCATCTGCCATCATGGAGCACGCAGCATGCAGGTCGCGCTGTTCCTCGAACGGCAGGGCTTCAAGGTCCACAACCTCGCGGGGGGTATCGATGCCTGGTCGCGCGAAGTCGACGCCAGCGTCCCGCGCTATTGAGTGCGCCCTTGATTTTTGGAGTTCGTTGGCCCGATCCCCTTGGATTGGATTGCTCTTGAATTTGTGCAACAATCTTCGCAGAAATATGCCATAAGTATTTGAAAGGTTTGGATTTTATGAGACGCCTGAGCGCAACGAAAATGACTTTGGCATTGGCTGCCATTGCCGTCTTCAGCCCCTCGGTATGGAGTGCCGACCTGCTGGCGATCTTCAAGGACGCGCTGGCGAATGACGCCACCTATGCCAGTGCGCGCTCGTCTCTTGAAGCCGGGCGCGAAGCGCTGCCGCAGGGCTTGGCCGGCCTCTTGCCGACTGTCGGTGCCACCCTCAACACGACACGCAATCAAGCCGATGTGACGTTCCGTTCGGCTACCGCGTTTCCGGCCGGGACTCGCGTCTTCAACACCAACGGCTATTCGATCACGCTGGCGCAACCGCTGTTCCGCTGGACCAACTGGCAGACTTACGAGCAATCCAAGCTGGCCGTGATGCAGTCGGAAGCCCAGTTTGCGCAGGCCGGCCAGGACCTGGCGGTGCGCGTGGCGCAAGCCTACTTCGACATCCTCAACGCGCAGGACAATCTGATGGTGGCGCAGGCGAAAAAAATCGCCATTTCGGAGCAGTTGGCCCAGGCCAAGCGCAACTTCGAGGTCGGCACCTCGACCATTGTCGACACCAACGAAGCGCAGTCGCGTTTCGACTTGGTGATCGCCGAGGAATTGGCCGCCCAGAACGACCTCGAAGTCAAGCGCACCGCACTGCTCCTGATCATCGGAAAACCGGCCGGCGTGTTGTCTCCACTGCGCGCCGACGTGGCCATACCGCCGCCCCAGCCGGCGCAGATCGACAAGTGGGTCGACGCCGCCGAAACCGGCAACTATGCGGTCAAGGCACAGGAGGCTGCCGCTGAGGTAGCCAAGCGTGCGATTCAAATCCAGCGCGGCGGGCATTACCCGACGCTCGACCTCAACGCCTCGGCAAGCCGCAACAGCTCGTCGGGCAACACCACCAACAATATCGGCAGCGACTCCAATTCAACCGCAATCGGCTTGCAACTCGCGATCCCGATCTACGCCGGTGGGGCCGTCGATTCACGCGTGCGACAGGCAATCGCCAACCAGAACAAGGCGAGAAACGACCTGGAAGCGCAAAAACGCCTGGCGGCGCAGAATGCACGCCAATTCTTCCTCAGCGTTACCAACGGCCTGTCGCAAGTGCGGGCCTTCGAAGCAGCACTGACCTCCTCGAAAACCTCGCTCGATTCCAACAAGCTGGGCTACGAAGTCGGCGTGCGCATCAACATCGATGTGCTCAACGCCCAACAGCAGCTCTTCACCACCCAGCGCGACCTGTCGAAAGCGCGCTACGACACCATCGTCAACGGTTTGCGCCTCAAGGCCGCCACCGGTGGATTGCAGGAAGAGGATATTGCCGCGGTAAACGCGCTGCTGGCGCGCTAGCAGCCTGTCGGACTGAGGACGTCGGCAAGCTACCCGGCTGTCGCCATGCACAGTGTATGCATAGAGGGCCGGGAACGATCTCGATGGCGCCGCAGGGCGACCAGTAACGTCCAACCTGGCAAGACCCGCAAGACGCACGGCCTTTGCTGGCCGCGCATGCTCTGCGCATCTCCCCCGCGTCGCTACCGGTCAAGCAAGGGCTCGATCAAAGCCATGGTGCGCGCCGTTGCGCCGCGATGCGCCGCTGCGAAATCGCCGGCGGCACCGATCATGCGCGCACGCAGGGCGTCGTCAGTGAGGATTGCATCCAATGCATGCGCTAGACCGGCGACATCGGTGACCCGCAAGGCCGCACCGGCGGCCACGCCCGCCTCTGCCGCCTCGCTGAAATTCCAGGTATGGGGACCAATCACGGCGGGACACGCACAGGCCGCGGCCTCGATCAGGTTTTGCCCACCCAGGGGAAGCAGGCTACCGCCGATGTAGGCGCAATCGGCCAGCGCGTAGTAGGCCGGCATCTCGCCCATGCTGTCACCCAGCCAGCCAGTCAGCGCAGGCCCTGGTGCGGCGCCATCACTGCGCCGCGCCAGCGGCAAACCTGCCGCTGCGGCAATTTGTGCCACCTCATCGAAACGCTGCGGATGGCGCGGCACCACCACCACAAAATGCCCAAGCGCTGCCAACTCCTTGAGCAGCGGCATCAGCAGCGCCTCCTCGCCTTCACGCGTGCTGGCTGCCAGCACCACCTTGCGGCCGCCCAGGGCGCTGCGCCAGGTGGCGCCCAGTGCCAGCAAGTGTGGATCGGGCGCGACATCGAATTTCAGGTTGCCGGTCACATCGACCGCCGTCGCACCCAGCGCCAGGATGCGCTCGCGGTCGATTGCGGATTGCGCCGCGACCTGGGCGAATGTGCCATAGGCGGCACGCGCCAGGCTCGCGAACCGCAGGTAGCGGCGATACGAACGCTCCGAAAGCCGTGCATTGACAAGCAGCATCGGCACGCCTTCCGCGGCACACAGGGCCAGCAGGTTGGGCCACACCTCGGTTTCCAGCACCAGACCGATGCGCGGCCGAAAATGCGCAAGGAAGCGCCGAATGGCGAATGCATAGTCGTACGGCAGGTAAACCACCTGCATGTCGGACTGCCGCAGCGCCAGCGCGCTGGCGCGCCCGGTGGGCGTCATGCAGGTAAGCAGCAATTCGTGTCCCGGGTAACGCACCGCCAGGGCTGCCAGCAGCGGCTGCGCCGCGCGCGTTTCGCCGACCGAGACCGCATGCAGCCAGATCACCGGCCGTGTCGGGATGCTTGCATGGCGCCCGAACCGCTCACCCCAATGCTGCATGTACTCCGGCTGGCGACGCGCGCGCCACCGAAGCCTGGCCAGCACCAAAGGTAGCGCCAGCCACAGCGCGAAGGTGTAGAGCAGGCGCGCCATCCGGCTCAGGACATCAGCGCGCGACCACGGGTGCAGGGGCGACCATGCTGCCGGTCAGCGCCAGCGCGGCATCCCATACCGCCTGCGGCGTCGGCGTCTTGGCCACATCGCCCACATTGCAGGCGCGACTGGCGATGACGCCGGTCGCCGCGGGACTGGTGCCGCAGAAAATGCCCACAGTCGGGCGGCCGAGCGCGGCGGCAAGATGCGTCAAACCGGTATCCACGCCGATGGCAAGCGCAGCACCCGCGAGCACGCCAGCCAACTGATCCAGGCCCAGTTCGGGCGCCACCACCGCCGTGCTGCCAATGGCCAGTGCGATGCGTTCGGCCCGCTTTTGCTCGGCTGCGGTTCCGGCCGGCAGCACGCAAGCAAGACCGGCGTCACGGATGTGCTGTCCGAGTTCGACCCAGCGGTCCTCCGGCCACAATTTCGCGGCATCGGTGGTGCCGCTCAGGCACACGCAATAGGGCGCGGCGGGAAGCCAGTCGAAAGCGAGCGGCGCGGCGGCGATGCCGTAGTCCGGCGCACCGCGCACGGCATAGCCCAGGGCATTGCCGACCAGGGTGCGATTGCGCGCCACCGCGTCGAGGTTCCAGGACACCGCGTGGCGCTGGTGATAGGTGAGCGCAGCGATCCATTCACGCGCGCTGGCACGATCCAGGCCATGGCGCTCGCCTACCGCCAGGCGCGCGATCAAGGCACTTTTGGCCAGGCCCTGCACATCGATCACGCGGTCGTAGCCCGCAGGCGCCAGGGAACGCCGGAAGGCCGCAATCTCTTGCCGCGTCTGCCGCGAAAACAGGCTCTTGCGCCAGCGCCGCACCGCTACCGGCAACACGCGCGCCACGCCCGCATGCAGCCGCACGATATCGACGTAGGTCTCTTCGACCACCCAGTCGATCGACGCCTGCGGGTACAGCGCGGCGATGTCGGTCACTGCCGGCAGGCAGTGAATCACGTCGCCAAGCGAGGTCGTCTTGACCAGCAGGATGCTCTGCATGCAGTTCCTGATCGGATCGAAAGGTGGGACGGTCGCAACTTCGAGCGGCCGCGCTTGCGTTGACACACCAGCGTTGGATGCCGGCGTCGGGCTGCGCTGATTGCGTGACCCGATCGCAGGCCAGATGTTCGGGCGCCAGGCGGGTCAAGGCATCGCTTACAATCCGGCGCGCTGGCCCGTGCCGCTCCGAAACGTGTTTGAGTCTAAAACGGGAACGTCCATTATATCCGCCGCATGGCCCCCCCCACCCCTGCTCCCGCTCGCATTCCGCTTTCGGTCGCGATCATCACCCTGAACGCGGCCGGACCCTTGGCAGCCTGTCTTGCCAGCGTCGCCTTCGCCGACGAAATCCTGGTGCTCGACTGCGGCAGCACCGACGGCACCCAAAGCACGGCAGCCAGGCTGGGCGCGCGCGTGGTCGAAAGCGACTGGCTGGGTTATGGCGCGCAGAAGGACAAGGCAGTAGGGTTGGCACAGCATGACTGGGTGTTGTGCCTGGACGCCGACGAACGGGTAAGCGAGCCCTTGCGCGGCGCGATCGAGGCCACCCTGAGCGGGCCGACGCCTGTGTACATGGCATGGCGGATGGCACGCTCCAACCGCTTCATGGGGCGCTTCCTGCGCCATGGCGAAGGTTATCCGGACTGGTCGCTGCGCCTGTTCCACCGTGGGCACGCGCGCTGGAGCGATGACCCGGTGCACGAGAAGGTGCTCACAGATGCGGCGGTCGGCACCCTGGCGGGTGATCTGCTGCACGAATCGGCCGAGAGCCTGGACAGCTACCTGGCCAAGCAGAACCGCTACACCACGCTGCAGGCTGAACAATTGGCGGCCGACGGCCACCACGCTACCTGGGTGCGCATCGCCTTGAGCCCGCTGGCGCGCTTCTTCAAGTTCTACGTGCTGCGGCGCGGCTTTCTGGATGGCGTGCCGGGGCTGGTGCATATCGCCATTGGCTGCTTCAACAGCATGATGAAGTACGCCAAGTTGCGTGCGCTCAAACGAACTTAGCCGAAGGTACTTCAGGCAAGCCTGCAAGCGAGGCGGCGTGAGCACTAACGCCGATGATGCTGGCGGATTGGCCGTCACATGCGCCCGTTCCTGCGTTCAACAAGCGATTACCTTGATCTGCATATTGACGGGAGTTCATGCCGACCCTGGCCTGCCGTAGCCGCACCGCAAAGCAGGGACGTTCATGCGATGCCATGAATCGCCAAGGTAGCGCGCATTCGTGCGCACGCCAGATCGGGGTCGCGCAGCAGTCCGGCACGGTCAGCCAGACGGAACAATTCGGCCAGATGCAGGATTGAACGCGCACTCTGCTGTCCGCCGACCATGGTGAAATGATTTTGCTGGCCGTTCAGATAAGCCATGAAAACGACGCCGGTCTTGTAGAACCGCGTCGGCGCCTTGAAAATGTGGCGCGACAGCGGCACCGTCGGTTCGAGAATGGCGTTGAAGCTCGCCTGATCACCGCGCGCCAGGGCACTCAAGGCCGCGGATGCGGCGGGCGCGATGGCGTCGAAGATGCCCAGCAGCGCATGGCTGTACCCTTCCTGGTCGCCCGCGATCAGTTCGGCGTAGTTGAAATCGTCGCCGGTGTACATCTTCACGCCCGGCGCCAGGCGGCGGCGCATGGCGATTTCCTTGTCCTTGTCCAGCAGCGAAACCTTCACGCCATCCACCTTGGCGGCATTGCGGTTGATCGCGGCCACCGCCGCGTCCATCGCCTGCATGTGGTCGGCGCTGCCCCAGTAGCCGGCCAGCGCCGGGTCGAACATCTCGCCCAGCCAGTGGATGATCACCGGCTCCCTCACCTGCGAGAGAATGCGGTCATACACCCGGTGGTAATCGTCGGGCGATCTGGCCACGCGCGCCAGGGCACGGCTGGCCATCAGGATGATGCGGCCGCCGAGCTTTTCGATCGCCCCGATCTGCTCCTCGTAGGCACGGATCACGTCGTCGATCGATTTCGCATCTTCCGCCGCCAGGTGGTCGGTGCCGGCGCCGCTGGCCAGAAACGCGCCCTTGATGCCCTTCGAGGCATCGATCGAGCGGCGGATCAGTTCGAGCGAGGTCGGCCAGTCCATGCCCATGCCGCGCTGCGCGGTATCCATCGCTTCGGCTACGCCCATACCCAGTTGCCACAGGCTCACGCGATACCCGATGGTGGCATCCCAGTCGATGCGGCAATCGATCCATGGGTCATGCTCGGCGCGGGCGTCGGCCACGACATGGGCGGCGGAGTAGGCGATGCGGTTGAAGGCGCCGCTCTGGACCAAAGGAAAGTCCTTCGGACCTGAAAGCCGGAAATCTTCCAGGGCGCCGCGGGCGGTGGGCAGCCTGATGCTTGCGGCAATGCGTTCGGGGGCATTCATGTCGCTCTCCTTTCAGGCGGCTTCGATAAACTCGACCGTGACGCCGTCGCCGTCGCGCAGGTACACCACGTGGCGGCCCTTGTTCGGCCCGGCATTGATGGCCACCGGCGGCGCGATTGGCTTGAAACCGTGCGGGGCGGACGCTGCGACGGCGGCAGCGACATCATCCACATTGAACGCGATGTGCGCAAAGCCGGTATCGCAGGGGCGCGACTCGACCCGCCCGCGATCGGCCGGCGCCTTGTATTCGATCAACTCCAGGCTGTGGCCGGGGCCGCGCACATAGGCGATGTCGACGTCGGCACCGGCCACGCCGGTGATCGATTCGATCAGCGTCGGGTCGCGGCCTGCCTTGGAGGTGACCTCGAAGCCCAGGGCATCGCGGTAAAACGCGATCGAGCGATCGAGATTCGAAACGGTGAAGCTGGTGTGGTTGGTGGAGGTGACTTTGAAGGTTTGCGGCATGGTGTGTGCTCCGGTTTCAGGGCGCGCGTGGAGGGCGCATGGTACGAATGATGGCGGCATTGTCGAGATTCGTGTCGCCACGCGCCATCGACTGCGTAAGCAAGGCGAGATGCAGTTCGGACAGCGGCAAGGCCTGGCCGGTTTCACGCCCGAGTTCGAGCATCAGACGCACATCCTTCGCGTGCTGGGCGATAGTGGCCACTGGCGGCTCATAGTGGTCGGCCACCATCATCGGCCCCTTCTCCTGGGCGGCACGCGAGGTGGCGGCCGAATCGAGCAGCAGGTCCAGGTAGCGGGCACGCTCAATGCCAAGGCTTTCGGCCAAGGCCATGCCCTCGGCCAGCGCCAGACGGTTGAGGCCCAGCACCAGATTGGTCGACAACTTCGCCGCCGATGCCTGGCCAACCTCGCCGATATGCTTGCGATGCACGGTGACGGCGTCGAGTAGCGACGCTGCCCGCTCGATATCGGCAGGCGTGCCACCTGTGAACATGCGGCCTTCGCCTGCGGCTATCTTCGCGCTCGACCCTGAGATCGGCGCCTCGATGAAGCCGAGACCGGCTGCGCTGCAGTTGGCGCCGACTTCGCGCAAGGTGGCAGGCAGTGCGGTGGTGATGCAGATCACTTGCGACACGCCCCTGTCGGTTGCAGCCAGCAGGCCGGCTGTGACCGCACGCAATTGCAGGTCGTCGAATACTGCGATCAACAGGCAGTCGCAATCGGCAGCGAGCCGTTCAAGACTGGCGCACGCAGCGCCCGGGTGTGCCCGATCCAGCAGCGCATTGCGCGCCGGATCGACATCGAAACCCAGGACGGTGAAGCCGGCCGCAGCCAGGCGCTGTGCGAGCGCCTGGCCGACCAGCCCGAGCCCGGCAATGCCAACGACCGGTGCCGGCGCCATCTCAGGCACCCTTTGCCACAAGCGCCTGCATGCGACTGAAATCGGGCATGGCGGTACTGGCAAAGCCGGTGCAGGCAAGGGACGCGATGTCGATACGCCCAGCGCGAATCGCCAGCCGAACCGCGCCATGCGAGTGTTCGTAGAGGTCGGGGTGCGCGCGCAGAAAGGCCTGCTGCTCGGACTCGGGGAGCGCCGCCATGCCGTTCACATAGTGATGACCGTTGCGTTCCACATGGGTAATGCCCAACAGGTTCACCAGCGCCAGATCCTGCTGCACGGCAAGGCCCGCCTGTGTGGTCAAGTCTTCGGCTGACATGAAATAGCGCGGCATACCGCTGGCGGCGTTCCACTGCGCGCAGCGCGCAGCGTTGAGGATGGATTTGTAGACGCCCTTGCAGGTCTTGCTCGAAACGCCATCATAGCCGCGCGCACGCGCTGCCACAAAGGTATCGAGCGTGCCGTCGGATTCGTCGATGATCACCGGCAGGCCCAGCGGGCTCGAAGTGAAATCGGCCTCCAGCGCCGCCTTGCGATTGATCGGCTGCTCGACGAACAGAATCGAGCCGGTCAGGCGCGCAAGGCCTGGCGTGGTGCGCATGCGCGAAAGCAGTTCAGCCACCGCCGCGGCGTCCGGATACTGCTCGTTGCCATCGAGGGTTGCGAAGTAAGGGTTCGGGCTTTGGTCCAGCACCGCCGCGATCGCCGTAAGGCGCGCGATGTCGGCCGCGAGATTGCCGCCCACCTTGAGCTTGAAATAGCGGTGCCCGTAGGCGGCCACCACTTCCTCGAAGGTCTCGGGCAAGCCGTCGCCGACGCGCTCGCTCAAGTCCGCGGCGGTGATCGCATCCACCATTCCCACCGTGTGGCGCGCCTCGATGCCCGATGCCGGCTGCATGCCTTGCAGGAAGCGGTCGAAATCGAAACCTTCGAACTCCTTGCGCGCGCGGCCGATGCCGGCCAGGTTGGCATGCATGGCGCTGTAGAAATCGGTATTGAAGGCGCGGCACAGCGCGTCGAGAATCGCGCGATCGATCAGCGCCGGGCCATAGTTGGCGAGAAGCGGATTGAAGCCGCACGCAGCCGCCGTGGCCAGATGGGCGTCGTAATGGCGTGCGAAGTGGCCGAAGGCTGTGGCCGGCACGGCATCACTCAGATAAGCTTCCCGCCCGAGCGCCAGCACGTCGCGCAACTGATCGAAGTTGTCTTCGTTGCTGAGCTCCAAGTTCTTGTCGAACCATTTGGGCGCCATCATCTCGGCGGCCACGCCGCTTTGCAGGCGGCCATCGGCCATGCGTATGGTGGCGCGCACAAAGGCCTGTGGACAGGCAGTGAGAGTAACAACGCCGAAGCGGAACGGCAGGCGCAGCACCACCGGGCGCTCGAACAACTCGATGGCGCGGATCGCAAACACGGGGGCACTTCCGGAGACGGTGAGCATCGGGTAGCGGTTCAGTCAATCATGGCCAGCACGCCCCCGGCCTTGAAAATCTCACGGATACGGCAGGTGTACTCGTTGAATCAACCGGATACGCGGTCGAGGCGACGGGAGCGCAGCAGGTCGTACAGGCCAGGTCGATGGCTGCCTTGGCCAACGGATGCCCGGCCGAAACGGATGGCCGGACGGCGCGCTCCATGCGCGCATGAACAAAGTGCAACCCGGCAAAGCTTTTTGGTTGGGTTCAAGGTGGCGGAATCCGTGCGACGCGTGAGTTCGAAGAGTGTAGCCGAATGGTTAATCTCGATCAACGCTGTTGGCAAGTGTTACTGTGGTGACTATTGCGTAGCCGCGTTCTTGCCGAGCACGCGGTCGGCGCCGCAAGTCGACGGGCGCTGGCGAGCGGTCAAGATCGGTACGATGGCGTGAAGAGATGAAACCGGCCAGCGTTCGTGCCTGCGGGAACGGGCCTTAGATCTCTTCGGTGAGTCCGCGCAGATAGCCGATCGCATGCGCTGCACTGCCCATGCCGTCCGGTACATAGTCGAACGGCTCGACGGCCACCACGCCGCTATAAGCAGCTTCGTTTAGTGCACGCAAAATCGGCGCGAATTTCATCGCACCCTGCCCCGGCCCGCGTCGGTTGGGGTCGTTGACCTGCACGTGGGCGATCAAGCCGGTCGGGATCCAGCGTGCGATCAGCGCCGCAACCGATTCGCTTTCAGCCAAGCCCGCCGAACTGGTATCGATCATGGTGCGCAAATGCGGGTTGCCGACCGTTTGCACGATCGCAGCGGCTTCGGCCACCGTGTTGATGAGCGGAGTTTGATCGGCGGACAATGGTTCGATGCAGTAAATCACGCCATTGTCGCGGGCCGCCGCGCCGGCCGCGGCGAATGTCTCGGTTGCGCGCGCGACAGCCGCGGTCTTGGCCTGACCCGGGTCGATCATGCGCTGCCTGGGCGATCCATGCACCAGATACTTGCCGCCCATCGCGGCGCATAGTTTGGTCAAGCGCCGCATGAAGGCCACCGTGCGCGCGCGTGTCGCGGCATCGGCACTGGTGATCGACAAACCGGCCGGTTTCACCAGCAGCCAGTGCAGGCCGGTGATCAGGAGGCCATGGTCGGCGGCAATCCGCCCCAACTCGCGCGCCTCGCCATCGCTCATCGCCGCCGGATCCTCACACACGGTGTAGGGCGCTACCTCCAAGCCCATGTAACCGAGCGCCGCTGCGATCCGGCATTGCTCGGGGAACGGCAGCGGCGCCAGCACTTCATTGCACAGAGCGAATTTCATGCGTGGCGGACGGTGATGGATCGATTGACCGTTGGCATCCGCAGCGGAATCACGCGTGCGACGATGCAGGACAGCGTAGCCGGAATCGGCCGCTTGAAGAATAGCGTGAGGTCGCCGTCGAAAAGCAGCAAGCCGCGCCAAAAGCGCTTTTTCAGCAGGTCGCCCTGTCCCAGTGTTGCCACTGCAAAGTGGAACTGGCGCATCACCAAGCCCGACAGGTCGCCAGGAGCTTCAGGATGCGCTCCTGATAGACCGCCATAATTGTCGCTATGCTTCGTCATCCGAACATCCAAGCTCGCAGGAGAAACTCTCATGAGTATGCATCACAAACTTTCACCCACGCCGCAGACCATTCACTGGGGCCATTTCTCGGCTGCGTTGCCGCCGGTCATGCGGGTGGCCTCCGGAGACCGTATCACCATCGACACCCTGAGCGGCTCCAAGGAAGAGGCCGCGCGCGCGGTCAACGTGCTGCCCGAGCACGTCGCCGTCCTCGAAGCATGCAGGCCCATGATGGGGCCGCACATTCTTACCGGACCGATCTGGGTGGAGGGCGCCGAACCGGGCGATACACTCGAAATCCGCATCGAATCTGTCGAATTGCGCCAGGATTGGGCCTACAACGCGGTGCGGCCGCTGCGCGGCGGGCTGCCGGAAGATTTCCGCGTCTTGCAAATCCTCAACATTCCGATCGACATCGAGCGGCGCGAAGCGCATCTGCCCTGGGGTTTGACGCTGCCGCTGAAACCCTTTTTCGGCATCATGGCGGTGGCACCGCGCCCGGAGTACGGCATGGTGTCTTCGATCGAGCCGCGCGAGTATGGCGGCAACATGGATAACAAGGAACTGGTGGCCGGCAGCACCCTGCTGTTGCCGGTTCAGGTGCCAGGCGCATTGTTTTCGGTCGGCGACGGCCATGCGGTACAGGGCGACGGCGAAGTGTCGTTGACCGCACTTGAAACCGCGCTGTCGGGCACCTTCCAGTTGATCCTGCACAAGGCCACCGGCCTGCGCTTCCCGCGTGCGATCACACCCAGCCATTACATCGCGATGGGCATGGATCAGGACCTCGACGACGCGGCCAAGCAGGCCTTGCGCGAGATGATCGCTTGGCTCTCTGAACTCAAGGGCTGGTCGGCGCTTGACGCTTACGTGACCTGCAGCCTGGCTTGCGACCTGCACGTGACGCAGATCGTCGACGGCAACAAGGGCGTGCACGCGATGTTTCCACGCGCCTTGCTTGACCAGGCTGCCCACTGACAATCGACCCTCGCCAGTCTCGATTCCCCGTGTTGCGCCGATTCAAGGCAGCAACCAATGCTTCTGTGTTGCCGCCGCTGCGGTCGACATCGCAACCCGGTGATCAAGCGTTGCAATACAGCCGCTAGCAGCCAGTGCGCGCAAATACACGTCTGTGATCTGGTGGTGGCCAAGCATGCGACTTGAATCCACCGAGGTGTCGGTGCGCAAGGAAACATCATCCGGCCAGAACTGGTGATCGTGGCGACTGCGGATCGCTTGCAGCTTGTCGCGTACCTCCTGGAATCCGGACGACTCAAATGAGGAGTATCCGCGCAGATTGAGCGCTCGCAGCACGCCGTCTTCGATCAAGGTTCGCCGGTGCCTCAACCCAGCCCGCGCTCCCGGTTCGCCGCGACAAAGGCAGCGTCGTCCAGGTGCGCGGATGCGACCTGCACGCGGCTGATCTCCTCAGCCTGGCCCGAGATCAAGCCTTCGCCGGATCGATGTACCAGACACCTTTGAACAGGCGCAGTCGGCGCAGCACGGCGAGCCAGTCCGGTGGAACATCGCCCTCCGCATCGGCTTCTCAGTGCTTGCCGTCGCGCGCTTCGTGGTGCGTGGGCTTGCCGAGTGAACCCATGTCGCGCGAAGTCCAGTCGGCGGTCCAGTCGAGCAGCGTATCGAGATTCACGCCAAGCTTGCCAAACAGCGCATCGGCGCGACTGGAATCGATCAGCCAGGCGGACTCGGCCTCGCGCCCGCTGAACACCGGCGCCAACCCGAGGCGCTTGCCCAGGCCGGTGGCGGCCGCTCGAATGCTCATCACCGGGCCGCTGACGTTGAGCGGCGTGGTGGCGCAGGTGCACGCCTTGAGCGCGCGCAGCGCCCATTCGTTGGCGTCGCCCTGCCAGATGATGTTGGCGTGACCCATGGTGAGGTCGATCGTCTCGCGCGCGACGATGCGATTGGCGACGTCGTGCAACACACCGTAGCGCATGTCGATCGCATTCGACAGGCGGATCAGCCGGCCCGGCGTGTCGTATTGATGCGAGAAATGCTCGAACATGCGCTCGCGCGCCACGCATGAATTGGCGTACTCCCCCGCAGGCGGCGTCGGCGCCACGTCTTCGCGCACGCCACGTCCGCCCACACTCGCGAACGGGTAGACGCAGGCGCTCGAAAACACTACCAGCCGCGAGGCATGGAAGCGCTCGGCCACCAGGGCGGGCACATGCGCATTCATGGCCCAGGTCAGCCATTCGCTGCCATGCGAGCCGAACTTGCGCCCGGCCATGAAAATGATGTTGGACACATCAGGCAGCGCGGCGATCGCCTCACGCGACAGCAGGTCGGCACTGATGCACTCGACGCCCTGCACCTCCAGGCGCTCACGCAAGCCCGGCTCGCTAAAGCGCGCCACGCCGATCACCCGCTTGGACGCCGCTGCGCGCTTGGCCATGCGCGCCAGTGTCGGCCCCATCTTGCCGCCCACGCCCAGCACCATGATGTCGCCCGGCACCGCGCCCAAGTCGCGCAGCAGCGCGGCCGAAGGCGTGGTCATCACGTCTTCCAGGTGCTCCGCGTCGGCAAAGCGGTCGGGATAGGTCATGTCTTGAAGAGAAAGCCCAAAACCAGGTCGGTCATATGCGCCAGGCGCTCGGCCTTGGCGCGCGGCGACAGCAAATCGCGCCCGAAAATCGCCGACAGCGTGAACTTGTTGCCGAGATAAAAGTAGGTCAGGCTGGCAATCGAGATATACAGTTGCACCGGGTCGACGCCGGCGCGAAACACCCCGGCCTTGCGGCCGCGCTCCAGCACCTCTTCGATCATCGCCACAAATGGGGAATGCATGCTGCGTACTGTGGTCGATTTCTCCAGATGGCGGGCTCGGTGCAGGTTGGCGCTGTTGAGCAGCGTCATGAACTCGGGATGCTCGAGATAGTAATCCCAGGTGAAAGCAACCAGCCGGCGAATCGCCTCGGGCGGGTCGATCTCGGTCAGGTGCAACTCCTTCTCGGCGGCACGAATGTGCGCGTAGGCGCCTTCGAGCACCGCCAGGAACAGGTCGTCCTTGTTGCCGAAGTAGTAGTACAGCATGCGCTTGTTGGCGCCGGCGTTGGCCGCGATACGGTCGACGCGGGCGCCACCCAGGCCATGCGCTGCAAACTCCTCGCGCGCGGCTTCGAGAATGCGCGCCCGCGTGCGCTCGGGGTCACGCACCACCTTGGGCGCGGCCTTGCCGGGCTTCTTGCTGGGCTTGGGCTTTGCGGCCGTCATCGCTTCATTGTAACTGTCCGGTTAATGCGGGCAACAGGCCGTTGCCAAGCAGCGCGCGCGCCGATTCACCGGTCGGGCGCAGGTAAAATCGGTTCCATGAATCCGCTTGACTTGATCAAGGCCAGTTTCTCAGCCGCGGTAGCGGCCGCCGATCCGCTGCGGATCGTGCCGCAGCACTTGCCCAAGCCCCCGCGCGGGCGCACCCTGGCGATCGGCGCAGGCAAGGCCGCCGCGTCCATGGCCAAGGCACTTGAGCTGCACTGGCCCGCCGGTGCGGCACTCGAGGGCCTGGTGATCACGCGTTATGCCCACGGCTACAGCGGCGAGGCCGGCCAGAAGCGAATCAAGGTGGTGGAAGCCGGCCATCCGGTACCCGACCAATCCGGCGAAACAGCGGCGCGCGAAATCGCCGCACAAGTGCGCATGCTCGGACCGGACGACTTGCTGCTAGCCCTGGTATCGGGCGGCGGCTCCAGCCTGCTCGCACTGCCGGTCGATGGCATCTCGATGGCCGACCTGAAGGCGACCACCCGCGAACTTCTGCGTTGCGGCGCGCCGATTCAAGACATGAACGTGGTGCGCAAGCACCTGTCGCTGATCCAGGGCGGCAAGCTGGCGGCCATGTGCCGCGCGCCAATCGTCTCGCTGGTGATCTCGGATGTGACCGGCGATGCGCCCACCCACATCGCCAGCGGCCCGACCGTGCCCGATCCCAGCACTTACCGGGAAGCGCTGGAGATCCTGGCGCGCTTCGAATGCGTGGTGCCGCAAAGCGTGACCGCGCATCTTCAAGCCGGCGCCGGCGGCGCGATCGAAGAAACACCAAAGCCGGGCTCGCCGGTGTTCACTCAAGCCACCACCCAGGTGATCGCCACCGCACACCAGAGTCTGGAAGCCGCCGCCGAGGTATTTCGCGCAAACGGTGTGACCCCGGTGATCCTGGGCGACACCGTCACCGGCGAAGCGCGCGAGGTCGCCAAGGTACATGCGGCGATCGCGCGCGAGATCATCGATCACGGCCAGCCGTTCAAGCGCCCGGTGGCATTGATCTCCGGCGGCGAATGCACCGTGACACTGAAAAATCCGAATGGTCGCGGCGGGCGCTGCAGCGAATACTTGCTGTCGCTGGCGATCGAAATGAACGGTGCGGCCGGCGTTTACGGGCTGGCGGCCGATACGGACGGCATCGACGGCTCGGAGTCAAATGCCGGGGCGTGGTTTTCGCCGGACATGTGGGCTGCTGCCCAGGCGCACGGCCTGCGTGCCGACAAGCTGCTCGGCGCCAATGATGCGTTCAGCTTCTTTGAGACTCTGGATGGGCTTATCAACACCGGTCCCACGCGTACCAACGTCAATGATTTCCGGGTTGTACTGCTGGTTTGACGCTGCGCTATAGTCACAGACCACCCCCGGGTACCGAAATCATGCGCCCCTCTGAAGCCCTGAACCGCCATCGCGACGCCATTCGCAAGATCGCGGAGAGCCATCGTGTGCACAACGTACGCGTATTTGGTTCAGCGATGAATGGCACCGATCGAGAGGGCAGCGATCTGGATCTCTTGGTCGAGCCGACCGACCAAACCACGTTGCTTGATATCGGCGCGATCAGACATGAGCTACGCCTGTTGCTGGGCCTAACGGTTGATGTAATAACTCCGGACGCCCTTCCGCAAAAGTTTCGCCAGCGCGTGATCGACGAAGCAGTTCCTGTATGAGTGAGGAAGAAGCGCCCCGACTCCTGGTCTACCTGGAGCATATCCTTGAGGCGATTCGGCGAATCGAGCAATATTCTTCTGGAATGAATGAATCGGCATTCCTTGAAAGCCTACTCGTCCAGGACGCCATCATCCGCAATTTCGAGATCATTGGTGAGGCGTCCCGAAACATCGATCGACGTTATCCCAACTATCGGGCCCGTCACACGGAAGTTCCATGGATGTCCGCCTACGAAATGCGCAATGCACTTGCGCACGGTTATTTTCGGATCGACTTGAAGACAGTGTGGCGAACCATTGGCAATGATTTACCGACCATGAAGGCCATGATTCATCAACTGCTGAATGGCGATGAAGACTTGCGAGATGCGTCTTGAATACGTCACCTGCCAGGTGGAATCATTTCGATCGGTCTGCCAGGAGACGGCCTTGCTGAAAGAGCACGACCTGGTTGTGGTCACAGAAGACCTGCCCGAACTGGCGGTTCGCTGTGGGGATATCGGTACCGTGGTTCACATCTATTGTGATGGCGCCGCTTTCGAAGTTGAGTTTGTTTCGTCGACTGGCCAGACCATCGGTACAGCAACGCTGTCTGCATCGAAGATTCGCGAAAATTTAACTGGCCTATGATTACCATCACAACCCCCGACGACTGGCATCTCCACGTACGCGATGGCGCCGCCACCGCAGCCGTATTGCCGGCCACGGTGCGGCAATTCCGCCGCGCCATCATCATGCCCAACTCGAAGCCACCCGTGCGCACCGTAGGCGAGGCCGCAGCCTATCGCGAGCGCATTCTCGCCGCGGTTCCGCCAGGGGCGCAGTTCGAACCCCTGATGACCCTGTACCTCACCGACAACACGCCGGCCGACGAGATTCGCCGGGTCGCTGACTCAGGGTTCGTCAAGGCGCTCAAGTACTACCCGGCCGGCGCCACCACCAATTCGGATGCCGGCGTGACCGACATCCTGCGGCCGATCAAGGCGCTGGAGGCGATGGCCGAACTCGGCATTCCGCTGCTCATGCATGGCGAAGTCACCGACTCGACCGTCGATGTGTTCGACCGCGAGGCGGTGTTTATCGAGCGCGTGTTCGTACCCCTGATGCGGCGCCTGCCGCAGTTGAAGGTGGTGTTCGAACACATCACCACCCGGCAGGCGGCCGAATATGTGGCCGCCGCGCCTTCGAACGTTGCCGCCACCATCACACCGCAACACCTCCTGTACAACCGTAACGAAATTTTCAAGGGCGGCATCCGCCCGCACTTTTATTGCCTGCCGGTGTTGAAGCGCGAAGAGCATCGTGTCGCCCTGATCAAGGCGGCGACTTCGGGCAGCCCGAAGTTTTTTCTCGGCACCGACTCCGCTCCACATGCGACCAACACCAAGGAAGTTTCCTGCGGTTGCGCCGGTTGCTACACCGCGCCGCATGCGCTGGAACTGTATGCCGAAGCTTTCGAGGCCGCCGGCGCGCTCGACAAGTTCGAAGCCTTCGCCTCGTTTCACGGCCCCGACTTCTACGGACTGCCGCGCAACACCGGCCGGGTCACGCTCAAGCGCGACCCCTGGCAGGTGGCAGAACGCCTGAACTACATCGACGATTCCGGCATCGTGCCCTTGCGCGCCGGTGAAACGCTGAACTGGCGCTTCATCGGCACTGCCTGAGCGCGGCCAGGTGTTCGAAGCGAAAACCCTGATGCTGTTCGTCGCCACCGCGTTGGCGGAGATCGTCGGCTGCTATCTGCCGCTACTGTGGTTGACGCGCGGCGCGTCAGCCTGGCTGCTGCCACCGGCTGCGCTCTCGCTATGCATCTTCGTTTGGCTCTTGAGCCTGCATCCGGTCGCCAGCGGGCGGGTCTATGCGGCTTATGGAGGGGTGTATATCGCCACGGCGATTTTCTGGCTATGGGCGGTGGATGGGCTGCGTCCGCATGCATGGGACCTGGCTGGCGCCGCCCTCTGCCTGGCCGGCATGGCCGTCATCATGTTCGCGCCGCGCAGCGCATGAAGTCGCACGGCAAGCCGCAGCTTTCGTGGCAGGCATGGCGGGCGCTGGCGCCCACTCCCCCCGTGATGGCGCTGCAGGGGCTTCTGCAAACGCTGCCGGCCGATCACTGGCCCACGCATGAAGATTGGACCGCGGCCGCACGGGCGTCGGGCACCCGCAACCTGCGCGGGCTCGCGCTTTCGTTCGTGCCGCCCGCGCTGCCGCCGCCCTCGGCGCTCGGTTTCGAGCAACGCATTGATGACTTCGGCGAGGTCGAAACCCGCGCGCGCTGCTGGCACGATGCATTTCACGCCTGCGCCTGGCTCAACTTTCCGCTGACCAAGGCGCGCATCAATGCGCTGCACCTGGCGCATGGCGCCGACGCTTCACCCAATCTGCGCGGCGTGGTGCGCAACGTGTTGACGCTGCTCGACGAAGGCGGATTGCTGATAGTGAGCCGCGAACCGGAATTGCTCGATCTGGTGCGGGGGTTCCGTTGGCATGCGCTGTTCTGGGAGCGCCGCGTTGCGGTACGCGAGGCGATGGATTTCACCATCCTGGGCCACGCGCTCCATGAGCGCACCCTGACCATGGAGTACGGTGCCACCGGGCGCGCGCTTCTTTTTCGTGCCGACGCCGATTACTTCGACCTGGATCAGGGCGCGCGCCTGCGCTGGCTGGATGTCCACGTGGCGGCGCTGCTGGACGACCCGGTGCGGCTGGCGGCAACGACCTCGTTGCAGCCGCTGCCGATCAACGGCATTCCGGGCTGGAATGTCGATTGCGAGCGTGAAGCGTATTACTTCGACCAGCGCCAGTTCAGCCCCGGCCGGCGCCGAGCGGCCTGATGCTGGCGATATTCACCGTCACCGCGCCGTTTTTCGGGCTGATCGCATGCGGCTACGCGGCGGCGCGCTTGCGCCTGCTGCCGGAAAACGCGGTCGCCGCGCTCAACACCTTTGTGCTGTATTTCGCCTTGCCCTGCATGATGTTCCGCTTCACCCTGGAAACACCGTTCGCGCAGATTTTCAACGCGCGTGTGTTTCTGGCCTACATGGTGGCGGGCCTCGCGACCTATGCGATCTTCGCGTTCTCGTACCGGTGCGCCAGGATGGAGCCGCTGCATTTGAGTGCCTATCCCGCGATGGGAGTGGCCTGGTCGAACTGGGGTTACATGGGCTTCGCGCTGATTCCCGCCTTGCTTGGTCGCGAGGCCCTGCCCATCATCGTGGCCGGCGGCATGGCAGACCTCTTCGTTGTGATGTCGGTCGCGCTGGCACTGGCCGGCAGCGGGGCAGGCGACAACAGTTTCAGGAGCGTTTTGCAGGGCGCTGTATTGCGGGTGGTCAAGAACCCGATGATCCTGGCGGTGATCGCCGGCGCGATCGGTTCCGCGTTCGGCATCACATTGCCGGTTGCCGCCGATCAATTGGTGCGACTGCTCGGCAGCGCGGCGGTGCCGGTGGCGCTGTTCGCCATCGGTGTCTCTCTGTATCGCCCGGGCGCGCCGATCCTGCGCGCCGAGGTGATGATGATCACCGGCGGCAAACTGCTGCTGCAGCCATATATCGTGGCGCTGGTGGCCGCATTCGTATTCGGCATGTCACATTTCGAACTGCAGGTGCTGGTGTTGATGGCGGCACTGCCGGTGGCGGGCTCGACATTCCTCTTCGCCGAGCGCGCCGGCCACGACTCGGAGTCGATCTCGGGGGCGATACTGGTGTCGACCGCGCTGGCGTTTTTCAGCTTTTCGGCCCTGTGCTGGGTCATGGGCGTGAGTTTTGTTGGCTGAGAGCAAGGGCGAGCGCGGTAGACTGAACGTCTGACCCGCATTCGCCACCAACCATGACGACTTTCGACTACGACCTGTTTGTGATCGGCGCCGGCTCCGGCGGCGTGCGTGCCAGCCGCATGGCGGCCTCCTTCGGTGCCAAGGTCGCGGTGGCCGAAGCGTACCGGCCCGGCGGCACTTGCGTGATCCGCGGTTGCGTACCGAAAAAGCTGCTGGTCTACGCCGCGCATTTTCAAGAGGATTTTGCGGACGCGCATGGCTACGGCTGGACCGTGCCGAAAGCCCGTTTTTCATGGCCCAAGCTGATCGCAGCCAAGGACCGCGAGATCGCGCGCCTTGAAGGCATCTACGAAAAGCTGCTGGTCAACGCCGGCGTCACGTTGCTGCGCGGTCGCGCACGCCTGGTCGATCCGCACACGGTGGAAATCGACGGCAAGCAGGTAAGCGCCAAATACATCCTGATCGCCACCGGCGGCTGGCCGGTAAACCCTGAAATACCCGGCGCCGAATTCGGGCTCAGCTCCAACGAGGCGTTCGAGCTCAAGGATCTGCCCAAACGGGTGCTGATGGTGGGTGGCGGCTACATCGCGGTGGAATTCGCCGGCATTTTTCATGGTCTCGGCGCCGAGGTCACACTCTCCTACCGCGGCTCCGAGATCCTGCGCGGCTTCGACGACGATGTACGCAAGCACCTGCGAACCGAGATCGAAGCCAAGGGCATTCGCGTGCTGCTGCGCAACGAGATCACCTCGATCGAGCGCCACGACGCCGGCTATCGCGCGCGCACCAGCGACTCCGACATCACGGTGGAATGCGATGCCGTCATGTTCGCGACCGGCCGCGCACCCAACACCGCCAACCTCGGTCTCGAGGATGTGGGCGTCAAGTTGGACGACAAGGGCGCAGTGGTGGTCGACGAGTTTTCACGCAGCTCGGTCGGGCACATCTATGCCGTAGGTGACGTGACCAACCGCGTGCAGTTGACGCCGGTGGCGATTCGTGAAGGCTCGGCGGTAGCCAATACGCTCTTCAACAACCGCCCGATGAGCGTGGCCCACAGCAATATTCCATCTGCGGTATTCAGCCAGCCGCCAATCGGCACCGTCGGCGACACCGAAGAGCAGGCAATCGCCAAATACGGCCGCGTCGAGGTATACCAGTCGACTTTCCGGCCGATGAAGCACACCCTGTCCGGGCGCAGCGAAAAGACCTACATGAAGCTGATCGTCGAAGCCAAAACCCAGAAGGTAATCGGCGTGCACATGGTGGGCGCGGACGCGCCGGAGATCATCCAGGGCATCGGCATCGCAGTGGTGGCGGGCCTGACCAAGCAGCAGTTCGACGATACCGTCGGCATCCATCCGACGGCGGCCGAAGAGTTCGTTACCATGCGCGAGAAGGTGTTGCGCGGGTTTTGATCTTGTCGCCGAAACACGTGCCCCACAGCTTTGGTTCAGTTCAATGACTGCAGAACGAAGAATCCGTGAGGAAGAAGGCGTGCAAGCACGAGGCGCGCAATCGAATTTGTAGCCGAATCACGGCGCACCGAAGCCTGCAAGCTGCAACGCTTCAAGCTACCCCGAGCGGACAGCCGCCGTGAGATGGCAGACAGCTACTTGAAACCGGCGACGCCGTTGATGTAGTTGCCTGGGCGCTGGATCTGATAGGCGATGCCGACACGCGCGGGGTTGGCATCTGCGCGGTTGCCGCCGCCAAAGAAGCCTTCAAAGGTGAACGGAAAGCTTCCGCCGCCAGTGCCGGAGAATGCCGCGCGATTGTCTCGCGTCAACGTGATGGCGCCATTCTGGTTCAAGGTAATGCCGCCGTGGCTGACACTCATCGCAAGAGTGCTGGAAGTCAAGCTGCCGAAATTGGCCGTGAAGGTTCCGCTGGTCACGCCGGCGCCGAGCATGCCATCGTTCGAGGTCGATGGCGTAGTACTGAAAAACGTGTAAGTCGCCGTCCCGCCGGTCGGGATCATCGACGCCTGCTGGCTCACGATGTAGTGTATCGAATTGGTGCCGGCAAGATCGATCGTGCCAATACTGGACTTGCCCTGGGAATTGGAGTTCGCCTGCACCTGGCCGTTGGCCCAGCGGCCCCAGTACAAAAGGCCGTCGGTTCCGGCGTTCTCGACATTGTTGATGGTCAGGAAAAAGGATTCGTTGCTCCCCGTGCCGCCAATAGCGAATACGCGACTGGCCGCGTCGAGCACCACGGTCAACGTTTCGCCGGCCCCCGTACCGCCTGATGCGCTGCCGATCTCGCCGGCGCCCGCGACCTGCTCCATGCCGGCAAAGGCGCCCCCCGCCTGGGTGATGTTGATGTTGCGGAACGGTGGCTCCAGGTTGCCGGTCTTGAAGGAATAATCGGCAAAGCGCTGTTCCTCGCGTACCGCGCCCACCAACTGGGCCGGCGAACGCGGCGGCGCCGGCGCCGCGACACTGGTGCGCTGGCTGGTACGTTCCGGGGCACTCTGCGGGTTGGCCACGAAGGCCGAGCCGCCGCGCGTCAGATCGACCGAGCCGGCGGCATTGGACACCACCGTGGTGCCCTCTCCGCCGTCGACATACAGCCCGTCGGCACGCCCGCCACAATCCTTGTTGCAGTATTCCATCTTGAAAGCGGTGCCGCGAATGCCCACAGTCGCAACCACGCCCTCGATCCTGAACACGCGGCTTTCGCGTCGGCCGACCAACCCGGTGACCATGCGCACTGCGCCCTTTAGCAGGCTGCCGGCAAACTGCTCGGCGCCGTCGTTGCGGCCGTTGAACACGTAGGTGCTCACGGCAAAATTGGTATTCGGCTGCAAAGTCAGCAGGGCGCCATCGGAGAACCTCACGTGGGCACGCCCGGCGCCGGTCAGGATGCTCGCGCCCGCGCCGAAGGTGTCGCCCAGGCGTGCTTCCACCGGTGCCATGTTCAGCCGCACGATGCGCACCGCACCGTCGAGGAACACGATGCGGCCCTCGTTCGCCGATGCCACAAAAGCCGCGCCGAGAAGCGTCAGCGCCCCACACAATCGAAATATCGTTTTCATGTCGCCAAGTCCTGTCAGTCGAAGTCGCGGCGCGCTGACACCAGCACCTGGACCCGGTTGAAATCACTCACCGCAATCGAGGAATCGTTGCGGGTATAAATGAATTGCGGTGCCACGGTCCAGTTTTTCGCCGGTGACCAGAAAAGGCCGATGTCGAAGTCGTAGCGTTTTTCGATGCGCTTGGTCAGAAAAAACGCGGAAGTCCCGCCGTAACGCGAATACACGTGCGCAAGCGATGCGACGATCCGCAGATCGTCGCGCAGACGGTATTCGCCAGTCAGGCGGCCACCCACGTACTTTCGTCCGACCGTCTCATCGTTGTTGCGTTGCGGCTCGTTGGCCGCGAACAAGGTCGCGCTGACGGTTGGCGCACCGACGCCGTAGGCATGCAGCCAAGTGCCGCCCAGCAGGTAGGTCTGGGTATTCTGGCTCTTGTCCTGCGGAAAGGTATTGTCCAGATACTGGCCGAATACGCTGACTCGATCGCGCGCTGAAACATCACGCAACCAGGTCGCGAATACGCCTTTGCGGCGATCGAGCTCGATGGACCCGATACGATACCCACTGGCGTTCACGCCCAGTGAATAGCGATCCTGGCCGTCGCTCACAGTGATGCCCGTCAGCGCGCCGTAAGTCATCGGTCGAAATACGGATTGCTGAAAGTTCTCGCGCAGCTTCAGGTCCCCGGTGGCAAACGCGCTTACTCGATCCGAAAGCGGCACCGACAGCACGATGCCGCCGCCGACACCGGCAAACGTGCTGCGCTGCGCGGTGAACAGCGGCCCGAGCGTGAACGGCAGATCGGCGAAGATCGGCAGATTGACCACCGTGGCATTGGTGGCCGCGTTGACGTTGCTGTCATGTCCGGCCTCCGCGCTCAAATAGCCGCTGAACTTAAGCCCGCCAGTCCTGGCAACCCCGCTGGCCTCGGCCTGCGCAAGCAGCCGCTCCACCGACTGGCGTATCTCCATCGGTGGATTGGCTGCTCGCACGGCGTCGAATTCACTGCGCGCACCGTCGACGTCACCCAGTTGCAAATAGGCACGCCCGAGCTCCGCGCGCGCCGGCAGAAAGCCAGGATCGATCACCAGGGCGCGCTCAAGCGCCATCTGTGCCACGCCCGGATGTCCGGATTCAAGCGCGGCCAACCCCAACAGATAGTTGGCTTCGCGATCGCGTGAAAAGGATTCGGCGCGCGGCTCGAGTAACGAATAAGCCTGGGCAAACGCCCCTTGGCGGATCAGGTTGCGCGCCTCATCAATGGTCGCAACCGGCGCTTCCGATTGCGCCCAGCCGACCATCGGCAGTGCCATCGTCAAAGCGAACAACAGCGCGGGAAGTCCCCGTCCCCAAATTTGTTTCAACACATTCCCCTTGATTCTTGTCGTCGGCGCGAAGTGGGACGCTAATTCCCTGATGCGCTAGAAGATTCAGCAGAGCAGGCTGACTTTTAACGAGACGAATACTAAGGCCTTTCTGTGCAGGATAAACAAACCAACTGGATCTTGGGGAGTATGGCCGCGCCGCAGATGGCGCTGCTTTGCGCCATATGTCTGGCAACGGCTGTGTCCAGAGTGGCGATCAACATCTTGACCTCTCGAATGCAATCAAATATCCAAAAGCATTCGCATTTTTTTCCAAAACTTGTTCAATGATGTCGACGCAGCGTCCTGCTCTTCAGGACCGCCTTTGCGCACGGGGCTGGGCAGATGTGCATTCGCATCAGGTGGCCTGATCCTCCTTGAAAATGCCGGCGTTAACAAGTCGCCTGATGCCTTGCGGTGAAATCTCGGCCGCCGGTGCATCGCCACCAATGACGCCCAATAACAGTCCCTCATCCCGGCCGGAACCGGCCTCGACACATTCGAAGCGGCGCTGCACGCCGACCGGGCAGGCGATGAAGTCCAGCGGACCCAGCATCACCGCTTCGGTACCGCTGTCGAGTTCCCACTCCAGTTTCCACTTGCCGTGCATCACCATGAAGGTTTCCACCGTGTCGTGGGTGTGCATGAGCACGCCGCAGCCCGGCTTGGCTGCGACGAAGGCCATACCGAAGCCGGCGCGCACATGACTAATGGCGGCCGGCGCCAGATCGCCGAATGGCGAGAACTGGCCATCCCCCTTGGGCTGGGAAAAGCCGAGCACGTTGAGAAATGTGCGTTGGCAGTCGGGCAACGCCATGTCCGGCAGGCCGGTATTGCAGCGTGTGAGATCGGAGAAGCGCGCGACGCTTCTTGTCATCTCGTCGCGCGAGGGCTGGGTCACGGTAATGGCCATGGGTTTCTCCGTTGGGGTTCGAAAACGTTGATTTAATCAGGAATGCCGCTGCGGAACATGCAATGGCCGTGGAACCGGCCAAGTGTCGCAACATTGCCCTGGCTCATGAAGCCTGCGGCGGTGCCCGATGTATCAGTAGGTCAAGCAGACTTGCGCGCCTTCTCGAACGGATATTTGATCTGCGCAGTCTTGTACTTGTCGGGCGCCAGAATCACCTGCTTGCCGGGCAGGCGGAACTGCTCGATATCCTTGTCTTTGATGCCGGTGAACTGAACCAGCAGCGCGCGCCCCTCGGCCCATTCGCCGTTGCGCTGATAGCGGTTTGTCCCGACGATGGTCTTGTGTTCATTCTCGCGAATGTACTTGGCCAGAGCCTTCTGATCGACACCCTTGGTGGCGGTGATCGCCTGCTCCAGCACCTGACCCATGGCATAGCAAAAGGGCGGCAGGTAAAAGCCGATCGGGTCTATTCTTTCAACCTTGGCCCGCGCTGTGTAGCGTGCCTGGAAATTCTTCAAGCCGGGGAAGTCGAGTGACTTCTCCGGCACATAGGGGTTGTAGTTGACCACGCCGTTCAACTGCGAACCCAGGCTTTCCATGATGGGGGCGAATTGCAGGCCCACCATGCCCCCGCCAAACATCTTGACACTGTCGCCGACCCCGATTTCGTTGGCCGCCCGCACGATCGCCACCGATTCGCCCGGATAGGAGGCGACGTATACCAGGTCCGGCTTGGCCGCCTTGATGGCGCGCAGCATGGACGAGAAGTCGGTCGTGTTCGGCGGGTATTTCTGGTCGTACACCACCGTAAGGCCGGAATGGGTGGCCAGGTTGCGTGCCCCGGTGGCGAGGTTTTGCGAGAACTCGGCGTCGGCTGCCAGAAAGGCCACGGTCTTGGCGCCGAGTTTCCTGCCGATCTCGAAGTAGCCGGTGGCGATCGCCACCGAATCGGTGAGCGGCGAGTTGTTGAACCACATGTCGTGCTGCGCGCGCTCGTTGACCTCGAAGGAGTAATTGCCCATCAACAGCAACTGCCGTTGCTTCACCATCGGCATGATCGGCGCGGTGAGGTTGGTGCCGTAGGGGGCGATCAGCAGATCGACCTTGTCGACATCCAGGAGTTTCGCGTAGATGCCCGGCACCAGCGAGGCGTTGGACTGGTCGTCATAGACGATCATCTCGACCTTGCGGCCGATAATGCCGCCGCGCGCGTTGACATCGTCGCGCCACATCTGCAGGCCAAGCAGGCCGGGCTTGCCACCGGCGCCCAGCGGCCCGGTTTGCGAGATCGAGAAGCCGATCTTGATTGGCGCGCCCTGGGCCCGGGCGCTGGTCGTCAATCCTGCCGAAAGCGCCAGGGCCGCCTTGACGAACTTGCGCCGCGTCTCGCGCGCGGAGTTGGCATTCTTCACGCTCGTCGCTATCGAATTCATGTCTGTCTCTCCTTGGTTTCTTGATGCGCCCATGCGCAGGTGATTGGGGGTCGCGGCTTGCGCCGGTTTCAAATCAGGTATCTCTTGCCCACCGCTGACGGGACAAGCTTGTCGCCAAACACATTGGCAAGCGCAGCCAGCGCGCGCCAACCCGTGCAGTGACCGGGTGCCACGAACTTGAGATCGAATGCCTTCAGGTCATTGATGGTCTGCGGGATGATTTTCTCGGTGATGCCCGAGAGGTGCAGCCCGCCCATCACACCGTAAAGAGGAATCTCCGGAAACACGGACCTGGCGTGCCGCAGCACGTTGATCACCCCGGCATGCGAACAGGCCGTGAAAACAAACAGGCCACGGCCCTTCACGTGAACCGAGACAAAGCGCTCATCCATCACCAGCGGATCCGCCTCCCAGGACTGGCCATCCTCGCTGCTTCTCATGTGGCCGGGCAAGCCTGTCTCGTAAGGCGTCGCCCGCGCAATCTCGCCGCTGATGTAGAAGGCGCCGCCGGCCACCAGCTGCGGTTCGCGCGTGTTGATGACGCGCGCGCCGGCCTTACTGAGCTTGGCCGGGCCGGGCACCGGCTCATGCACGTAGAGCTCGCCGCCGGGTCCTTGCAGTGCGCGCTGCGCGAACATGCCTGGATGCACGAAGCAGTCCGCGCCCTCCTTGGCACGTGCAGCAAAGATGGCCTCGATAGCGGCCAGCAAGCCGCCGGCGTGGTCCCAGTGCCCGTGCGACAGCACTACGGTTTCAATGGCGCTGAAGTCAACGCCAAGGATTCGCGTATTGCGCAGGAAGGTCGCGCCTTCAGGCCCGGCGTCGAACAGCAGGGTGCGTTTCGTGGACCCAATGTGCACGCTGATCAAAAGCGACAGTCCATGATGCGCGCAACAAATGTTCGACCCGGACATGACGCGCATGCGCCCGCCGGTCAGGAGTCCGGACCACTCGGAGGTCACGCCAGCCGGGTTGGTCGACAAGCTGTCGGTCAGGTTGTCGACCAACACCAGCACCTCTACGCGATCAACGGCCAGAATGTCGGGCATGCGTGTGCCTCGCTGTGTGCCTGGCATATCGCGCCGCTTGCCGGCAGGTATGTCGGCCGGTAAAGGCCGGCAGCGAGATTGCCACCTGGTTCAGGCCGTCGCCGATTCGGCCTTGACAATGCCGGCGTCGATCAGACGCTGCAGGCCGCCAGCCTTGATCAGTGTTTCGATTCCCGCCGGCGAAATCTCGACCGCGGGTGCGTCGCCGCCGATGACGCCGAGCAGCAGGCCTTCTTCCCGGCCTGGCCCCGCCTCCACGCATTCAAAACGCCGCTGCGCTCCGATCGGGCAGGCGATGAAGTCGAGCGGATCGAGCGTCACCCCTTCGGTGCCGCTGTCCAGCTCCCATTCGACCTTCCACCTGCCGTGCATCACCATGAAAGTCTCGACCGTGTCGTGGGCGTGCATCAATACGCCGCAGCCCGCCTTGGCACCGATGAAGGCCATGCCGAAGCCGGCGCGCAGGTGCGTGACCGCCGCCGGCGCGAGATTGCCAAAGGGTGAAAACTGGCCCTCGCCCTGGGGCTGGGAGAAGCCCAGCACGTTGAGGAACGTGCGTTCGCTTTCGGGCAGCAGTCCCATGTCCACCACACCGGTGTTGCAGGGGACGAGTTCACTGAAGCGGGCCACGCACCGGCTCATTTCGGCACGTGTGGGTTGAACGATCTTGATGGCCATCGGGATGCTCCGCGGAATTGTCGGGAGCACCGATTCAATCAGGGCGGTGGCGTGGCCACAATCAACGGCCGCCAATCCCGATATTCGCGCCAGCTATGTTGCGGTGCACGAAACTTCGTCGACAAGTCCGGAGCGGGCGTTGCTGTTTGTGGGGGCGCCTGAAACGCACAAGGGGCTTTCGCAGACTCGCGTCGTATGCGAGGATGCGCCGACATGCCGCGCGATGACGTTGCCCAGGAGGACCTGTGGCAGCCTTGCAGGGGAGCCCCGCAGCTGCCGAATGCCGGCCAATCGATTGACGGAGAGCTGACTTGAAAAATGTGATGTGCGACATGTTCGGCATCGAGCTGCCGATTTTTGCGTTTTCCCATTGCCGCGACGTGGTGGTCGAAGTCTCGAAGGCCGGCGGCCTGGGCGTGCTCGGCATGGCGCGCATGAGTCCGGCGCGCGTGCGAGAAGAGCTCAGGTGGATCGACGATCACATCGGCGGCAAGCCCTACGGCATCGACGTTCTTATGCCCGCGACCTACCAGGATTTCGATGGCCTGAAGTTCGAGGCCGAGCAGCTCTTTCCCAAGCCGCAACTGGAGTTCGTGCGCAAGATGCTCGACGATGCGGGGGTACCGCGGCTGCCGCCCGACGAAGCCCGGCAAATCGAGAGCGAACTGGTGGGCCAGTTCAATTTCACGCCGCGCGAGAGCGAGGAAATGCTCGAGATCGCGATGGAACACCCGATCCGGCTTATCGTCAACGCGCTTGGCACGCCACCAGCGGCACTGGTGGCGCGCGCGCACGCGCGCGGCATCAAGGTCGCGGCACTGGCGGGGTCACCCAGGCATGCGATCAAGCACCGCGACGCCGGCTGCGATTTCGTGATCGCGGTTGGCACCGAGGCCGGCGGCCACACCGGCAACATCACCTCCATGGTGCTGTGGCCGCGCATCGTCGATGCGGTGGCGCCCATGCCGGTGCTGGGCGGCGGCGGCGTGGGCCGCGGCCGCCAGGTGGCAGCCGCCCTGGCGCTGGGTTGCGAAGGCGTCTGGTGCGGATCGATCTGGCTCAAGACCATCCAAAGCGAGGTGACTCCGGACATCAAGGCCAGGATGTTCGAAGCCGGGCCTGAGGATGCCGTGCTGACCCGCAGCGTGACCGGCAAGCCCTGCCGCACCTTGCGCTGCAGTTTCACCGACGCCTGGGACCAGCCCGGCGCGCCGCCCACGCTGCCGGCACCGCTGCAAGGGGTGCTGTGGTGGGGACAAGGCAGGACCCGCGTCGAGCGGGCGCGGGTCAAGGAATTCCTTACCTACCCGGTAGGCCAACTCGTCGGCGACATGACCGAGGAGACTTCGGTCAGGCAGGTGGTCTACGACATGATGGAAGAATTGCTCGATGCGCGCGCAAGACTCGGAGCGATGCTGGATTGAGCGCACGTACGGCGACGCAAGGCATCGCAATCTCTTCGTATGACTCCATTTAGGAGGTATGCCGTGACCAGATGCATGAATAGATCCAGTTCCGCATGCGCTATCGCATTCGTGGCGGCGTTGATTTGCGGATTGATCGGCGCCGCCACGCCGGTCTCAGCGCAAAACTTCCCCGTCAAGCCATTGCGACTGGTCGTGCCGTTCCCGGCCGGCAGCGCCTCCGACCTCGCCGCGCGCATCCTCGCGCGCGCCATGGGCGAGCAACTCGGCCAGGCCGTCGCGGTCGAGAACCGGGCCGGCGCCACCGGCATTCTGGGCGTCGAGCAGGTCAAGCAGGCGGCAGGCGACCCCTACGTGTTGCTGGTGACCGCCAGTACCACGCACGCGGCGAATCTGTATCTCTACAAGCAGTTGCCCTACGATCCGGTCAAGGACTTCACGCCACTGGCCAAGATCGGCGTGACCGCGTTTGTACTGATGGTTCGCGCCGAGTTTCCCGCCAACACCTTGCAGGAATTCCTGACCTACGCGCGCGCCAACAGCGGGAAACTGAGCTTTGGACACGGAACGGCGGGCATGCTCGCCTCCGCCTCGCTGTTGACCAAGATGGGCAAGTTTTCCGCGCAGCCCATCGCCTACAAGGGCAACCCGCCGGCAATGATCGACTTGATCGGCGGCGTCATCGATTTCAGCTTTGTCGATGTCGGCAATGCGGTTGCGCAGATGAAGGGCGGCAAATTGAAGGGCCTGGGCGTCACGATGTTGCGACGCACCGTGCTTGCCCCGGAACTGCCGACGGTGGCCGAAGCCGGCGCCATGCCGGGTTTCGAAATCGTGCCCTGGGTCGGCTTGCTGGCCCCGGCGAATATCCCCAGGGCAGCGCGCGAAACCCTGCTCAACGCGGCGGCGACGGCCTTGAATCGTGCCGACGTCAAGGCGCAATTGACCGCGATCGGTCTCGACCCCGACCCGCAGGATGGCGAGGGGCTGGCACGCACCATCGAGACGGATATCAAGTTGTGGGCCAGGGTACTGGCCGAGGCGGGCGTGAAGCCCGAATAGGCCTCGCACGGGGTCGATCCAAGGCTGAAGGATAGGGAATTCAACGGCCTTTCGGGGAGTATGGCAGACGCCGGGTGTAGCCATCAATCGCCACTTTCGGGCTGGCATGCGTCGCGATTTGCAGAAAGGCCCGCCGAATCGCACCCCAAGCACTGCCTGATACCTGGGGAGTGGCCTCCGGAGGCCACTCCCCAGGTATCAGGCAGTGCTTGGGGTGCGATTCGGCGGGCCTTTCTGCAAATCGCGACGC